>NZ_JBQIIT010000014.1:0-62029 GCF_056795635.1 Adlercreutzia sp. | reverse complement strand
CAACGCTTGCGGCCGGCCTTGCCGATCTTGATGTTGGAGTGCTCGGCATTGCCCACCTCGCCGATGGTGGCGCGGCAGGTGATGAGCACGCGGCGCATCTCGGAAGAAGGCATGCGCAGGACGGCGTAGTTGCCTTCCTTGCCCATGAGCTGAATGGAGGTGCCGGCGGAACGGGCGATAGCCGCGCCCTTGCCCGGCTGGAGCTCCACGTTGTGGATCAGCGTACCGACGGGGATGTTGGCCAGGGGCAGGGCATTGCCCGGCTTGATGTCGGCCTCGGGGCCGGACACCACGATGTCGCCCACCTTCAGGCCCTTCGGGTGGATGATGTAGCGCTTCTCGCCGTCAACGTAGTGCAGCAGAGCGATACGGGCGGAACGGTTGGGATCGTACTCGATCGTGGCAACCTTGGCGGGCACGCCGTCCTTGTTCCGCTTGAAGTCGATGATGCGGTAGCGCTGCTTGTTGCCGCCGCCCTGGTGACGGGTGGTGATGCGACCGTAGCAGTTACGACCGGCCTTCTTCGGCTTCGGGGCCAGCAGAGACTTCTCCGGCTTGGACGTGGTGATCTCCGCGAAGTCGGAGACCGTCTGGAAACGTCGGCCGGGGCTCGTCGGCTTGTACTGTTTGATTCCCACAGTAACAACCTTTCTTAACCTCGGGCTTCCCCACCGCTCCGGCCGGTAACGGCAACCGGTGCGCGTGACGTCGCCCCTTACTTCGGATCTTCCGCTCGCGCGCCTCTCCGCACACCGGAAGCTCCCCTACTTTGAGTGGTCAGGCGATTGCCGATCGGCGCAGATGGAGGCTCTCCGTCGCGACGCCGTCTAACCACGCGCCCGGGTGTATCCATCGCTGGCCACACAGACGCAAAGATGCATTATAGGCGTGGGCCATGACGCATTCAAGAAGTTTTTCGCCGACGGTCGCGCCCTCACATTTCTGCCACATACGGGGAAGATGCGCGGCGGCCGGCCAACGCGCCTATCGCCCCTTGCGGATGCCGCCCTTGCGGCCGCTTGCCTTGGGAGGCTTGCCGACGCGCTGGGCCGCAGCGGGGCCGGGACGGCTGGGCGCTCCGGCCTTTGACGGCCTCCCCTTCCCCGGCTTGCCCACCTTGGGGGCCGCACCGGGCTTGCCGGCGTCGGGTCGCGGCCGCTTGCCCGATTTCGACTGTTTGCCGGCGCTGCCCTTCCCGCCCGCACCGCGGCGGGGCGACCCGTCCTCCCCGTCGCGCTTCTTGGGACGCACGGGGCGGATGAGGCAATGCTCGTCCCAGCCGATGAGGTCGGTGCGCTTCGCCTTCACGAGGGCCTCGCGCACCAGGTCGTAGTTCGCGGGGTTGCGGTACTGGATGAGCGCGCGCTGCATGGCCTTCTCGCGGGCGGATTTCGGCACGTAGATGGGCTCCATGGTACGCGGGTCCAGCCCCGTGTAGTACATGCACGTGGAGATGGTGGAGGGCGTGGGGTAGAAATCCTGCACCTGCTCGGGGTTGAAGCCCATATCGCGCACGTACTCGGCCAGCTCTACCGCCTCGGCGAGCGTGCTGCCCGGGTGCGACGACATCAGATAGGGCACGACGAACTGGTTCTTCCCCGCCGCTCGGTTCGCCTCGTCGAAGGCCTCGCAGAAGGCGTCGTAGACGGCCCGCGGCGGCTTGCCCATGGCGGCCAGCACGGTATCGGATACATGCTCGGGAGCCACACGCAGCTGGCCGGACACATGGTGGGCCGTCAGCTCGCGCAAAAACGTGCGGTCGGGATCGGGGTCGGCCATGACGTAGTCGAAGCGGATGCCGGAACGCACGAACACCTTCTTCACGCCGGGCAGCTTCCGCAGCTTGCGCAGCAGGCCCGTATAGTCGCGGTGATCGGCCTTGAGCGCCGGGCAGGGCTTCGTGCCCAGGCAGCGGCGGTCGACGCAGGCGCCCCGGGCGCGCTGTTTGGCGCAGGCCGGCCCGCGGAAGTTCGCCGTGGGGCCGCCCACGTCGTTGATATAGCCCTTGAAGTCGGGGTCGGCGGTCATGGCGCGGGCCTCTTCCAGAAGCGACTCGTGGGAGCGGCCCGTGACGATGCGCCCCTGATGGAAGGTGAGCGCGCAGAAGGCGCACTCACCGAAGCAGCCGCGACAGGAGGTGAGGGAAAACTTCACCTCGGAAAGGGCCGGCACGCCCCCGGCCGCGTCGTAGGACGGGTGCCATGTGCGGGCGTAGGGTAACCGGTAGACGGCGTCCATCTCGTTTTGGGTCAGCGGGGCGGCCGGCGGATTCTGTACCACGTACACCCCGTGGGGATAGGTCTCCACAAGCCGCTTGCCGCTCACCGGATCGCTCGCGCGGTACTGGGCGGCGAAGCTTGTCGCGAAGGTGCGCTTGTCGGCGGACACCGCCTCCCAGCTCGGCAGCATCTCGTAATCGACCACATGATCCAGGGAACGGGTGCGGAACACCGTGCCGTCGATGAACGTGAGGTCTTCCACGGAAAGGCCCGCGGCCAGTCCGTCGGCGATCTCCACGATGGAGCGCTCCCCCATGCCGTAGGAGATGAGATCGGCCCCCGAGTCCATGAGGATAGAGCGCTTGAGGGAATCGGACCAGTAGTCGTAGTGGGCGAGCCGGCGCAGGCTGGCCTCGATGCCGCCCAAGATGACGGGAGTCTTCTTGTAGGTGCGCCGAATGAGGTTCGCGTACACCACGACCGCGTGATTGGGGCGGCGGCCCGCTTCCCCGCCCGGAGTGTAGGCGTCCTCGCGGCGGCGCTTCTTGTTCACTGTGTAGTGGTTCACCATGGAGTCCATGTTGCCCGCCGACACGAGGAAGCCCAGGCGCGGCTCGCCGAAGACGGTCATACTGGCCGGTTCGTTCCAATCGGGCTGGGCGATGATGCCCACCGTGTAGCCGTGGGATTCCAGCACGCGGGTGATGATGGCGCTGCCGAAGGAGGGGTGGTCCACGTAGGCATCGCCCGAGACGTAGACGAAGTCGAGCTGGCCCCAACCGCGCGCATCGGCCTCGGCGCGGGTGGTAGGCAGGAAAGCCGAAGACGGCAGCGCCGCGGGGCCTGCCGAAGCCGGAGAGTTTCGCTTCGGGCGCTTTGGTGCCACGGAGACGCTCCTTCCATGAAGCGGGCGGGCCGAAGCCCGCCCGGGTGGGTGCACTGGTCGAAAGGCGATGCCGGGAAAGAAGGTTGCCCCTCCCCGCTCGGCGGAGCCTCTCTTGCTGGGCGGCAAGGGCATGGCCCTTGCCCTACCGCAGGTTCCTTATTCTGCCTCGGCCGGGGCCGCGGACTCTTCAGGCGCGGCTGCGGGCTCGGGGGCCGCGGCGGTGGTGATCTTCGCGTGGGCCGTCACGAAGCGAGCGGCCTTCAGGCGCTCGGCGGTCTCGCGCAGGGCGAAGCCGCGGCCCGAGGCCTCCAGATCGGCCCGCATGGCCTTGGGGTTGCCCTGGGGGTTCATGCCGTAGCAGGCGTCCTCCAGGTCCTTGTCGGTGAGGGTCAGGCGCTCGTGGCGGTACACCGCATCGAGGCAGAAGCCCTGGACGAGCACCTCGCGGGTCTGCATCATGAGCATCATGCCGAACTGCTGCTCGCCGCCGTTGGCAGCCACGAACTGCTCCCAGGTCGTGCCGGCCTGGGAAAGCTCGGCGCGAAGGTTCTGCATGAGGTGGTCGCGGGTGGCCTCGTAGACCTCGTCGGCGATGCGGCCCTCGAAGCGGCGGGTGAGCTGGCCGACGCACATCTGCTGCACGTAGCCCTCGTAGGCCTCGCGCTGCTGGGCCTCGAAGACGCGGCGCATGTCGGCCTTCAGGGCATCGAGATCCTTGAACATGGGCATGTTGGCCTTCACCCAGGCGTCGTCGATGACCGGCACCACTTCCTCCTGGATCTCCTTCACGGTCACAGTGCAGGAGATGGGCTTGTTCGTCACCTCGCCGTTCTCGGTGCCGAGCGGAGCCTCGAAGGTGAACTCCTTGGTCTGGCCCGGCTCCATGCCCACGAGCGCCTCGTCGAAGCCGGCGGGCATATAGCCGCGGCCCATGAGGTAGGTGCGGTCCTCGCAGGTGAGCGCCTTGATCTCCTCGCCGTCGTCGAAGCACTTCATGGCGATGGAGCAGGCATCGCCAGCCTCAAGCGGCTTCGGATCGGCGGCCACGTAGGTGACCGAGTTCTTGGCGATCTCCTCGAGCTGCTGGTTGATGGGGCTCTCGTCGAAGACGAAGGGCTGCACCGTGACCTCGACCGGGTCGTAGGAAGACAGCTCGTAGGTGGGCTTCACGGTGACGCTCAGCGTGAAGGAGAACTTCTTGCCGCGCTCGAACTTTGTGGCGGGCGTGGCCTTGGGCGGGAAGGCGGGCACGAGGTTGCGGCGGTCGAGCGCCCGGGGCACGAGGATCTCGATGGCGCTCGTCTCCACGATCTTGTCCAGATCGGCGATGCCCATCTGCTCCTGGCACAGCTGCTCGATGCTCTTGCCGGGCTGGGGGCGCACGCCCATGGACAGCGCAAAGGCCTCGCCGGCCTCTTTCAGGGCATTGTTCACCTCGATGGCCGTCGCCTCGCAATCCAGCTTGATGACGCCGTCGGCCAACTTCTTCTCGGTTACTTTCACGGTTGAATGCTCCTTCTCCATGAACGGGGGCCGCTCCTGTGCGACCCCTCAAAAGGTTTGGGCGCTATGGTAGCACACACGCCGCCCGAAGCCCGGGGCGGCAATCCGGAAACAGAGGCGCAACACAGGGGTGTATCATGAGAGACTGCGCAACCTCGCCTGCGGCTCGCTGCGATGCGGGGCCGGGATGCGCTCGACGCCGGAAAAGGAGGCCCCATGCCGCACAACCGACAGAAGAAGATCGCGCTCGTGAACGACTACACCGGGTTCGGGCGCTGCTCGGTGGCCGTGCAGCTGCCGATCATCTCTCATTTGGGCGTGCAGTGCTGCCCGCTGCCCACGGCGGTGCTGTCCAACCACACGATGTTCGACAGCTTCAGCTTCCAGGATTTCACCGCGCACATGGAAGAGCACATCGCCGAGTGGCGCAAGCTCGGCCTGCAATTCGCGGGCATCTGCACGGGCTTTCTCGGGTCGGCCGATCAGATCGCCATCGTGGAGAGCTTCCTCCGCGAGTTCGCGACGGACGGCACCGTGGTGGTGGTCGATCCCGTGATGGGCGACTATGGGCGCCCCTATGCCACCTACACCCCTGCCATGTGCGCCTCTATGGGCCGTTTGGTGGCCGCCGCCGATATCGTCACGCCCAACCTGACCGAGGCGGCGCTGCTGCTCGGCGAGCCCTACCCCGCCGATGCCTCGCTGGAGACCGTGGCCGCCATGGCCGAGCGCGTGGCCGCCGCGGGGCCGCGCTCTGTGGTGATCACCGGCGTCGTGCGCGAGGGCGCCGTCGTGAACGTGGGCTACGAGCGCGGCGGGGGCGCCTTCACCGTGCGCACACCCCAGCAGGGCGGCGACCGCTCGGGCACCGGCGACGTATTCGCCGCCATCATTGCCGCCGACGCGGTAAAGGGCCTGCCCTTCCGCACTTCGGTGGAGAAGGCCGCCACGTTCATCGGGCGCTGCATCGAGCGCTCGGCCGCGATGGGCATTCCCGTCACCGACGGGGTGGCCTTCGAGGAAGTCATTCGAGAACTGGATTAGAAGCCGGACACGCCGAACGAGAAAGGACGCACCGTGTCGAAAGCCATGACCATGCTGTACGAGGTGTATGACGGCCTGTACGTGAACCTGACGAACCGCTGCTCGTGCCGCTGCACCTTCTGCCTGCGCAGCCAGGGAGAATCGGTCTGTGGATCGGACAGCCTGTGGCTTGAGCGCGAGCCCACGTTCGAGGAAGTGCGCGACGAGTTCGCGAAATTCGACATGAGCCGCTACGGCGAAGTGGTCTTCTGCGGCTTCGGCGAGCCCACCGAGGCATGGGAGGTGCTGAAGCCCGTGGCCGCCTACGTGAAGGAGACCTACGGGTTGCCCGTGCGCGTGAACACCAACGGCCAGGGATCGCTGATCTGCGACCGCGATATCGCGCCCGAGTTCGCGGGCATCGTCGATGCGGTATCCATCTCGCTGAACACCCCAAGCCCCGAGCGCTACGCCGAGCTGACGCGCAGCCGCTTCGGCGAGGAGGCCTTCCCCGCCATGCTGGATTTCGCCCGCAAGGTCAGCCGATATGTGCCCGAGGTGACCATGACCACGGTGGAGACCACCCTCACCCCCGAAGAAGAGGCCGCCTGCCAGACCATCTGCGACGACCTGGGAGTGAGCTACCGCATCCGCCGGTGGGTCGAGCAGGGAAAGATCACGAAGTAGCGAGCAATCCCGACAGCCGGACGGCTATTCGTTGCTCTTCAGGCTCTCCACCATGTCGATCTTCGCCAGCTTGGGTCGCATGGCCACCATGACCACGGCGGTGAACACCATGGTGAGCGCAAAGGCGATCCCGAAGCTCGCGGCATGGATGGTGCGGCCGAACATCACCTGGTCCACCTCGGCGGTGACCACCACGAACCCTTCCAGCACCACGCCGAGCCCCAGTCCCACAAGCGCCCCCAGGATGGTGAGCAGCACGATCTCGCGGAAGATGTAGGCGTTCACCTCCCGGGGCGTGAAGCCGAGCACCTTCAGCGTGGCGATCTCGCGGGCCCGCTCGGTGATATTGATGTTCGTGAGGTTGTACAGCACGATGAAGGCCAGCGCCGCCGCGGCCACCACGAGCACCACCACGACCATGTCCACCGACTTCAGCATCTGGCGATAGGAGTCGATGACCTCGTCGTTGAAGGCCACGGTGTCCACGGCCCCGGTCGCGCGCAGGGCCTCGGAGAGGGCCGCCCGCGCTTCCCCGTCGTCGGTGGCCCGGGCGTATACTGTAAGGTTGTCCGGCTCCTCGCCGAAGGTGCGCTCGAAGACCGCGGGCGTCATGAAGGCGTAGTCGCCGATGTAGTTCTCGACGACGGCGGCCACGGGCACGGTGTAGGTGACGGCCGTGGCGTTGCCCAGGTCGTCCTGCTCGGCGAAGGTGATCTCGTCGCCCACGGAAAGCCCCAGCTTCACCGCGAGCTTCTCGGTGACGATAGCTCCCTCATCGGTCAGGTCGCGCGCCTCGTGGCCTTCCCGGGCGCGGAAGTGCCAGAGCCCCTGGAAGGCCAAGGGGTCGTCGGGGGCCACAATGGTGGTCATGGCCTCGGTGCCATTGGCGCCCACCGCGATCAGGGAGGCCTCGGTGGCGCGCACGGCCACGGGCAGCTGGTCCTTATCGTCCAACAGGGCGCGCGCGGCCTCGCGATCGGCGTCGGCGGCGTCCTCTTTCTCGGTGATGACGACGTTGTAGTCCACGATCTCGCCGTACTGCACGTCGATGATGTCGTTGATGGAGTTCTGGAGCCCCAGACCCGTGAGCAGCAGGGCCGTGCAGCCGGCAATGCCCACGCAGGTCATGATGAGGCGGCGCTTGTAGCGGAAGATGTTGCGGAAGGTGACCTTCCACGAGAACGACAGGCGCCGCCACAGGGGGCCGATATGCTCCAGGAGAATGCGCTTGCCCGCCTTGGGCGCCGGCGGCTGCATGAGGGCGGCCGGAGTCTCGCGCAGGGTGGCGGCCGCAGCGGCCCAAGTGGCGGCCAGGGTGATGCCCACGCCGATGCCGGCAGCGGCCAGGGCGATGGGCCAGTCCACAGCCAGAGGGCCGTTCGGCACGTAGTAGACGATGGAGTAGGCCTCCATGACCACCCACGGCAGCAGCTGGGAGAGGACCCCGATACCGATGAGGCTGCCGAGGCCGGCGGCCAGGGCCGCGTAGATGAGGTACTTCGACGTGATGCGCGCCCGGGAGTAGCCGAGGGCCTTGAAGGTACCGATGAGCATGCGCTCCTCCTCCACCATGCGGGTCATGGTGGTGAGGGCCACCAATGCCGCCACGAGGAAGAAGATGAGGGGGAAGAAGGAGGCGATGGCGTCGACGCGAGCAGCGTCGTTCTCGAAGCTGACCAGACCGAAGTTCTTTGAGCGGTCCATAACGAGCCAGTCCGGCGGCTCGATGTCGTCGATCTCTTGCTGGGCATCGGCCAGCTCCCGTTCGGCCTTATCGAGCTTCTCGTTGGCCTCGGCGGCTGCGGCGTCGTAGTCGGCCACGCCTCGTTCGTACTCGGCGCGGCCCGCTTCCAGGTCGGCCTTGGCCTGCTCGTACTCGGCCCGGCCCTCTTCCAGGCGCGTCTTGCCCTCTTCCACGTCCAGCTTGCCCTGGTCGAGCTGCTTCTGGGCCGCGGCCATCTGCTCCTCGGCGGCCGTGCGCTGGGCCGCCAGCTGGGCCTTGGCCTCTTCCAGGGCCACCGCAGCCGCGCCGATGTCGGCGATGTTCTTCTCCAGCTCGGCCTTCTGGGCCTCGAGCTGGGCCCGCTGCTCGGCCGGCAGATCCGGAGCGGCCAGGGCCGCCTCCACCTGGGCCAGGGAGGCCTCCAGGGTCGGCAGGGCCGCCTTCGCTTCGGCCAGGTTCGCCTCGTTGGCCTCCACCGCCGCCTGGGCCTCGGCGAACTGCGCATCGGCATCGGCCCGGCGCTTCGCGAGGGCGTCGGTGCCCTGGACGTACTGCTTCTCGCCGTCGCTGATCTTCTTTTCATTGGCCGCCAGGGTACTCGCCGCGGAATCCAGCTGTCGCTGGCCGTCGTCCAGCTCGGCCTTGGCCGCATCCAGCTCAGCGCGGGCATCCCCCAGCTCGGTCTGAGCGCGGGCCTTCTCCTCCTCGAACTCGGCCCGCGCCTCGTCCAGATCGGCCTGGGCCTCGGCCTGGAGCCCCGCCACGCGGGCCTGCTCCCGCTCGGGGGCGATAGCCTCGACGGCGGCCACCACCGCGGCCACACGCTCATCGTAGGCGGCGCTGTTCGCCGGCAGCTCGGCGGCGCCGGCCACGGTGAGGTAGGCCTCCACGAAGGGCAGGTCGGGATCGAAGTCCTCGGGCATCACGTACATGAACTGCTCCACCGTGCCCGAGCCGATGGTGGACGTGCCCATGGCCGTGGAGCTCACGTAGAGCGGCGAGTGCACGCGGCCCACTACGGTGAACTCCGTGCGCGCCAGAGCGTCGGCCCCCTCGCCCACCGAGCCGTCCACCACGATGGTGTCCCCCAGCTCGGAGGGGCCGCTCATGACCTTGTCGTTGAAGATGACGCACTCCCCCGGGGCCGCCGGCCAGCGCCCCTCGGCCAGTTCGAGGCGGTTCAGGTAGTCGCCGTCATCGGAGACGACGGCAGAGCCCTCCTGAACGCTTGTGGCGGCGCTCGGCGAGAGGGAGTGCACGCGCATGACGTACTGCTCGTCGTTCATGGTGGCCAGCACGTCGGCGGAGTAGGCCCCCATGACCCCTTCCACGCCGTCCACGGCCCGCAGGGCCTCGATGTCCTCCTCGGTGAGCCCCAAGGTGGAGACGACGCGCACGTCCATGAGGGCGGCACCGTCGTAGTAGGCGTCGGCGGCCAGGTTCATGTCGGGGGGCGCCATGCGCAGGCCGGCGTAGAAGCCGGTGCCCAGGGCCACGATGGCGGCCAGGGCCACGAAGCGGCCGAGGGAGTGGCGGATGGAACGGACGACGTCCTTGCTGAAGGCCCTCATCGGCACCCCTCCGCCTTCGCGAAGGGAGCGCAGGCCGGGCGGCCGCCTACCATTCCAGCACCTCGGCGGACAGGGGCGCCTCGTTGCGCTCCACAGCGGCCACCGATCCCTCGCGCACATGGATGACTCGGTCGGCAATGGCCGTGAAGGCGCTGTTGTGGGTGACCACCACCACGGTGCGGCCCGTCGTGCGGCAGGTATCTTGCAGGAGCTTCAGGATGGCCTTGCCCGTCTCGTAGTCCAGGGCGCCCGTGGGCTCGTCGCAGAGCAGGAGCTTGGGGTTCTTCGCCAAGGCGCGGGCGATGGCCACCCGTTGCTGCTCGCCGCCCGAGAGCTGCCCGGGGAAGTTGCGGGCCCGTTGCTCGAGGCCCACGGCGGCCAGCACCTCGTCGGCCGGCAGCGGGTCGCGGCAGATCTGGCTCGCCAGCTCCACGTTCTCCCGGGCCGTGAGGTTCTGCACGAGGTTGTAGAATTGGAACACGAAGCCGATGTCGTGGCGGCGGTACTGGGTCAGCTGCTTGCGGTTGAAAGAGCTCACCTCGGCGCCATCGAGCAGAATGGTGCCCGAGGTGGCCGAGTCCATGCCCCCGAGCATGTTCAACAGCGTCGTCTTGCCGGCGCCGGACGGCCCCACGATGACGACGAACTCTCCCTGTTCTATCTGGAAGCTCATGTCGCGCACGGCGGCCACCGACACTTCGCCCATCTGGTACATCTTGCTCACGTCGCGAAACTCAACGAACGCCATAACGCCTCCGCATTCCGTTCGGATACTTCTTCCCTACGATACACGAGAACCCCGTGCCGGTCACCTCCCCGGCCGCGAAACACGGGAAAAGCCCGTCAAGGGCGCGGGCTTTCCAAGGGCGGCCCCTTACGAGGCAAGCCGCCATTCACCGAACGGCTCCGTCACGGACGAACGAGCCAGCAGAGCTACCCCTCCCCGCCCTCTTCCCGAATGAGAGCCGCCAGCTCATCGGCGGAATGCACACCGGCCTTGGTGTAGATAGCATGCACATGGGAGCGCACCGTAGCCACCGACACCACGAGGGTCTCACTGATTTCCTTGGGGCGGCGTCCCTCGGCCAAGAACCGCAGCACCTCGCTCTCGCGCCCGGTCAGCCCCCAATCTGCGGCCAAAGCATCGCAGCGTTCGGCGTGACGGCGCTCATAGCGGCCGCGGGGATCCTCGTGGGGCAGAAGGCCCCAGACTGTCTTAGCGTAGCGCTCGGAGTTCGTGTTGAAGGTGACGAGCACGAGCAGCACGAACACCGCCGTGCCGACGACGCTGAATACCGCCGCATCCAGCACCACGGTATCATGCACGACCGAGCCGATGACATTGCCAGCCAGAAAGCCCACCGAACGGATGAGAAAGGCGCGCCCGAATACTTGGAAGGGAGCGGCGTGGATAGCGCGGCACACCGCATAGCAGGCGGTGGCCAGAAGCGCGTCGAAGTAGTACAGCGCGCACATCTGCATGATAAGCGCTGGCAGGAACTCAGTGGAAGCCGTCAGGGGACCCAGAAGGGCCGCTACGGTAACCACCGGAAACACGAAGCGATAGAAGCGATTCCATATCCAGGAGACATCCCGAGCATGGCTGGGCGGCATGGTAGCGACGAACAGCGCCAGAGCCACAGCCGCTCCCATGAGAAACGAGCTTACCCGGGCCACCACACCGAGGGGCAGGGCCAACGGCACCACATGCAGAAAACCGAATACCGCACCGTAGGCTCCCACAATGAGGAAGAGCCGCACGCAGAGCGGACCACGACGCAGAACGCCGCCAAGCTGGACGAACGATGGCATCGCGCCGGCCTCCTCCCGCGCCTCGCTGCGCCAACCACTTGCAAGAGCGCGCGGAGTTGCGCTCGTGCCAGATGGCCCTTCAGCCCCATCGTCCCCGCGAGGCCCCTGGCAGCGAATGGGCAGATAGGCCACCGCCTCGTAGGCGGCCACAAGGCAGGATCCCGGCCGCGTCGCGCGCGCCGTGGCGAACGCTGCTGCGCCCACCAATCCCAAATGCAAAAACTCCGATACGACAAGGGGCGCGTTGGTTTCCAGCACACTGAACAGTCCCTGCACGATCAGGGTCGTGCCCCCAATAACCGCCACCACCGACAGCAGGAATTGCCGCGGAGAGAGTACGGAGGCCGTCTGACTGGCCGCCACAAAGAACATCGCCCCCGATGCGGCGCCCACGAACTGCACCACCACAACGGCGAACAACGGGCCGGCGCCGCCCATGAGCCAATAGAACGCCAGCACGTCTACAAACTGTACGACGAAGAAGACGAGCCACGCCGTCATGTCGCGGATGCTGAGGGCGAACCGCGGGCCCCATGCCTGGGTAAGGGCGTAGCCGAACACCAGGCCCAGCGAATGGGCGTCGCACGAGTAGGCGCGCACGTTCACAGGCGAACCCGCCAGCACCACATAGCCGAGCTCCCAGCTCGCCGATTCGTGCAGCAGCATGGCCGAGGACACGAGGGCCACCATCGCCGTCAACGTCCACCCGAGCCCCGAGGGGGCCGCACTCCGACCGTTTCGAGGCGTATCCTCCGACGATCTCCGCTCCTCTCGCTCCCCTCGCATCACGCCGATCCCCTCTCGCGTCCTCGAGCTCTTTCTATCCGACTTCATCATATCACCGGGCATTTCTGGCGAATCAACAAGAGTTGTTGAGACGGCATGAAAAGATCAACAACCCTTACTGATTTCAAGGGGAGGCTCCTTCCCTATGGTGGGAGCAGCCCGCAGCCCAAGTAACGGAAAGAAAGATGGCGCGGGCCCGAATAAATCGAGAAAGGAGAGGAACATGGGGAAGAGGGAAGCCATGCGGTTCTCGAAGCTCGCTATGGCGCTCGCCATAGCCGCCGCGGTGCTCGCCATAGCGCTCGCGCTGTGGGGGTGCGCCCCCAAAGCCACCACGCCCGCCACGGGGACAGCCGAGGAGGGGGGCGCCCCGGCAGAGGAGATCGAGGGAATGTGCCCCGACTTCACCGAGAAGTCGGCGGGCAACTTCAACGATACCTTCAGCACCACCGATATGCTGAACGCCGGCAACCGCGGCTGCAACTCATGCCACGAAGATCTGTGGGACGTTATGAACATGAAGGATGGCTACAGCCACATCCTGACCCATGTGGGCTACGACAAGGCACTGACCTATCAGGACTGCGAGCCCTGCCATCGAGGCCACACGGCGCTCACCGGACCCTATCTGGGCGATCTCATTCACGCAAGCCATTACGGCAGCGCCGCCTTCGTGGAGGCCAACGGAAACTGCTGGAGTTGTCATGCCATGAACTCCGCCGGCGGTCAGGGCGATTACCAGATGATCCTGTGGGATGATTTCTACGACGAGCCGGCCCTGGGCGGCTATCCCAACATCGACGGCAACGAGATGGAGCAGAACTGGGTCGACTCCCGCGGCTTCTTCGGCGGCTTCATCAACGGCATGACCCAGGACAGTGCCCCGACCCTCGACGTGAAACTCGACCAGGCCGTCACCGATCATGACGACGTTTTCATCGTGAACAACTGGGGCCCCGAGGTCACCGAGAAGAACGGCGAGCCCTTCAGCTTCGATGCCGTGTGCGACGAGAACAACACCGTGAGCCTGACTGGCGTGAAGAACCCGCGCTCTTTCACTAAGGCCGAGTTGGAGGCCATGCCCCAGACCGAGTTCACCATGGCGCTGGCCTGCGCCACCAACGGCCGCGGCGGCTCCCTCGTGTCCAACATCCCCATGTCGGGCGTGTCGGTGGCCTACCTGATCGAGCAATGCGGCGGCCTGGCCGAGGGCGTGAACGCTGTGAACGCCACCGGCGCCGACGGCTGGCAGGCCTTCCCGCCCATGAATCTGGAAGCGAGCACCTACACCGAGGATGCCTACATCGCCCTGAAGTACTACGGCGAGGACTTGAGTGACGACGACGGCGCCCCTATGACGCTCGTGTCCCTGGGCAACCCCGGCGCCCGGCAGGTGAAGCACATCCAGTCCATCGATTTCACCCAGGACGAGAGCTACTTCAAGGGCCCGATGATGGCCGAATCCGACGAGCCCTCCCCAAGCTACCCCATCAACGGCATGTGGTTCCAAGAGGACGGCATCACCGCCAAGGTGGGCGAGCCGGTGAACCTCACCGGCGCCGTGTACAGCTGGAACCGCGTAGTGGGTGATCTGGCCAGCGTGTCCTTCAGCTTCGACATGGGCAAGACCTGGCAGGAGTTTCCCGTTAGAGACCAGATCACGAACTTCGATCCCTTCCAGTGGGTCACCTACTCCATGGACTGGACGCCCGCCGAAGCCGGCAAGTACCAGGTGAAACTGCAGGCCACTGATGTGAATGGCACGCAGATGAAGAAGCCCGTCACGCTGTTCGTGAACGTGGAAGAGTAGGAAGGATTTACCGTCATGCACAAGGACACTCTGAAGATCGTTGGCAGCGCCCTATCCGCCGTCGCCCTCGTCTCCGGCGGTGCCACCATGGCCGTCGCCGCCCCCGCCGATGCCCCCGATGCAGGGTCGACACCCACCGCTGTCACGGCCCGGGAGGCCGCCGGCTCTACCGTTGTAGAGGCCGTTCCCGTCGAGGGGACCTTCTCCTTCGACCAGGGCTCACTGACCGCCACCGAGAGCATCGCCGGTGTGTTCGCGAAGGCAGCAGCCGTGCTCTGCACCGCCATGCCCGCCTACGAGACCCAAGCCGCGAGCGCCATTGACGTGAGCGCTCCGGGCGGCGCCTCCTTTACGGCCACAGTTGATGAAATGGCCAGCGAGGAGGGGGCCGAGAGCTACATCATGGCCTGTTCCTGCGCGAGCAACGTCCCCGGCGGCGGTGCCATCGCCAATGCCGAGGTGGAGGGTGTGAGCCTGGCCACGATCCTGAAGATGGCCGCCGCCTAAGGGCACCCCATCCCCCAGCACCCATCGGGGCCCGCGGCGCCTCTCCCTCCCGTCCGCGCCACGCTCCCACACGCAAAGCGCCCCCGCCTCGGATGAGGCGGGGGCGCCGTTCGTTCAGCCTATCGCGTGAAAGCGACGACTAGCTGGCGAAGATCTCGATGGTCTCGCCCTCGGCCAGGGTGACCATGGCCTTCTTCCAGGTGCGGGTACGACCCTCCTGGTAGCGAACGCGCTTCGGCTTCGACTTCACGTTCAGGGTGTTCACCTTGACCACCTTCACCTTGAAGATAGCCTCGATGGCCTGGCGAATCTCAACCTTGTTGGCATCCTTGGCCACCTCGAAGGTGTACACGTTGTTCTCCATGGCATCGTAGCTGTGCTCCGTGATGACGGGGCGGATGATGACGTCGCGGGGATTCTTCTCCATTATGCAAGCACCTCCTCGATGCGGGCCAGGCACGGCTCGGCGATGACGAGCGTCTTGTTGTCGATCAGCTCGTAGGTGTTGATATCGCCCACCGGCAGGATGTTCACCTCGGGGATGTTGCGGAAGGACAGGAACGCCTCGATGTCCTCGTTGCCGATGACCACGCAGATGCGCTTGCCTTCCAGACCCAGGGCCTTGATCAGCGCCACGGCGTCCTTGGTGCAGGGCTTCTCGAAGTTGAAGTCCTTGACCACCACGAGTTCGCCGTCGGCCAGCTTCGCGGACAGGGCGCTGCGCATGGCTAGCTTGATCTCCTTCTTGTTGACCTTCTGGTCGTAGGAGCGGGTGTGCGGGCCGAACACAGTACCGCCGCCGGCCCACTGGGGAGCGCGGATGGTACCCTGGCGGGCACGACCGGTGCCCTTCTGACGCCACGGCTTCTTGCCGCCGCCGCGGACCATGCCGCGGGTGCGCGTGTTAGCGGTGCCCTGACGCCAACCGGCCTGCTGCGCCTTCACCGTGCGGTGCATGACAGGCACGTTCGGCTCGATACCGAACACGGCGTCGTTCACATCGACCGTGCCAGCGGCAGCGCCCTTCACGTCCTTAATCTCAATAGTTGCCATAATTTCTGTAACTCCTTGTTACCGATCGATTCACTAAGCCATGCGCACGCGCACGATGCCGTTCTTGCCACCGGGGACAGCGCCCTTCACGAGGATCAGGTTCTGCTCCTCGTCGATGCGCACGACCTCGAGGTTCTTCACGGTCACGGTATCGCAGCCCATGTGGCCCGGCAGGCGCAGGCCCTTGAACACGCGAGAGGGCGTGGCGCACTGGCCGACGGAACCGGGAGCGCGGTGGAAGTGCGCACCATGGCCGCCCGGGCCGCCGCGGAAGCCGTAGCGCTTCATGACGCCGGCAAAGCCCTTACCCTTGGACGTACCGGTGACGTCCACCTTCTTCACCTCGGCGAAAGCGGCCACCGTCTGGGTGTCGCCCACCTTGTACTCGCCGGCGTTCTCCACGCGCACCTCGCGCAGATAGCGCTTCGGCTCGGCGCCCTGCTTGTCGAAGTGACCCTGCATGGGGCGGTTCACGCGGCGCGGCTTGATGTAGCCGAAGCCCATCTGCACGGCCTCGTAGCCGTCGGTGTCCACGGTCTTCACCTGGCACACCGTGTTCGGCTCGGCCTGGATGACCGTCACGGGGACGATGCGGTCGTCCTCGTCGAAGATCTGGGTCATGCCGATCTTCTTGCCATAGATAGCGTTAATCATGTCCCAAACCTCCTTTACAGCTTGATCTCGATGTCAACGCCAGCGGGGAGATCGAGACGCATCAGGGAATCGACCGTGTTGGGGGTCGGCTCCAGGATGTCGATGAGGCGCTTGTGGGTGCGCATCTCGAACTGCTCGCGGGAGTCCTTGTTCACGTGGGGTCCGCGGATGACGCAGTACAGATTGCGCTCCGTCGGCAGCGGAATAGGACCGGAAACCTTGGCACCCGTCTTCTGAGCGGTGTCGACGATGAGGCGCGTGGACTGATCCACGATCTCATGATCGTACCCCTTCAGGCGGATGCGAATCTTCTGACTTGCCACTTACATTACCTCCAAATAGAAGTTGCTGACGGGCGCCCTAGGCGTTGCCGCCGGCCTTGCTGATGATCTCGTCCTGCACGGACTTGGGCACGGGCTCGTAGGAGTCGAACTGCATGGTGTACACCGCGCGGCCCTGGGTGCCGGAGCGCAGGTCGGTCGCGTAGCCGAACATGTTGCCCAGCGGGACCTTCGCCTCGATGACGACCGAAGAGCTGCGCTGCTCCTGGCCCTGGATGAGGCCGCGGCGGGACGGGATATCGCCCATGACGAAGCCGGTGTACTCCTCGGGAGTCTCCACCTCGACGGCCATGACCGGCTCGAGGATGACCGGGTTGGACTTGCGCAGGGCGTCCTTGATGGCCATGGAGCCGGCCACCTTGAAGGCAGCCTCGGAGGAGTCAACGTCGTGGTAGGAGCCGTCGATGAGCTCGACCTTCACGTCCTCGACCGGGTAGCCGGCCAGAACACCAGAGTTCAGCGCCTCCTGGATGCCCTTGTCGATGGAGGGGATGTACTCCTTGGGCACCACGCCGCCGACGATCTTGTTGACGAACTCGTAGCCCTTGCCGGCCTCCTGCGGGTACATGTTGATGACCGCATGGCCGTACTGGCCGCGACCACCGGACTGGCGCACGAACTTGCCCTCGGCGTTCAGCACCTCGTGGCCCGGACGCTCGCGGTAGGCAACCTGGGGCTTGCCCACGTTGGCCTCCACCTTGAACTCGCGCAGCAGGCGGTCGACGATGATCTCCAGGTGCAGCTCGCCCATGCCGGCGATGATGGTCTGGCCGGTCTCGTGGTTGGTGGACACGCGGAAGGTCGGGTCCTCCTCGGCCAGCTTGGCCAGGGCCACGCCCATCTTGTCCTGCTCGGCCTTGGTCTTGGGCTCCACGGCGATGTCGATAACCGGATCGGCGAACTCCATGGACTCCAGGATGATCGGCGCGTTCTCGGCGCACAGGGTGTCACCGGTGGAGGTGTCCTTCAGGCCCACGACGGCGACGATGTCGCCGGCCTGGCAGGCGTCGATGTCCACGCGCTGGTTGGAGTGCATCTGCAGCAGACGCCCGATGCGCTCCTTCTTGCCCTTCACGGCGTTCAGCACGTAGCTGCCCGCGTCCAGGGCGCCGGAGTAGACGCGCAGGTAGGTGAGCTTGCCCACGTAGGGGTCGGTCATGATCTTGAAGGCCAGGGAAGAGAACGGGGCCTTCACGTCTGCGGGGCGCTCCTCCTCGGCATCGGTGTCGGGGTTGGTGCCCTTGATGGCGGGGATGTCCACGGGGGACGGCATGTAGTCGACCACGGCGTCCAGCAGCTCCTGCACGCCCTTGTTCTTGTAGGCGGAGCCCACGAACACGGGGTTGATCTGGCAGGCGATGACACCCTTGCGGATGGCGGCCTTCAGCTCCTCGACGGTGACCTCTTCCTCCATCAGGACCTTCTCCATGAGGTCGTCGTCGCAGTCGGCGGCGGCCTCCAGAAGCTCCTGGCGGTACATGGCGGCATCATCGGCGAATTCGGCCGGGATGGCATCCATGGGCTCGGGGTAGGTCATGCCCTTGTCGTCGGCCTTGAAGTCCCACGCGGTCATGGTCACCAGATCGATGACGCCCCAGAAGTTGTCCTCGGCGCCCATGGGGACCTGAGCGGCCACGGCCTTGGCGCCCAGACGATCGCGCATGGTCTGGATGGCGCGGAAGAAGTCGGCGCCCACGCGGTCGTACTTGTTGATGAAGGCGATGCGGGGCACGCCGTAGCGCTCGGCCTGGCGCCACACGGTCTCGGACTGCGGCTGCACGCCGGCAACGGCGTCGAACACGGCCACGGTGCCGTCGAGCACGCGCAGGGAGCGCTCCACCTCGGCCGTGAAGTCCACGTGGCCGGGGGTGTCGATGATCTGGAAGCGGTACTCCTTACCGTCGGCCTTGCCGCCGGGGTACTTCCAAAAGCAGGTGGTGGCGGCAGCGGTGATGGTCACGCCGCGCTCCTGCTCCTGGACCATCCAGTCCATGGTAGCGGCGCCGTCGTGCACCTCGCCGATCTTGTGAGTCTTGCCCGTGTAGTAGAGGATGCGCTCGGTCGTGGTGGTCTTGCCTGCATCGATGTGGGCCATGATGCCGATGTTGCGCGTATCCTTCAGATCGATTTTAGCCATATATCACACCAGCCTTAGAAGCGATAGTGCGAGAACGCACGGTTGGCCTCGGCCATCTTGTACATATCCTCGCGCTTCTTCACGGCGGCGCCGGTGTTCTCGGAAGCGTCGATGATCTCGTTGGCGAGACGCTGGATCATGGTGTGCTCCTTGCGCTTGCGCGAGAAGTCGACGATCCAACGGATGGCCAGGGTGGTGGCGCGACGGGAGTTGACCTCCATCGGCACCTGGTAGGTGGCGCCGCCCACGCGCTTCGGCTTGCACTCGAGGGTGGGGCGCACGTTGTCCATGGCCTTCTTGAACACGGCCAGCGGATCCTCGCCGGTCTTCTCGGCGACGAGGTCGAAGGCGCCGTAGACGATGTTCTCGGCGATGGACTTCTTACCGTCAAGCAGGACCTTGTTGATCAGCTGCGTGACGAGACGGTTGTTGAACTTTGCGTCCGGCTGCGTTTCGCGGCGGACTGCTGCTGCACGACGCGGCATGTAGTTTCTCCTTTTGCTTCTGCGCGCTTCGGGACGGTGCCCCGTCCATTAGGCCGAACACGCTCGGCCCGCGCGGCTTAACGAATGTTATTTCGGGCGCTTGGCGCCGTAGCGGCTGCGGGCCTGCTTGCGGTTGTCCACCGCAGCGCAGTCGAGCGCCGCGCGGATGACCTTGTAACGGACACCGGGAAGGTCCTTTACACGGCCGCCGCGGATGAGCACCATGGAGTGCTCCTGGAGGTTGTGGCCCTCGCCGGGGATGTAGGCCGTGACCTCCATACCGTTGACGAGACGCACACGGCAGACCTTGCGAAGAGCGGAGTTCGGCTTCTTCGGGGTGGTGGTGTACACGCGAGTGCACACGCCGCGCTTCTGCGGGTTACCCTTGAGAGCCGGGGTCTTCGACTTGTCGACCGACTTCTTGCGGCCCTTGCGGACCAGCTGGTTGATTGTAGGCAAGACTCTTTTCCTTTCCTTTTATCCACGAGCTTACACTGCACAAAACAAACGCCTCGGCGAGGCGCGACGGAGCATATTACGGGGGTTCAGGCCGTGTGTCAAACGCCACGCACCCGGGCGTATCTATATCCTCCGACGAGCGGCACAAAATGTTCACATTTGGCTGGGCCCGCGAGGAAGTCGATTGAAAGAGCCAGGGGAAACTGCCGTTCGCCAGGGAGGACCGACGTTCAGCGGGGAGGCCGCGCGGCACTCAGTCCTCGTCGATCCCCTCATCGCCGAATGTGGCCACCAGATCGATAAGCTCGGCCTTGGAGTGAACCCCCAGCTTCTGGTAGATGTGGCGACGATGGGTGATCGCGGTACCCTCGGCGATGAAGAGGGACTCCTGCACCCGAACCAGACCGTGGCCGCGTGCCAAAATCCCCAGCACCTCCGCCTCGCGATCGGTCAGCGCGTAGGCCTCGACCACGGCAGCTACCCGCTCGTCGAATGATGCGCCGTCGTCGGCAGGCTCCGCCTCCTTGCCCCCTGCGGCAGTTACAGCCTTTTTGTAAGCCCTAGCCAAACCTCCACGCGTGAGCACCACATCCGACGCGATAACGGCAAGTACCATGGCTGCAATTGCCGTCACGCTCACATGACCCTGGATATCGAAGCTCTCCATCATAAGCGCCAAACTCGACCCCGAAGCCGCGCCCAAAGCAAGCGCACCTAAGGCCACGCCCCACACAAGGGCAAAGGGCGCGCGAATTTGTCCGGCCGCCTCCGCCGCTACCCCCGCCATCAAAGAAAGATATATCCACAGGGCCACCGCCGAGGCTCCCATGGCAAAGCGCAGGGAAAACTCGCTTCCGGCATCGAAGGGGTAGAAGGCCACAAGTACAGGGATGACCGCGAAGCGCAGAATGAGCAGCCAGCTGAATCCCTGATTCAGCACCGCCCTCGCCACAAGCACGGCCGCGAGTGCGACAACGACGCCGCCAAGGCTCAACAACCACGTCCACGACAGTGCGTGACCGTGACGTGCAATGAGAAACTGAGTGATCATCATGGCAAAGACGAGGCCGAACAGTCCGTAGGACACGGCAATGCGGGCAAAAGCCCCTCTCAGCCGCGCCGTCGGCAAAGGAGCCCCTGCAGGACTCGCACCGTGAGACGCCGATACTAGGAACAGCACATTAGAGGCAACCGAGAGCACGACGACCGCTGCAAGCAGAGACCAATGGATGCCCATGGACTGGGCGAAGGCCGCCAGCAGGCAGGCGGCGAGCACAATGAGAAAGGATGCCCGAGAGCGCGCGGGGGCGTCCAACCGCCCGAAGCGCTCGCTCCATGCCATGGAGAGCAAGCCGCCACCCAGGCCGAGCAGCGCGCCGGACATGATGCGCAAAACTGCGACCGCCACCGAGCCGTCCTGCTCGGGAACAAGTAGAAGCGCTGCGCCAACAATGGCCGCCAGTGTTCCCGCAAACGCCCCGTAAACGCCTCGAGCCCACTCCCCCCTCCAGCGAGCGAAGGATGCTCCGCACGCCGTCGCCCCCAAAACGACGAGATAAGAGAAGAGAAGGGGGTTCAACCCCGACAGCGCCAGGGCGCCGCCCCGATACATGTCGGCGATCACGCCGACAATGAGAAGCCACGTTTGAGCGCCAACGCACCCGACAACAACCAAGAGTACGCCCTTTGCGGAAGCGCCTTCCGACCCTTGGGACGGCAGTGCGCCGCCATCCTTCGTCATTCCTACCATCGTCGACCCTCCCGTATCGATGTGCGGTCAAAGGGCAGTATAGCAAGGGCAAGGCCGGCAACCGACCACAATCCGACCTACGTCATCCCGCTCTCTACCTGGCCTTTCATCCCTTTTAGATGATGGGGTACCACCAAAATAATCTGCCTTGTCCCGCGAAGCATCGGCTTTGGATGATGGCATTTCGGTACCGGGGACGCACAATGCCGCCCAGCGGATTCAATCCGGCGGGACGACGAGAGAGCCGCCGGAGCCACTTGGAAGGAGAGGAACATGGCCCACGTATCCCTGCGCAAGATCGCTCTTGCCTCCGCCGTCGCGAGCGCCATCGCGCTCATGTCCCTGGGGACGGTCGGCTGCGCCCCGAAAACGGCGAATCTCAGTGAGACGGACACAGGCTCGCAGACAGAAGCCGACGAGAGCGCCGTAATGACGGGGGACTTCACGTTCTCCGCAGACGCCGACTGCGCCACCTGCCACAGCACCGAGGGCGACTCTCTCGGCGACGCGACCATGCCCGCATCCAACCATGCGACGCAAGAGTGCACCACCTGCCATAGCGACGTCGACGGCCTCGCGACCGCCCACGATGGCGTGCAGTTCGGCGACAAGACGCCCAAGCGACTGAAGACAACCACCGTCGATACCACCGCCTGCTTCAGCAGCGGCTGCCACGGCAGCCAGGAGGATCTGGCCGCCAAGACCGAATCCTGCGCCGTTCTCACCGACACCAACGGCACCGTGGTGAACCCCCACGCCCTGCCCGAGAACGAAGATCACACGACCATCGACTGCGGCAGCTGCCACAGCATGCACTCCGACGACGCCATCGAGAACACGGCGAAGAAGGCATGCAAGGGCTGCCACCACATGGACGTCTACGAGTGCAACACCTGCCACGAGTAAGACAGCGCTTTTCATTGAACCCGGTTCCGCCCGGCCCCGTCAATCCCTCCCTCTGCGGGGCCCGGGTGCGGCCATTCCCACTTCAGCATCATCCGCATTCCGGCGGATGGCATAGCAAGCCTTGTTAAGGAGGAAAACATGGAGGAAGTATCTCGCCGCTCTTTTCTGAAGGGCTCCGCCCTGGCCGCCGCCGGCGTTGCCGGCGCCGCCGCCCTGGCCGGGTGCGCCGGCAACGACGCCGCGCTGTCTGAGACCGGCAGCACCCCCGAGTGGATGCCCGCGACCTGGGACTACGAGACCGACGTTTTGGTAATCGGCTACGGCGGAGCGGGCCTGTGGGCCGGCATCACCGCCTTCGACGAGGGCGCCCAGGTGCTCTACCTGGAGAAGTCACCGTTCCGCGGCGGCGGATCCTCGTCCATCAACATGGGCCAGTGGACCGCCCCCCACGATGCCGACGCAGCCGCCCAGTTCGCCTTC
Organism: Adlercreutzia sp.; assembly: GCF_056795635.1. NCBI lineage: Bacteria > Bacillati > Actinomycetota > Coriobacteriia > Eggerthellales > Eggerthellaceae > Adlercreutzia > Adlercreutzia sp. The sequence continues at coordinate 39,237 of NZ_JBQIIT010000014.1, read as the reverse complement.
GAGGCCTTCCACGGCCAGACCCCCATGGAGGTCTGCCAGGCCTGGGCTGAGGAGGCCGTGCAGAACCCCGACTATGCCGACGAATACGGTCTCGAGTACACCCTGGGCGACAGCCCCCGTGCCGAGTACAACATCTTCACCGGCTACGAGGAGATGTACATCGGCTCCGGCGACGGCTACGGTGCCGGCTTCTTCGAGGCCATGGACCAGCATCGCCAGGACCGCGGCATCGAGGTGCTGTTCGACTGCCATGACGAGGAGCTCATCCAGAACCCAATCACCAAGGAGATCATCGGCTGCTACACCCTCATGGGCGCCGACGAGACCCCCAAGGCCGTGAAGGCCTCCAAGGGAGTCATCCTGTGCACCGGCGGCTTCGAGTTCAACGAGGAACTGCAGGCCAAGTACTTGAAGTGCTACCCAATGCGCGGCTTCTACGGCTGGAAGTACAACACCGGCGACGGCATCACCATGGCCCAGAAGGTGGGCGCCGACCTGTGGCACATGCAGCAGGTCTGCGGCGGCGACGACGCCTGGTTCGACGATCCGGAGATCGTACCCGGCGGCGTGTCCGTGGGCAGCCCCACCCCCAACTACATCAAGGTGAGTCGTCTCGGCGAGCGCTGGGGCAATGAGGAAATCTTCAGCCCCCACGGCGGCTGGAAGCCCTACGCCAACTTTGACGAGGAGATCTGTGACTTCGACCGTATCCCCTCTTGGTACATCTTCGACCAGACCTCCTTCGACGGCGGCTCCTGGGGCGGCATGGTCGGCGGCGCGGCCACCGAGAATGGCGGCATGGGCATCGGGTATATGACCGAGGGCCTCGATCCGGAGCTCGGCGGCTGGGCCGGCTGGTCCGCCGACAACAAGTGGGAGCTCGAGCGCGGCTGGATCACCACCGGGGCCACCCTGGACGAGCTGGCCGCCAACATCGCCGCCAGCAAGTGGGATGACAAGATGGACGCTGAAAAGCTGAAGGCCTCGGTCGCCCGTTGGAACGAGTTGTGCGACAAGGGCGTCGACGAGGACTTCGGCCGCGAGCAGCTGGCCAAGGTAGAGACCGGCCCGTTCTACGCCATCCCGCTGTACCCAGGCATCTGCAACACCATCGGCGGTGCTCGCCGCAACGAAAACGCCAACATCGTTGACCCGAGCGGCAATCCGATTCCGCGCCTATACTCCGCCGGCTCGTTCGGCAACATGAACGGCCACACCTACGCCATCACCGGCGGCAACGGCTCCGAGAACTGGTGCGTTGGCCGCATCGCTGGCCGCAACGCCGCCGGTCTTGAGTCCTGGGACGCTACGGCTGAGGCCTAAGCCCTCGCCCGGCGCTAGCAAGCACAAGCGGGCCCGCTCGTTAGGCGGGCCCTTCTTCTAACAAGAGAGGAGAGGGCCCTGTGACTCAGCTCGAGTTTTCCGTTCCCTACAATGGGGATGCCGACACGCTCAAGCGCCTTATCTCCCTTCAAGGGCGAGGCGGCAACACCATCCGCGAGATCTACCTGAACGCACCCCAGGTCATCACCGGCTCGGGGCGCGTCGGAAACGTGACGACCTTGGACGAGTTCGTCGAAGTGGTCGGAATCATTCGCGAGGCGGGCATCCGCGTCGACATCACGATGAACTCCACCTGCGACGGCGGGGACTGGTACGAGAAGGAGACCCTTGATCGTCAGATCGGCTTCATTCGCGACATGCACGAACGGCAGGGCGTGGAGGCAATCACGCTCGCCAACCCCTTCCTTATCGGGCAGGCACGCGAGGCGTGCCCCGACTTGGAAATCAGCGCCTCGGTTCTCGCTGACATCGACTGCTTCTCCCGTGCCGAGGCCTTCGCGCTGGCAGGGGCTACCACCATGACGATGGACACGAGCGTCAACCGCGACCTGAAACTTTTGCGGCAAATTCGAGAGAAACTCGGCGTGGTGCTCAAGCTCATGGTGAATGAGGGATGCCTAAACAAGTGCCCCTTTCGCAAGTTCCATATGAACCTTATCTCGCATAAATCCCAGGAGGAGCGCGACGAGGGCACCTCGTTCTCCTTCGCCTGCGGCGACATCATCGGACGCGATGCCGGGCAGATCTTCAAGTCGAACTGGATCAGACCCGAGGATCTGCGGCGCTACGAGGACATCACGAGCTTTTTCAAAATCGTCGGCCGTGACATGATGCCGAGCAAGGTGCTCCGCTGCACGGAGGCCTACCTGGACGAGTCCTACGACGGCAACCTCTTCGACCTGCTGTGCAGCTCCATCGGATACTACGGCATCGAATTCCGCGCGCATATCGACAACAAGGCGCTCGACAAGACGAGATTCTTCAAACGCACCTCAACTTGCAACCGTCAGTGCCAGCGCTGCACCTATTGCGTGGATCTGGCAGACGAACTACTCGGGTACGGCTGGATCACGCGCGAGATGCTGGAGGATATGGGCCAGACGCAGATGATCGCTGCCATCGAGGCGCAGTTCGGCGGCGCCTATCCCGTCTGCCGCACCTATTCGAAAACCCCTCTCGAGAACCCCTTTCAACCCCTGTAACGGCAAGGAGGAACCCACATGTCTACGCAAATACGAACCTGGACCGAACACTGCAACGCCGAGGGCGAGCCCTTGCGCTGGGAGCTCGCCATCAACGACCGCCCTGTCCCGGGCGGCTACATCGAGAAGACCGCCGACGGCTTCGAGATTCATTACCCCCACCTCGCATCTAAGACGCATGCCACCCTCGATGAGGCGAAGCGCTGTCTGGAGCTCGCGCCGCCGATTTCGACGGCGGGACTTAAGGTGGAGAAGATAGCCAACGAGGACAGCGACCTCATCTCAACCACCGAGGCCGGCGAGATGCTTGGCATAAGCCGCTTCCGCGTGAACGCCATGGTTGCCTCGGGCGTGCTACCCGGCCGCCGCGACAACGGGAAGATTCTTGTGGATCGCGCCGCAGTGGAGCGCAAAGCCGCCCAGGGCTCCTCCGAGGGACCACAGGGGAAGTTCGCGAGCCTCTTCCTGTTCTACGCCCCCGCCGACGAGCGCGTTCAATACGTAGCCGAGCTTGAAGCCGACAACGTCGATACCATCGAACGCGCCCGCACCTTCGTTCAGGAGGTCATGGAAGACGACAGCGACGATGCCGTGGAAGTGCGAGACTACCTGCGCATGCGCAACTTCCTGCGCAACCATGAGAACGAGTTCGAGTTCAGCCACGCGACCTTCGCGAGTCTTGCCCGCGAGCGTACCCAACGCGTCTCGCTACGCGTTTCGGAGCTCGTCGTCTGATCATTTGCCCCCTCTCTAGCCACCCCCATATCCTTTTCAGCCACAACGGAGATCCGCCCGCCTGACCGAACGTGGTCGCGTAAGCGAGGGAATCTCCTTACTCGAACTGCTGGACAGGGGAAGCTATGCAAAACGTGCATTTTTCAGCAAAATCATTTTAGGTGATCTACCTGCCATTATGTCGCATATTGTCAGATCAGCGCGATGCAGGAAAATGCACGTTTTGCACTATTTGACGGCGTACTCGGCGATGATGGCCTCCACATAGCGGGCCATGGCACGTAGATCGGCCAGCTCGATGTACTCGTCGGTGGAATGGAAGTTGGTCATGCCGACGCCGAGCGTGATGGCGTCGGCCCCCTTGGTGCCGAGCACGTTGGCGTCGGCGCCGCCGCCCGAGATGGCGCGCCGGGGCTCAAGGCCGGACGCGTGGGCCGCTGCGGCGAGGTGCTCCACGATGGCGTCGCCCGACTCGTGCACAACGGCGGGGTAGTCCAGTTCCCAGGCCACCTCCACCTGGCCACCGAGCTGGGCGGCCGCGTCCTCCAGGGCCGCCGTCATGGCGTCGCGCTGGGCGAGCACGCGGTCCTCGTAGAGCGAGCGGCACTCCCCCTCCAGAGTCACGGCAGCCGGCACGATGTTCACGGCCACGCCGCCCTCGATGCGGCCGATGTTGGCGGTGGTGCACTCGTCGATGCGCCCGAGCGGCATGGCCGCCACCGCCGCCGCGGCGATCTGGATGGCGGATACCCCCTCTTCCGGCTCCACCCCGGCGTGGGCGGCGCGGCCCTCGATGCGGGCGCGCAGCGTCCAGTGGTAGGGCGCTCCCATGATGATAGTGCCCGGCGCCCCGTCGGCGTCCAGCACGAACAGCGGCAGCGCGCCGTCGTCCCCCGCAGCAGCGAGCAGCCCCTCGCATTCCGTATTCCGCGAGGCCGCTGGAAGATCGGCCGGCCACACGAGCGCGTCGTCGGCCAAGGCGGAGGAGCCAAGCAGGCTCTGCTCCTCGCAGGTGGTGAGCAGCACCGTGATGTCGGGACGGGGCGAGCCCGTTTCCAGCACCGAGCGCAGGCCCTCGAAGATGGCGGCGATGCCAGCCTTGTCGTCAGCCGAGAGGATGGTGTCCCCCGCCGAGCACACCACCTCGGCCATACGGCAGGTCACCTCATCGCAGATATGCCGCGTCTCCACCACGGCCTCGATGCCCGCGCAGGGCTTCACCGTGTCCAAATGGGCTGCGAAGGCGATGCGGCCCGGCACCGTGCCCGGCAAGTGGGCGATGAGATTGCCCGTGTCCGACCCGGTCTCCGCCGCCGAGGCGTCGAAGGTGACGAAGAAGCCCATCTCCGCCAGCTGCCCAGCGCAATGGGCAGCCATGGGCGCCTCGTGCCACGAGGGGCTCTCGATGGCCACCATCTCCAGAAACGAATCAAGCACACGCTGGGGGTTCATAGGGTTTCCTTCTTTCCAAAATTCCTAATCTTTTGTCGCAGGGATGCGCCTAAGGAAAAACAGCGAGGGTCCGACAAACGCTTGACGTTGCCCGACCGAGATAGAGCAGGACCCGACCAGGGGGCGAGGGTCCGCGCGCAGATTCCGCAGCGAACGGAACAGTCCAGTGGACTGTTCCGCCGAGCGAGGACTGCCCGAGCACGGCGCCCTTGCCCCCTGATCGGGCCCGAAGGGATGGAGTGAACGAGGTTTACGAGGCGAGAATGGGCGCCGCCACCTGCTTCTTGCGGGAGAGCACGCCGGGCATCCAGTTGCCGCCCTCGCAGCACTCGATCTCGAAGACGCGGTTCACGCGGGCGGGGTCGCCCTCCACGATGAACTGGGAGCCCTCGGCCAGAATGTCGGTGACCAGCAGCAGGGCGAACTCGTAGCCGTTGTCTTCCACAAGTTTCTTCATGTGCGCGCGAATCTCAGCCTCGCGGTTCATCACGCAGGGCAGATCCACGGTCTCGCGCTGGGCGATGAGCACGGTCACGTCGTCGTTGACCTTGAACTCCTTGGAGTCGGCCTCCACGAGCTTGGCGATGGGCATGGTGTCCTCGCCGCCGCGGGTGCGGAAGATCTCCATGCCGAACTCGACGGCGTCGATGCCGAGCTTGTCGGCCAGGAAGTTCACCTGGTCGATATCCACCTGGGTGCAGGTGGGGGACTTCATGATGACCGTGTCGGTGAGGATGGCGGACAGGAGCACCCGGGCGATGGCGTCGGGCAGCTCGATGCCGGTCTGGCGGAACTGCAGCGTGACGATGGTGGCCGTGGAACCGATGGGCAGGTTCAGGAACAGGATGGGGTTGGCGGTGGTGATATCGGCGATGCGGTGGTGGTCGATGACCTCCACGACCTCGGCCTCCTCGATGCCCGGGGCGGCCTGGGCCACCTCGTTGTGGTCCACGAGGATGACCTTCTGGCGCACCGTCTCGCCGTCGCGCTCCTGGGGGTTCACGTTCTCGATGAGCACCGGCTCGGGAATGTCGTTGCGCTCCAAGAGCCAGGCGCTCTCCACGGGCAGCGGCCCCAGGCGGGCGGGCACGTACTCGACGGCCTCGGCCTCGCCGTCGCGGGCGGCCAGGGCGTTCTTCAGGTACGCGTACCCCACAGCGGCGGAAATGGAGTCGTTGTCGGGATTGCGATGGCCCACGACGAGAATCTTGGTGGTCATTGGTGCCCCTTTCTGTTCTTGTACCAATCTCACCTTGTACCAATTTACGGTTTTGAGGCAGTATACCCCTCCCAGCCCCCGGTGGCGATGGGCTATGATAGCGTTCTGCGATGAAAACAAATGCTCGCGCGGCCGACGGCATGGCCGCCGCCCCCGCGAGCGCCCCGGTTCCACGGGCTATTGGGCGGCCGACACCTCGGCCCCCGCGAAAGGAGAAGCATGAAAACCTACGGTCTGCGGGACATTATCGGCCCCATCATGGTGGGCCCGTCCAGCTCGCACACGGCCGGAGCCCTGCGCATCTCCTCCATTGCGCGCAAGCTCTTCGGAGGCAACCCCGAGCGCGTGACCTTCACGCTCTACGGCTCCTTCGCCGCCACGGGCAGCGGCCACGGCACCGACAAGGCCCTCGTGGCCGGCATCATCGGCCTGGCCGCCGACGACCCGGACGTATCGCGCTCCTTCGCCCTGGCCGAGCAGGCCGGCGTGGACGTGGGCATCGTCTGGGACACCGCCACCCCGTGCGACCACCCCAACACCGTGGACGTGCACTGCGAGGACGGCGCCGGCAACGTGCTCGATATGCGCGGCGTCTCCATCGGCGGCGGCGCGGCGGTCATCCGCCGCATCAACGGCATCGACGTGGACATCACCGGCGAGCACACGAGCGTCGTGGTGCACCAGCACGACGTGCGCGGCGTGCTGGCCCACATCTCCTCGGTGCTCGCCAGCTGCGGCATCAACATCGCCACGGCCAACCTGCACCGCACCGAGAAGCGCGGCGACGCCTTCACCGTGCTGGAAACCGACGACGACGTGGACGGCAAGGTGCGCGAGTACCTCATCCTGCACCCGGATATCTTGAACGCCCGCATCATCCCGGCCATGAGCGCCACCGACGGCGAGGCCGTGGCGATACCGGCCGACGCCGACGAGGTGTTCGCCCGCTGGAACTACACGAGCGGGGCGGAGCTTCTGACCCTGTGCGAGCGAGAGGGCGTGACCATCGCCGAGGCCTTCCGCGCCCGCGAGGAGGCCCTGTGCGCCAAACAGGGAGTGGCGGCCGACGTAGACGCCTACCTGGATCGGGCGCTCGCCGTCATGGACGCGGCGGCCACGGTGCCCATCGAGGCCCCGGAGCGTTCCATCGGCGGCCTCATCGGCGGAGAGGCGGCGAAGGTGACCGCGAGCCTGGAGACCGACGACGCCAAGCGGCGCCTCATGGACCCGCTCACGGCCAAGGCGGCCGTGTACGCCCTGGCCACCTTGGAGACCAACGCCAAGATGGGCATCATCGTGGCCACCCCCACGGCCGGCTCCTCGGGCGTCCTGCCCGGCGTGCTGCTGGCCATGCGCGACGTGCGCGGCTATAGCCACGACGAGCTGCGCGAGGGCATCCTCACGGCGGCGGCCGTGGGCTACATCGTGGCCCGCAACGCCAGCGTGTCCGGAGCCGAGGGCGGCTGCCAGGCCGAGGTGGGAAGCGCCGCAGCCATGGCGGCCGCGGCGGCCGTGGCCATGGCCGGCGGCACGCCCATCCAGGCCCTCGATGCGGCCTCCAACGTCATCCAGTGCCTGCTGGGACTCGTGTGCGACCCGGTGGGCGGCCTGGTGGAACTGCCCTGCCAGAAGCGCGACGCCACCGCCGCGCCTTTGGCGCTCGTGTGCGCCCAGATCGCGCTCGCGGGCGTGAGCAACCTCGTGCCCTTCGACGAGAACGTGGCCGTCATGGACAAGGTGGGCCGCGAGCTGCCCATGGAGCTGCGCGAGACCGCCCGCGGCGGCATCGCCACCGCCCCCTCCGCCTGCAGCTTCTGCGCGGGCTGCTAGGAGCACCCATCTCAGGGAGCTGAAACGAGAACTCGCCTAAGAGAAGGGCCCGAACCGCTCCATCGAGCGATCCGGGCCCTTCCGCTGCGGTGCGCCGAAGCCTCCTAGCCGATCTTCACAATGGGGGCGTAGTCTTTCAAGAGCTTCTTGGTCTGACCGGTCTTGGCGAACTTCACGTGTAGGGTGTCGCCGTCCACCTTCACCACTTTGCCGCGGCCGAAGGTCTTGTGGTCCACGGTATCGCCGGCGGCGAAGGCGGCCTTGGCCGCGGCCTTCTTCCCCGCGTTCGGGTTCACCCCGGCACCGACGCGGCCCGACGGGGCCCCGCCCCGCGAGGCGGACCCGCTGCTGGCAGCCGCGCGCCCCGAGCCGGTAGCGGCGCGGTACTCGGCGAAGGAGCGGCCACCGGAACCCGAGGCGCTCGACCGGCCGAACACGCGGCCCTCCCCCGCCTCGGTGCCCGAGCCGGCGATGCCTCGGCGGCTTCCCCGCTTCTCCCAACCGGTGCCGGAGAAGCCCGCCGAGCCCAGGCCCGTGGTCTGGCGCAGTTCGCTCGGGATCTCGCCGATAAAGCGCGAGACCGGGTTCGCATGGGTCTGGCCGAAGATCTGGCGCTGCTGGGCACAGGTGAGGTACAGCTTCTTGCGGGCGCGGGTGATGGCCACGTAGGCCAGGCGCCGCTCCTCTTCCACGGCCGCGGCGTCGCCCACGGAGTTCATGTGGGGGAACAGGGTCTCCTCCATGCCGGCCACCCACACGCAGTCGAACTCCAGGCCCTTGGAGGAGTGCACGGTCATGAGGGTAACGGCCTGGCCGTCCTCGGTCACCGTGTCCAGGTCGGTGCGCAGGCGCACCCACTCGATGAAGTCGGCCAGGGAATCGCCCCGCAGCACCCGCACCGGCTCGGCCTCGGGGCTCTCGCCGGCCGTGGGCGCGGCATAGTCGGCGTCCTCGGCATCGTGGGTCTCCACGAACTCGTCCACAACGCCCAGAAACTCCTGGATGTTCTCGATGCGCCCGCGGGCCTCGTCGGTGCCCTCGGCCTCCAGGGCGCCAATGAGCCCGGCCTGGTCGATGATGCGCTCGATCACCTTCCGCAGATCGCCCCCGTAGCTGGCGCCGTCCTTGAGGACCTGCACGAACTCGCCCACAGCCCGGCGGGTGGCCGGGCGGATGTCCTCGTCCACGATGGCCAGCTCGGCAGCGGTGAGGAAGGGCATGTTCAGCTCGCGCCCGAACTGGTCGATGCGCTCGATGGTGGCCTTGCCGATGCCGCGGCGCGGCACGTTCACCACGCGCTTGGCGGCAATGTCGTCGGCTGGGTTCACCACGAGGGTGAGGTAGGCCATCACATCGCGGATCTCGGCGCGGTCGAAGAAGCGGGTGCCGCCGACGATGCGGTAGGGCACGCCGGCCCGCAGCAGCATGTCTTCCAGCATGCGCGACTGGGCGTTGGTGCGGTAGAACACGGCCATGTTGTTGTAGGACACACCGTCGGCGCAGCGCTTCTCGATCTCGCCGGCGATCCAGCGGCCCTCGTCGCGCTCGTCAGAGGCCATGTACACCGAGATCTTGTCGCCGTCGCCGGACGAGGTGAACAGGCGCTTCGCCTTGCGGTGCTGGTTGTTGGCGATCACGGCGTTGGCGGCGTTCAGGATATTGCCCACGCTGCGGTAGTTCTGCTCCAGCTTCACCACGCGCGCCTCGGGGTAATCGCTCTCGAACTCCAGGATGTTGCGCAGGTCGGCGCCGCGCCACGAATAGATGGACTGGTCGTCGTCGCCCACCACCATGACGTTGCGGTGGCCGGCGGCCAGAAGCATGGTGATGGCGTACTGGGCGCGGTTGGTGTCCTGGTACTCGTCCACCATGATGTAGCGGAAGCGCTCCTGGTAGGCGGCGCGCACGTCCTCGTGCTGCTTGAGCAGCAGGTAGGCGTACAGCAGCAGGTCGTCGAAGTCCACGGCGTTGGCCGCTTTCAAGCGCTCCTGGAGCCGCGTGTACACCTGGGCGGCCACGCGCCCCACCGGGTCGGTGGCCCGGCCCTCGAAGTCGCCGGGCACGATGAGGTCGTTCTTCGCGCTCGAGATGCGGTTCATGAGCTGGTTGACCGGGAAGCGCTTCGGGTCGATGTTCAGCTCGGCCATGATGTCCTTGTACAGGCGCTTCATGTCGTCCACATCGTAGATGGTGAAGCTCTTCGTGAAGCCCAGGCGGTCGGCATCGGCCCGCAGGATGCGCACGCACATGGAGTGAAAGGTGGACACCCACATGCCCCGGGCCCGGCCGCCCACGAGCTGGGCCAGGCGCTCGCGCATCTCGGCCGCCGCCTTGTTGGTGAAGGTGATGGCCAGAATCTCCCAGGGCGCCGCCAGGTTCTGCTCCAGAATGTTGGCGATGCGGTAGGTGAGCACGCGGGTCTTGCCGCTTCCAGCGCCGGCCAGCACGAGCAGCGGGCCCTCGGTGGTGACGACCGCCTCGCGCTGCGGCTCGTTCAGGGTGTCGATGTCGATGGGCACAGGTCCGTCCTTTAACTTCGCAAGCAGGGGCCCTCGGCCCCAGACAACGGGAAAGCCGTCCCGAAGGACGGCTCTCCATTCTATCGCCCCCTGGGGCGCTGCGGCGAAAGACCCATCAAGGTTTCACCGCCTGTTCGATAAACGACGGCCGCGGCTGCCCTAGGTGCCCGTGGAATCCTGCACCGCCAACGGCATCATCCCCGGAGGGGGAATTTCAACGAAATCGAAGCAATTTGCCCAACAATTCCCATCCGCTGGCCCGCGCGGAAAGGGGGAAGGGGCGCAGGCCCTACCATGGGGCCCATGCCATTACGCGAGAAGGAGAGCACCATGGGCGCACACAAGCACCACGAGAACGGGCGGGAACCCGAGCACCGCGAGACCTTCGCCGAGCGCGATCCCTTGGCCGCCGAGGAGCCCGACGTGCTGGAATCGTCGGCCGACGATCCGGAATTCCCCGCCATGGAGGAGTTCGAGGTGGATCGCGGAGGCCCGCAGGCGAACACGCGCAAGCACCCGGGCCTCATCTGGGCCGTCATCGCCATCATCGCCGTCGTGGGACTCTGCATCGCCTTCATGGCGGCCGGCGACTGGATGACCCCCACCCAGGCCGAGCGCGTCGGACAGACGGAGTTCGAGGAGCAGACCGTGCCCGAGGACCTCGGCGCCAATGAGAACCCCGAGGCCGCCGACGCCGAAACCTGGCGCACCATCGTGTCCTAGGGCCCCAGGGCCGCCCTATCAGAACCGCAGACCCGCCTCGCCCCTCGGCCTCCGGAGCGGCGCAGGCGGCGGCTCAGCCGCTCGGCGGCCTATTCGGCGACGATGACGATGGCCTCTTCCTCGCAGCCCTCGGCACCGCGCAGGACGTCGAGGCGGCGGTTGCGGAAGTAGACGACCCAGTTGGCGGCGATGCACACCACGTTGATGACGTAGACTGCGAGCACCCAGTTCAGGTTCCCCGCGGCGAATTTGGCCGCGATGCCGGCGAAGTAGCCGGCGGTGATGAGCGCGATGAACTGCCAGCTCGTGCCCACGGCCGTCGCCGCGCGATAGTTCTTGTAGGCGTTCAACGGCCACGACAGACCGAAACAGATGAGCATGATGGCTTCGAGCACTTCCGCCATAACTCCGACCACTTCCCTTACCTTTGCAGAGGATTCCAACGGGTTTCGATTCTAGGCCCCGCGGCCGCCAGGTCAACCCGCACGGCGCGAGCGGCGCCATCCGTTACCTTTCGGCCACGGCCCTTCCACGGATCCTCTGCTATGCTTACCCCTATGGAAACTTGGTACGACATGCATTGCCACCTCGGATTCGCGCCCGACCCGGCGGCGACCGCCCGCGCCGGCGCCCAAGCGGCCATCGGCGCCTTCTCCTGCACGGTCTCGCCGGAAGAGTACGAGCGCCTCGCCTCCCTCCTGGCCGGCGAGGCCGCCGTGGCCGTGGGGCTCGGCGCCCACCCGTGGCAGATCGCCGACGGCTCGGTGGGCGACGGCTCCCTAGCGCGCTTCTGCGAGCTCGCCGCCGCCACGGCCTTCATCGGCGAGGTGGGACTCGACTTCGCCGGCCCGCGCGAGGACGACGGAAGCCGCGCCGTGCAGACGGCGGCCCTCGAGCGCATCCTCGCCGCCTGCGACGGCGGCGCCCCCAAGCTCATCTCGCTCCACGCCGTGAACGCCGCAGGCACCGTGCTCGACCTGCTGGAAGCGGCCGGCGCGACCCAGCGGCACCGCTGCGTCTTCCACTGGTTCTCGGGCACGTCCGACGAGCTGAACCGGGCCCGCGACCTCGGCTGCTACTTCTCCGTGGGCCCCCGCATGCTGGCCTCGCGGCGCGGGCGCGCCTACGCCCGCCAGATCCCCCTCGACCGATTGCTCTTGGAGACCGACATGCCGAGCCGGGCCGGCGACGGCCTTCCCGCCCCCGTCTGGCAAGCGGAGCTGAACAACGCGCTCTCGGGCATCTCCCAGCTCAAGGCCGTGCCCCGCGACGCCCTCGCCGAGCGCATCGCCGCCACGAGCGCCGCCCTGCTCCGGGCCGGCGACCGCTAGCCCCTCTGGCCCCGATCGCGGCGCAGCCGCTGGTCGCGCCCGAGATCGATCTCGGCCTCCACCCGGTCGATGAGCTCCTGCTGGGAATGGACGCCGAGCTTGTGGTAGAGGCTGCGGCTGTGGGTCTTCACCGTGTCCTTGGTCACCACCAGCTGCTCGGCCACCACCGAGGCGTTGCGCCCCCGGGCCAGCAGCACGAACACGTCGCGTTCCCGCGGCGTGAGGCGGCTCTCCCGCGCCAGGGAATCGCAGGCCGCCTTGAAGGCGCTCGGCCGTTCCCGGTCGTCGGGCCGCACGCCGCCCCAGGCGCCCCACAGCCCCTCGTCGGTGGCGATGAGCAGGCTCACGAGCATGAGCAGGAACAGGGCGATGACGCAGAAGACGGCCCCGGAGAGCACCGCGAACCCCACCGCCGCGCTCACGATGAACCCCACGAGCTGGCCCGCGAACAGCGCCAGCCCCGTCCAGCCGTAGATGGCCGCCCGATCCTCCTTCCCCGTGCGGGCCAGATAGGAGCACAGCGCCCACAGGGTGGCCACGGCGTAGTAGTAGCCGGCCAGATAGACCACCTCGCCCATGGTGAAGTTCACCCCCGACGCATGGCTGGCAACCCCGGGTTCCCGCAGCCCCGCATCGGCCGTCAGCACGAGGAAGCCGAGGGCCATGAGGGGAAATCCCACCACGTAGATGAGCTTGCGGAAGTTCAGCCGCAGCACGCTGGCCCCCACGAGCACCACCGCGGTCGCCAGCAGCATGCCCGCAATGCTCATGAAGCCGTAGAAGTTCTCCACCGCCACGGCCGGGAACAGCCCGTTCAGGAAGCGCAGGGGGCAGAAGGGGTCGGCGCACTTCTCCAGGGACACGCTGCCGTAGAGGGCGTGCAGAAGCCCGAAGGCCATGCCCTGGGCGAAGATGGTCGCGAGCAGCTTTAACCGTTGGCGCCCCGCCCTACCCTCCGGCGACGGGCAGGCGGGGGCGGTCGCCCCATCGGTGCCCGGCCCCAGCGCCCCGAGCGCCCCGGCCGAGACGAGGGGCAGCAGCGAGATGATCGCCGCGCACCAGCTCCGGCCAAGCTGGTAGAGCACCGCGGCGAGGCAGAAGGCCGCCACCATGGCCACACAGACGGCCCCCAGCACGGCCCGGGGGTTACGGGCCCCCACCGCCGTGCCCCAGGATACGAACAGCCATCCCGCCAGCACCCCGGTGCCCACGATGAGGGCCCCGTCGAGCACAGTACGGGCCCCCTCCATGGTTGCGAGCACATAGAGGGCCACGTAGAGCCCCGTCAGCCCCAGCCCGATGGCCGGCGCCGGCGGCCGTCCCTGGCGGCGGCCCAGCAGCAGGTAGGCGGCCGCGGCCGCCACGGCGCTCGTCAGGGCGCAGAGCCAGTAGGCGGAATCGGGCAGCAGGCCGCTCGGCCGGTAGAGGGGCAGGTCGGGATTTTGCAGGGCGGCCCAGAACCACGTGAAGAAGCAGCCGAGGCCGACGGCCCCCGCCACGCCCTGGCGGCGATCCCCCGAAAGCAGTCCCTTCCCCGCTGCGCGCCCCATGGCCGCTCCTCCCCGTGCCCGCGGCCTTCCGCGGCCGCGTTTCCTGAAACCCCTATCGGTCCCATCCTATCACGACGGGGCCTACACCCCCATACCGGGGTGGTATTTCAATCTACCACCAGCGGGGTGAAGTTTCCCCTTTTCCCTCGTCGTAGCATACAACGCAGCCGCTGGCGCCTTGGCGCGACCCCCTTCCCCGGACGCGCCGCCCGGTTCCAGCGGCCCGAGACGATCCCTAGCGAGAGGAGCGGGAATGAGCCTGAATCTGAGCCGGAGGAAGTTCCTCGGCACCATGGCGGGGGCCGGGGCCCTTGCCTCCCTGAGCCTGATCGGCTGCCAAGCGGAAAGCGAGCCGGCAGAGCCGGCCCACGAGCCGGAGGTGCCGCTGGCCCTGACCAACGTGAGCCGAGTGCGCACCACCTGCGGCAACTGCCACAACGACTGCGGCGTCGTCGTCACGGTCTCCGACGGCGTGGCCGTCTCCATCGAGGGCGACCCCGAGCACCCCTTCAACAAGGGAGCCCTCTGCCCGAAGGGCCAGGCCTTCGTGGACGTCATCTACGCGCCGGACCGCTTGCAGTACCCCATGAAGCGCGACCCCCGCTACCGCGGCGACAGCTCCAAGTGGGAGCGCTGCACCTGGGACGAGGCCTTCGCCTACATCGCCGAGCAGCTGACCGCCGTGAAGGAGAAGTACGGCGCCCACACGCTGCTGTACACCAACGGCGCCCCGGTGCAGAACATCGTGCGCAACGCCTTCTGCGAGTTCTACGCCCGCTACGGCACCAACAACATGGTGGGCGCGCCCAACCTGTGCTTCGTGCCGCGCCTCGTGGCCCTGAAGACCACCTACGGCTTCCGCGACGAGGAGGACTACAACAACACCGACCTCATCATCTGCTGGGGCGGCAACCCCTTCGCGTCGCTGCGCCCCGGCGCCTACATGTGCTACGGCAAGCACGGCAACGCCTCCCCCATCCTCGATGCCAAGGAGCGCGGCGCCAAGCTCATCGTCATCGATCCCATCTTCACCGAGACGGCGGCCAAGGCCGACCAGTTCATCCCCATCAAGCCCTCCACCGACGGGGCGCTGGCCAACGCCATGGCCAACGTCATCCTCGCCGAGGACCTCTACGACCACGGGTTCGTGGAAACCTGGTGCCACGGCTTCGACGAGTACCGCGCTTGCATGGAGCAGTACAGCCCCGAGTGGGCCGAGCCCGTCACCAGCGTGCCGGCCGACACCATCCGCGAGCTGGCGCGGCTGTACGCCACCACGGAGCGGGCGGCCCTGCACGAGGGGAACAGCCTGGCGCTGCACAGCAACTGCGTGCAGGCCGTGCGCTCCATCGGATGCTTGCGCGCCATCTGCGGCAAGCTGGACAAGGAGGGCTGCAGCGTCTGCTTCCCCACGGTGGTGGGACACCCCGTGGCCGTGGAGAACGGCAATCCCACGGGCATCAAGACCACGGTGAAGGTGGAGGCCCCCAACGTGAACGCCGAGCGCTACCCGCTGTTCCTGAACGGCCTGCCCGGGGCCCTGGACGCCATCGAGACCGGCGAGCCCTACACGCCCCGGGCCCTCATGGGCTACCACACCAACACCATCATGGCCCAGGGCGACTACCACCGCAACCTGGAGCTGCTGCGCACCCTCGACTTCATCTGCTACACCGAGCTGTTCATGACCGAGACCTGCAACCAGCTGGCCGACGTGGTGCTGCCCGACGTGTCCTGGGCCGAGCGCTACGACTACCGCACCTACCCCTCGGAGCAGGGGGCCGTGGTGGCCCTGCGGCAGCCGGCCATCGAGCCGCTCTACGAGTGCATGACCCCCTACCAGATGGAACTGGGGATCGCGCGGGCCATGGGGCTCGACGCCGACTATCCCTGGTCCACCGACGAGGAGTTCATCGAGTACGCCCTCGCCCCGAGCGGGCTGACCCTGGCCGACTACCAGGAGGATCCGGTGCGCATCGTGGGCACCCACGAGTACCGCAAGTACGAGACTGGCGGCCTGCGCCCCGATGGCGAGCCCGGCTTCGACACCGCCAACGGCAAGGTGCTGCTCGTGAACCTTCCCTTCGGGAAGAACGGCCAGGACCCCCTGCCGAACTACGTGCCCGGCTTCGGCACGCCGGAGGGCAGCCCGGAGCTGGCCCGGGACTACCCGCTCATCGGCACCAACCGCCGCACCGTGCACTTCGTGCACTACAAGCACCGCAACAACCCCTATCTCCTGGAGAACCACCCCGAGCCGGAGCTGACGCTGCACCCCGACGATGCCGCGGCCCGCAGCCTGGCCGACGGCGATGCGGTGCGGGCGCTCTCCCATCGCGGGGAGGCGCGGTTCACCCTGCGGGTGTCCGAGCGGGTCATGCCAGGCGTGGCCTGGGTGGACGGCGGCTGGGGCAATCCGTGGGATGCGCCGGAGAGCAACATGAACGTGCTCGTGGACAACGTCGCCCGCGACCCCATCTCCCAATCTCCGGACATTTCCTCGTTTTTGCTCGAAGTCGTCAAAGCCTAGCGCTTTTGTAAGGAGTGATGTTCCATGACACGTCTCGGAATGGTTATCAACCTGGATCGGTGCATCGGCTGCCATGCCTGCTCGGTGGGCTGCGCCGTGTCCCGGGCCCTTCCCGCCGGCGACCGCTGGTCCTCCGTGAAGGAGTACGTCACCGGCACCTTCCCCGCCCTTGAGATCACCTACCTGCCCATCCTCTGCATGCAGTGCAGCGCCCCCGCCTGTCAGGAGGCCTGCCCGACCGGGGCCACCTACATCGACGGAGAGGGCGTCGTCCAGGTGGACAAGGCCCAGTGCATCGGCTGTGGCGCCTGCGAGAGCGCCTGCCCCTACGGCGCCCGCACGGTGCTGGGGGCCGTGGTGTCGAACCACGGGGACGCCGGTCCCACCCCGCCCGAGGAGCTGTTCTTCGCCGCCCGCACCGAGGGTGTGGCCGAGAAGTGCGCCTTCTGTTCCGACCGCCGCGCCGCCGGCGAGGAGCCCCTCTGCGTGAAGACCTGCGTGGCCGACGCCCGCGTCTTCGGCGACCTGGACGATCCGGCCTCGGCCGTGGCCCAGGCGGCCGCCGCGGGGCGGCGCCTGCTGGAAGACGGGGGCACGGAGCCGGCCGTCTACTACCTCTACACGGGCGGCAACGATCTCGACGAGGCCTTCATGGCCTAGGCCCGCGCCCGTTTTCCCCAGCCTCCGAACGCCCCCGCCGCGCCTCAGGGTACGGTGGGGGCGCCGGCGTCGAGGCGGGCCTCCACGAAATCGATGAGCTCTTGGCGGGTGTGCACATCCAGCTTGCGGTAGAGGTTCTTCCAGTGGCTCTTCACGGTGTTGATGGACACCACGTCCAGGGCGGCGATGTGGGCGAGGGCATAGCCGCGGAAGGCGTAGACGAGGATCTGGGTCTCCCGGGCCGTGAGGCCCCGCTCGGCGGCGATGCGGCGCAGGGTATCGTCGGGAATGGCCCCGTCCTCCTCGGGACGCCGCGCCATCGGGGGCGCCCCGGGTGCCGTCGCGGGCCCTGCGACTTGCGGGGCCGCCGCCCTGGGAGCCGCCTCCTTCTCGGCTCCGGCTGCCCCGGCGGCCTTCTCGCTGCCGCTGGTGTCCTCGGCGCCCTCGTTCCAGTCGGGCGTTCCCTCCAAATCGAAGCTGCGCACCACGAGCACCCCGAGCACGGCCACGAGCGCGAGCACCACGGCCAGGCTGAGGGCCACAGCCAGCACCGGCAGGGCCGTCGGGGCCGTCGTGCCGGCCGCCGCGCACAGGGCGGGCACGAGCCAGCACCCCAGGGAGAAGGCCACCACGACCGGGGCCAAAAACAGCACGGCGAAGTTCCGGTAGGCGGCGCGGCAGTCGAAGGAGTCCCGCACGAGCAGGAATACGACGAGCACCTCCCCGCCGGTCCGGCAGCTCGTGACCACGGCCACCCCGGTGGCCACCACCACGGGCACCCCCGCGCCGAGCATGGCCATGCCGGCGGCCAGGGCCACGGCCAGGCACAGCCCGATGGCGAACGCGGTCTTGCGCTCGTTGGCCGCCCGGTACAGCGCCCCGAAGGCCGCGGCCACCACCGCGATGCTCAGCAGGTACTTCAGCCACAGGGTGTACTCGGGCAGCACCGTGCGCGGCGCGCCCACGAGCACCATGTTCCCCAGAAGCCCGCTGACCACGAGCAGCACGAGCAGCGTCCCCGAGGGCGGCGCGCCGAAGTTCGACAGGCGGGCGAGCACCTCGTCGGGCAGGGCCACGGGCCCCGGTGCGGATTCGTCGGGCCCCTCGTCCGCCTCCGGGCCGCCAGCGCCGAGCCGGTAGCACGCGCCGGCCAGCACCGGCACCATCACGGTGAAGAGCTCGGGAGCCGGCGAGAGGGAGAACATCACGATACCCATGAAGAAGCTCAGGGCGGCCGAGCCGAAGAGCAGGATCATGGTCGTCCCGTCGCTGGGAGTGCCGGTGGCGGCGAGCCGCGTGTACCAGGCGATGAGCACCACGGCGTTTCCCAGGCCGGCCCCGAAGCCCAGCAGGCACGGAGCGGGCGAGGCGGCCGACCACCAGCCCGCAGCCAGGGCAATCCCCTGAAGGGCGAGGGCCGCCGAGGCTCCCCCGGCGCAGCCCATGACGAAGCGGCCGTCCGCCACGAGCCGCCGCATCCGTTGCGGTGCGGCGGCGCAGGCCAGGGCCCCCACAGCGAGGGCGCACACGAAGGCGAACAGCGCGGGGCTCTGCTCGGGAAAGAGCGCCGTCACATTCCGGAAGCGGAGCACCTGCCAGAACAGGGCCATACCCACCACCGTGGAGAGGGCGCTCTCCACGGTAAGGGACCGGTATCCCTTTTCCACGGGCGCCTCCCTCCGCTCGCTCGCCAACCCCATTCCCTCCATGGTAGCACGCAGCGGGCACCGGAGCGGGCGCGGAGGGGCGCTCCCCGAGGCCGGACGGGAAAAACCACCCCTCAGGGGTGACGGCGAGACCCTATCCCCACCAGGGGGTGTTGCGCGGGCGCCCCTCCCTGGGCCATGCTGGCAGGGCCGCACAGGGTCCCGGACCCGGCGGCCCGAAACGGCGGAGCGCGAGCGCGCCCCGCCCCACCAAAGGAGGAGGACAACCATGCAGTCAGAGCAGCACGTGAACGTACCCCGGCCCCTCGAGCGCATCGTACCCACGCGGCGCGGATTCCTCAAGGGCACCCTGGTCGTAGCCGGGGCCGCGGGCCTGGCGGGCCTTGCCGCCGGGAACCTGACGGGATGCGCCGAGAACAGCGAGAGCGCCGGCGAGAAGGGCGCCGAGCCCCTCTCGTTCACGGCCGGCACCTACGAGGGCACCGCCACCGGCAAGCACGGCCCCATCGTCGTGGAGGCCACGTTCACGACCGACGCCATCGAGGCCGTGGCGGTCAAGAGCCACACCGAGACGGCCGACCTCAGCGACGTGGCCCTCGCGGTGCTGCCCGCGGCCATCGTCGCCAACCAGTCCCTGGCCGTGGACGCCATCTCCGGAGCCACCCTCACCTCCCTCGGCCTCATGGCCGCCGTGGCCGACGCCGCCGTGGCCGCCGGGGCCGACGAGGAGGCCCTGCGCCGCGCCCCGGCCGCCTACGAGGCCGCCCAGGCCATGACCCCCGGCACCTACCGTGCCCAGGCCTGGGGCAAGTGGAAGGAGAGCTCCATCGAGGGCGAGCGCCACGGTGCCCCGGCCCCCATCGAGCCCACCGAGGTGGAAGTGACCGTCAGCGAGAGCGCCATCGAGGCCATCACCGTGCTCACCTGCTCGGACACCCCCGGCTTCATGGAGCCGGCCCTCGAGCAGATGCCCGGGCGCATCATCGAGGCCCAGTCCCTCGCCGTGGACACCGTATCGGGCGCCACCCTCACCGCGGCCGCCATCGCCGCCGCCACCTGCCAATGCCTCCAGGAGGCCGGGGCCGACCTCGCCGGCTTCGCGAAGGCCCCGGCCCGCAGCGATGCCACCGAGGAGCTGAGCTGCGAGCTCGTCATCGTGGGCGCCGGGCTCACGGGCACCGCCGCGGCTCTGCGCGCCACCGAGGCCGGCATCGACACCATTGTCATCGAGCGCACCCACCGCGTCTCCGGCACCGGCGCCTGCTCCTCGGGCCCCTTCGCCGTCGGGGCCGCCATGGACGCCGAGGCCGGCATCACCCTGACCGCCGACGAGGCCTTCTCCCTGCGCATGGCCGAGGACCAGGGCCGCACCAACGCCCCGCTCGTGCGCCGCGTCATCGACGGCACCGGCCCCATGATCGACTGGCTGCAGGAGCGATGGGAGGCCATCGGGGGCAAGGGCTTCTCCATCAAGCCGAGCAAGGACCCCATGAACCTCATGCACATGTACGGGAAGGGCACCCAGAAGTTCCAGGATCTCTACGACGGCTACATCCTGCCCGCCGGGGCCTCGGTGCTCTTCGGCACGAAGCTCACGGCCATCGACACGGCCGAGGACGGCTCGGTGACCGCGGTGACCGCCACCCGCGAGGACGGCTCCACGGTCACGGTGGCCTGCAAGGCCGTGCTGCTGTGCACCGGCGGCTTCGGCGGCAACCCCTCCATGATGGCCGAGCGCCTCAACGGCGTGTTCGACAACGTCGGCCTGGCCTCCAACACCGGCGACGCCATCGTGCTGTGCGAAGAGCTCGGCTGCAAGCTGTCCGACGACCTGTCGCCGGCCCTGGCCGAGTTCTGCGGCAACGACGTGCTCGACTACTACGCCGGCTACATGAAGTTCATCAACCAGCTCGGCTTCCTCATGCTGGACCCGGCCGGCGCCCGCTTCATGAACGAGGAGCTCTGCCTCACCGAGAGCAACAGCATAGGCGCCGCCGCTATGCGCCGCGCCTCCTGGAGCTGGGTCGTCCTCACCCAGAAGGATCTGGACAGCCTGCGGGAGAAGGGCGTGTGGGGCCACCTCACCAAGGAGTACTGCGACCAGTACGAGATGCGCAGCCGCATCATCGAGCCGGTCTACGCCACCATCGCCGACGAGATGGAGCAGTGCATCGCCTATGGCCAGGCCTACCGGGCCGACACCCTGGAGGAGCTCGGCCGGGCCGTGGGCTTCGACGAGGCCTCCTACAGCGCCGCGATCGCCGACTACCGGGCCGCCGTCGCCAACGGCGCCGACCCGCTCTTCGGCAAGGACCCGCGCCTGCTCTACCCGCTCGACGAGGGCCCCTTCTACGCCGTGCGCATCATCTCGCCCATCGACAACACCTACAACGGCGTGCGGGTGGACACCTCCTTCCGCGCCCTGGACGCCCGTCTCCAGCCGGCCTTCCCCGGTCTCTACCTCGCCGGCATGGACAGCGGCGGCTACTTCACCTACCCCTACTCCAACTTCCTCGGCTCCTCCTCGAGCTACTGCCTCACCTCGGGCATGCTCGCCGCCGACTCCATCGCCGCGTTCCTCGGCAAGTAGCCGCGCCGCTGCGTCGGGGCCGCCGTCCCCGCGACAGCCCCGACGCTCCCCGCGGCCGCGCGATTCTCCGGCTCCCTCCCCGGCCGCGCCGATCCCCTCTCTCCGATCGGCGCGGCCGCCCTTTCCGTCAGCGCGGTCGCCCCCTCCTCGGGCCACCACAGCCGCCCCGCAACGGCCGTCCCCCGTATCGGCAGGGCCGTCTCGCGCAACCGTCGCACGGCAGCCGCCCGGAGCGGGAAGCCCTGGGTCGCAGCGGACGCCCTCCCCTCTGGAGCCATCCTCTGGCGGGTCGCGCCCCGCAACGGCCCGGTCGCGCTATAATGGCCCCATGGATAAGAAGCCGAAAAAAATGCGCCTGGACGACCTGCTCGTAGAACGGGGAGACTTCCCCACCCGCGACGGCGCCCTGCGGGCGGTCATAGCCCGGGAAGTGCGCGTAAACGATGTGTACGCGACGAGCGCCGCCGCGAAGGTGGCGCCCGATGCCGATGTCTTCATCCGAGGCCGCAAGCGGTTCGTCTCGCGCGGGGGCAAGAAGCTCCAGGGGGCCCTCGATGCCTTCGGCCAAGGGGCAGCGGGCCTGAACTGCCTCGATATCGGCTCGTCCACCGGCGGCTTCACCGACTGCCTCCTGCAAGCCGGCGCGGCGCGGGTGGCGGCCCTGGATGTGAACTACGGGCAGCTGGCCTGGAAGATCCGCCAGGACCCGCGAGTGGCCGTCTTCGAGCGCACCAACATCAAGGACGCCGACCCGGCGGCCCTGGGCGCCCCCTTCGACCTCATCGTCATCGATGTGTCCTTCATCGGCCTGGCAGCCCTGGCTCCGGTCTTCCCCCGCTTCAGCCGCGCGGGCACCGTCTTCATCGGCCTGGTGAAGCCCCAGTTTGAATCGGCCCACGACGAGACCGACCGCGGCGTCGTGCGCGATGAGGCCGTACGCCTGCGCACCGTCGAAGAGGTGAAGGAGGCCCTTGCGACCGTCGGATTCACCGTGACCGGCGTCGCAGAATCCCCCATCACCGGCCCCGAGGGCAACGTCGAGTACCTCGTCCGCGCCGTGTACCGCGACGATTCAAGAGGTTGACGGCCGCCTCGGCCAACGAACCTTTCCGTTTCTGCACGAGATCGCGAGTTATCAGCGTCTGAGCACGCCCCCTTTCCGTCTTTCGAAAGGGAGCGTTGACAGAATCCCAAGTCAGACACTTTTCATCAAACGGCTGCGCCGCCGATCCTCAATATCGGGCGCTTATAACTCGTGATCCGCTGCAATTTCGGGGCAGTTCGCCGACCGAGGGCCAGGCGCACGGCACCAACCACAACGGGTGTGGCTGGCACCTTCTATACGGAAGACGTCCTTCAGCGGGAGAAAGCCGCCCCCTCCCCGAAGGCAAAGAAGCTACCTGCCGTTCGCCGTAGTCAAACGGAGCTAAGTATCGCTTGTATCCAGGGCGGACAACGAGAGGCGCCGGTGATGAAATACACGTAAATCATGACGGAGTTGCGCGTGGCGGCTGGGAAAAGAAGCAGGGCGGGCAGAGGCTCTGCCCCTCGTTTTGCTCGAGAGGGTGTCGGCTATCTCGATAAACTCGGAGATGCTGTCAAGCTGCGAGGAAGTAACCGTCACGACATCGAAGCCGTCGGCGAGCAGGGCATCGCGCCGTCGGGAGTCGTGCGCCTGCTGATGTCGTTCGGTATGGTAGGCGCGACCATCGTACTCTGCCGCAACGCGCGCCTGCGGCCACAGCAGGTCGCACACCACCCGATTGCCCCGCGCGATGCGTGCCGCCCCTTCCGAAAGCACAACCGGCTCGTTGGCGAGCGCCAACGGCAAGCCCAGGCCGCCCCATCGCATGGGCGTCATAAGCAGGGCGCCCATTTCCGTTTCCTTCACAGAGGCAGACTTCACGCCAACGAATTGCACGGCAATGCGCGCCTTATGAAGCCCCTTCACGCGCTTGACGCGGTTGATAAACGCAGCAAGCCGATCCGATGTCGTGAGCTGCGCCCTCACGAGCGTACCTGGCCGTTCTCCGTCTAAAGGATAGCATCCGCAAAGCTCGTAGCCCAAAGCGATAAGCTCGCCGACGGAAAGGGTCTCGGCCATTTGAACGAACACAAGCTCGGGAGAGCACACGGCAACACCTGGAGCGATTTTAAGGAAAGCCCCGCGCGGAAGCGCTGCAGCAAGCTGATGAAAGCGAATGCGCTTCGTGGAGTGACGTCCCGTTCTAGGTCGCGCGATGACGTGGATGGGGTTCTCAGCCGTAGCATCTTCCCACAGCTTTTCGAGTATACGCCTCAAGCTGGCCTTCTTTACGTCTGCAATTGCCGCGCGGACGGCGGCTTCAGTATCTGCCGCGCGCGCAAGCGAACCAAAGCCCTTCAAATGAGCGGAAGGGAGATGCCCCACATCGCGAGTACGCAGATCGTGAAAGGAGCGCAACGTCAGAGGATGGTTGCACGACCATGTTCTGAGAAGGCCGAGGGCCGTTGTATGGCTGAAGATCGTTTCCATGTCCTGCAAGATAACAGGCCTCGCGCGCCGGCGACGACAATCGTCGCAAATCTATCGAACTGACATTCATGAGCGAAGCGCTGTTCTTTGGGCTACCCCCGCCGTGCCCCTAGGACATTTGAGAGCACGCGCGGTCAACGAAGACACCTCGTTTTGCACGAGATCGCGAGTTATAAGCGTCTCGACTACTGCACCGCAATCACAGCTTGGGGAGGATCTCCGAAAAACTCCTGGTCAAACGGTCAGATGAACCGCCAGACTTTCTCGGCAGAACAAAAATCGTCCCCCGAGGCGCTTATAACTCGCGATCTTGCGCAGAAAAGGTCCCTTTCGGATACCGAGCGGAAAAGCCGGGCATTCCCCTCCCCGCACGCGACCCCATGTTGCCGACAAAAAAGACGGCCCGAAGGCCGCCTACGATATCGGAGTTGGACCAGCCATGCCCTAGGGCAGCAGCAGCTGGGCGATCTGCACGGCGTTCAGCGCGGCGCCCTTGCGAATCTGGTCGGCCACGTTCCAGAAGGCGATGCCGTGGGGCACCGTGGGATCCTGGCGCAAACGACCGATGAAGGTGCCGTCGGTACCGGCGAGCAGGCCGGGCATGGGGTATACCTTGTTGTCGGTGTCGTCCATGACCACCACGCCCGGGGCGGCTTCCAGGGCGGCGCGGGCCGCGTCCACGGTCACCTCGTTGGCGAACTCCACGTTGATGGCCTCGCCGTGGCAACGCAGCACCGGCACGCGCACGCAGGTGGCGCTCACCTGAATGTCCTCGTCGCCCATGATCTTCTTGGTCTCCACGACCATTTTCCACTCTTCCTTGGTGGAGCCGTCGTCCAAGAACACGTCGATATGCGGGATGCAGTTGAACGAGATGCGATGGGCGAAGGCGTCGATGACCAGCTCGTCCTCGGGCGTGCCGTCCAGGAAGGCGCGAGTCTGATCGTACAGCTCGGCCATGGCCGGGGCGCCGGCACCCGAAGCCGCCTGGTAGGTGGACACCACGACGCGCTTGATGGGCGACAGATCGTAGAGCGGCTTTAGGGCCACTACCATCTGGATGGTGGAGCAGTTCGGGTTCGCGATGACGCCGGAATGCCAGGCCACGTCCTGAGGGTTCACCTCGGGCACCACGAGCGGCACGTCCTCGTCCATGCGGAAGGCGCTCGAGTTGTCGATCATGACGGCGCCGGCCGCCACCACGGCATCGCGCATCTCCTTGGACACCGAGCCGCCGGCGGAGAACAGGGCGATGTCCACGCCCTCGAAGGCCGCCGGAGTCATCTCCTGCACCACCAGCTCGCCGGCCGGCACCAGGCCGCAGCCCTCGAAGGGCACCTTCTTGCCCGCCGACCGCGCACTGGCCAAAGCCCGCACCTCAGCAGCCGGGAAGTCCACGTCGTGCAGCACGCGCAAAAACTCCTGCCCCACCGCGCCCGTGGCACCGGCCACCGCCACCACCGGATTTTTCGGCATCTCTTTCGTCCAAGCCATGGGTTCTCTCCCCTTCTCTCATGTGTTCTGCTCGGTTGTCCGGCAAGGGCATGGGCCCTTGCCCTACTTCTTCACATCACCGGTTCGCCCAAGGAAGTCAGCGAGGGCTCGACCGGTGCCTGGCATGGGGCCGAACCGCGGCCGAGCGGCCTTCGTGCCGCGAGGGAAAGCGGTGAAGCGCAAGGCCAGGTGCCCGTCGGAACCGCAGCGTCGGCCCGTTCCGTCGTTGCGTAGCAACGACGGAACATCACCGCCCCTTCTTCATCTTCGCGGCAATCTCCTCGGCGGACAGCTGGGTCTCCACGAACAGGTCGTCGGAATCCAGGCCGAAGGCGGTGTGCAGGCACTGGACCGCCTGAGCAGCCTGGGCCGCGTCCACGATCACCGACAGGCGGATGGGGGACGTGGAGATGGCCACGATGTTGATGTTGTTATCGCCCAGGGTCTGGAAGGCCCGCGAGGCCACGCCCGGAGACGACTTCATACCGGTGCCCACGAGGCTCACCTTCGCGATATCCTCGTCCACGATGAACTCGCGGCCGCCGATCTCGGGCACCACGCGGGCCAGGGTCTCCCGGGCCCGGCCCAGATCGGCACCGGGGGTGGTGAACGAGATGTCGGTGACGCCGCCCTCGGCCACGTTCTGGATGATCATGTCCAGGTTCACATTGTTCGCGGCTAGGGCCGAGAACATCTTCGCGGCCACGGCCGGGGCGTCGGGCAGCCCGCGCACGGTGACCTTCACCTCGGACGTGTCGCTCGCGATGCCGGTGATGACGGCTTCTTCCATTTCGTACTCCTCCTTGATATAGGTGCCTTCCGCCTCGGAGAACGCCGAGCGGGAATGGATGACCACCTTCCACTTGCGCGCGAACTCCACCGCACGGCTCTGGAGCACCCCCGAGCCGGCGCTGGAGAGCTCCAGCATGTCGTCGTAGCAGACGGAATCGAGCTTGCGGGCCCGCGGGGCCACACGGGGGTCGGTGGTGTAGACGCCGTCCACATCGGAATAGATCTCGCACACATCGGCGTTGATGCCCCAGGCGATGGCCACGGCCGTGGTGTCCGAGCCGCCGCGCCCCAGGGTGGTGATGTCGCCGTTGGCGTCGATGCCCTGGAACCCGGCCACAACGGGAATGTAGCCGGCCTCGAGCGCATCCAAGATACGCTCGTTGTGCACCTTGATGATCTTGGCCTTGTTGTGGGTGCCGTCGGTCTCGATGCCGGCCTGGCGACCAGTGAAGCTCATGGACTTGTAGCCCATGGACTCGATGGCCATGGCCAAAAGGGTCATGGACACCTGCTCGCCGGTGGACAGGAGCCGATCCAGCTCGCGGGAGGGCGGGGCCGCGGTCACGGCGCTCGCGAGGCCCATGAGCTCGTCGGTGGTCTTGCCCATGGCCGATACCACGGCCACGACCTCCACCCCCTGCTGCCGCATGCGCACCAAACGCTTCGCGACGTTCTTGATGCGCTCGGGCGACGCGACCGAGGTACCGCCGAACTTCGCTACGATCAAAGACATGGCACCCTCTCCTCTTCAGCATGCGGGGAATTGCCTTGCGGATAATAGTGAGCCCCACTATAACAAAAACAAGGCCATGTGTCGGTTTTCCGACGGTAGACGGGCGCGGGCCGCTGACGGAACGTCCATTGTTTATGATGGCCCTGTTGCGTACTATAGGCACTTCGCCGAGCGCCCCGGGCCTCGGCGCCCTGCCATCCGAAGCCATCGGGAGGAGCCTGTATGCCGACCACCACCGCCTGCGACCCCCTTGTCGCGGGCCCGCACCGCTGCCCCATCGAGCGCCGACGGAGGCTCTGCGCCCTGCGCCCCGCGCCCGTCGCAGGCCGTCCCCAAACGGTCGCGCCCGCCGGCACCCTCACGACGAAGGCGGGGGCGCCGTCGTGCTAGAGACCGCCTTCACCCTCCCCTTCTGGTTCGAGTTCGCCGCTACGGTCACCGGCGGCCTGTCCGGCGGCATGTCCGCCGTGCGGGCCCGCTACGACATCTTCGGCACCGTGGCCATCGCCTGCATCACCGGTATGGGGGGCGGCATCATCCGCGACATCCTCCTGCAGAACTACGGCCTCTACGCCTTCCAGAGCCCCTGGTTCCTTCTGTCCTGCGCCGTGGCCGGCGTGGTGGTGTTCTACTTCGGCAAGCTGGCCACCTACCTGGATCCCATCGTGGATCTGCTCGACAACATCTCCGTGGCCCTGTGGGCCATCATCGGCGCGTCGAAGAGCCTGTCGGCCGGCCTCACCATCATTCCCTCGGTGGTGCTCGGCACCATCACCGCCATCGGCGGGGGCATCTCCCGCGACGTGCTCATGAACCGGCCGCCCGTGGCCTTCCAGACCGGCCCCATCTACGGCAGCGCGGCCCTCATCGGCTGCATCGTGTACTGCCCGCTGAAGGTGAACGGCATCCTGCCCGATTCGGCAGGGTTCCTCTGCGCGGCCCTCATCATGGCCCTGCGCTACCTGTCTCTCATCATGGGCTGGCGCACCAAGCCGCCGCGGGACTACTCCGACCGCGTGGTGGAAAGCGTCGTGCGGCCCGCCCGCTTCATCGCCCGCAAGGTGCACGTGCCCGTGGGCAAGACGGCCCGCGAGCGCCAGGGAAATACCCGCCTCGAGCGCTTCAAGCGCCAGGGCAAGCGCCTCTACGACCGCCTGAGCGGCCGGTGGATGGATGAAACCGGCGAGCAGATGCAGCCCACGGTGCTCATGGACAAGCTGGAGTTGCCCGTGGTGGAGGCCCCTGCTGCAGCCCGCGGCGCCGAGGGCGCCGGCCCCGACCCCTCCGACCGCCTCTTCGTGGATCGCGACGAGCTCTACCGCATCATCGGCCTGGATCCGACCCCCGAGCCCGAGCCGCCCTGCGATCCCTTCGAGCCCCAGACCCCCGAGCCGGTCCGCCATCGCTCCAAGAGCCAGGTGAAGGCCGGCAACCCCCGCGCCCGCAAGAAAGCGGAGGCGGGGACGCAGGAGCCAGCGGCCGCAAAGCCCCGAGACGCCGAGGCCGGGGAAGACGGCGGCGTCGGGGAAGATGCCGCGACCGCCCCCGACGAACCGGCTCCCGATCCGACCGATCAGCCCAATCAGCCGTCCTAGCACAGCACGAGGGCCCCGACACCGTGTCGGGGCCCTCGCCTTTATAACGTGCTTGTCCACCGCCCTCGCAGGGGCGGCCGGCCGAAACGCTACATGTTCTTCAGCAGGATAGTGCTCATGAGATCGGCCGTGTGCTCGCAGGCATCGCAGCAGCTCTCCATGTGATCGTACAGGCGCGACCACTTCAGCACGTGCACCGGCTCGTCGGCGTGGTTCACGTGCAGGTTGCGGATAACTTCCACGTACAGTGTGTCGGCCTCGTCCTCGTAGTTGCTCACCTCGATGACCAGCTGCTTGAAGCTCTTGGAGCGCTTGAAGTTGCGGAAGTCCTCCATGGCCACGTGCACCGCCTTGCAGGACTTGCGGATGATCGTGGCGAAGCGCTTGGCGTCATCGGGAATCTGGTGCACATCGTACATGTACAGGTACTGGAGCACGTCCTCCATCTCGTCGAGGATGTTGTCGAGGGCCTGGGCCAAGGCCACGATGTCCTCGCGGTCGAACGGCGGCATGAAGTCGCCGGCCACGTGCTTGTAGATGTCGTGGTTGATGGTATCGCCAGCATGCTCCAGCTCGTGGGCCTCCTCGAGCATGGGACGCAGGGCCGCGGCATCGGTGAACTCGTCCATGGCACGGATGAGCACGCCGGCCTCCTGGACGGCCAGATCGGACAGCTCCTCGTAGGCGCTGAAATAATCGTACTTGTGCTTCTTACCCACTGTGTTCTCCTTTTCGCGTTACAGGATCATAAGAAACAACTTCGCGCAGATGTAGCCGAGAATGCCGCACCCGGGGAAGGTGAGCACCCACGTCTTCACCATGTCGATGGCGATGGACCACTTCACGCTCTTGGGGCTCTTGGCCGCCCCCACGCCCATGATGGCCGTAGTGTTGGTGTGGGTGGTCGAAACGGGAAGGCCGCCGAAGGTGGCCAGAAAAAGGCTGATGAACGTGGACAACGAGGCGGCGAAGCCCTGGAAGGCCTCCAGCTTCACCATATCCATGCCCACGGACTTAATGATGCGCTCGCCGCCCACGGCGGTGCCGAAACCCATGTTGAACGCGCAGAAGATCATGAGCCACATGGGCATGGCCACGCCAGAGAGATCCATGCCCATGCCGGCGGTCATCATGATGGCCAGCATGAAGATGGACATGAACTTCTGACCGTCCTGGGCACCGTGCATGAAAGCCACCGCGGCCCCCGAGCCCACCTGGGCCCACTTGAAGAACCGGTTGGCCCGGACCCGGTCGGCGTTGCGGAACACGCGCCCGATGACCTTGTAGTTGATCCAGCCGAGGCCGAAGCCGAGCAGGGTGGACAGCAAGATGCCGTAGACCACCTTCATCCACTCAGCGCCGTTGATGGCGTCCAGGCTGCCCTGCACGGCGATGGCCGCGCCGGTAAGACCGGCAATGAGCGAATGGGACTGGGAGGTGGGAATGCCGAACCACCAGGCCGCCGCGCCCCATACGATGATGGCCACCATGGCCGCCATGAGAGCCGTCAGGGCCTGATGGGAATCGCCGCCGAAGTTCACCATGGAGAAGATGGTGTGGGCCACGGCCGTGGACACGAGAGACACGAGCAGGAGCCCGAGGAAGTTGAAGACGGCCGCCATGATGATGGCGTGGCGCGGCTTCATGGCACGGGTGGACACCGCCGTGGCAATGGCGTTGGGGGCATCGGTGGCGCCATTCACGATGATGACGCCGATGTTGAGCAGCGTCACCACCAGCAAGATGGGGTTCTGCATCAACTCAGAGAGGAAAAAAGTCCACTCGATGGTCACGGAGTTCCTTCCAACGGACGGTTCGGTGCCGAAAAAGCGTACCGCCCTAAGTCTACCCTATGACAAGGCGCCTTACCGTGCAAACTCCCCGTGTTTTTTGTCAATCTTGGCACGAGCCCTACTCCGGGTCGCCGTAGAGGGCGAAGACGCGGCGGCGCTCGGCGCCGATGGTGGTGAGGCTGTTGTGGCCGGGCAGCACGGCCGTGTCATCGGGCAGGGCCGCCAGCTTCTTCAGGGAGGCGCGCATATCGGCCATGGAACCGCCCTCGAAGTCGGTGCGGCCGATGGTGCCGGCGAACAGGGTGTCGCCGGAGATGAGCACCGGCAGCCCCTCGGGATGGTTGCCGAATTGAGGGATGTTGAACAGGCAGAGGGAACCGGGGGTGTGCCCCGGGGTCTCGATGACCTTCCACTTCATGGAGCCCACCTCCACGATGTCGCCCTGGGCCACGGTGCGGTCCACCGGGCAAGGGACGCCGCGACTGGCCAGATCGGCGCCGGCGGGGTTCTCGATCTGGGGGGCATCGAGCACCGAGGCGATGACCGGAGCGCCCGTGGCCTCCCGCAGGGCCGCTGCGGCCCCGGTGTGGTCGAAGTGGCCGTGGGTGAGCACGATGGCGTCGAGCCTCGCCTCGCCCAGAGCCGCGAGGATCTTCTCGGCATCGCAGGAGGGGTCCACCACGAAGGTGCCCTCCCCGTCGGAGACGAGGTACACGTTGTTGGCGAGCACCCCCATCACCATGTACCTCACATCAACGCACAGCCCGCTCACGTCATACAATTCCACAGCCATTGCTCGTCCTTTCTTGAGATCATCCGGAGGGGAGCCGCCAGATACCTTGATTCGCTCAAACAGTCCTCGCTCTGCGAAACAGTCCGCCGGACTGTTTCGTTCGCTGCGGAACTCGCTCGGTCAAGGCACCCGACGTCTTCCCCCAAGCTCATTCTTTCTTGAGGTCATCCGGGGCGTCCCGGTCGGCTACTTAGCCGAACGAGACCCGTTGGGCATCATTCTATGGGCATCGAAGACGCCGTCCACATCGGTCAGGCGCTTTGTCATGCGCTTGATGATCGACAGATCGCTCAGCTGGAACAAAAAGCGCATCTCCACCATGCTGTCGCGATGGGTGGTGGTGTTGCAGGACAGCACGTTGGCCCCCATCTCGGAGATCACCCGGGTCACGTCCAGCAGCAGGTTCATGCGGTCGAGGGCCTCGATGTAGATCTCCACCTGGTAGGTGGCCGCCGCCGAGGGGCTACCCTCCCATTCCACGTCGATGATGCGCTCGGGATGGCGCTTCAGGTCGATGGCGTTGGGGCAGTCGGCCCGGTGCACCGACACGCCGCGGCCCCGGGTCACAAACCCCAGAATGTCATCGCCGGGCACGGGGTTGCAGCAGCGCGACAGGCGCACGAGCACGTCGTCGACCCCCTTCACCACAATGCCCTGGGAGGTGTGGGTCTCGTGCTTCTTGGGGCGCTTCACGCTCGTGAGCATGGGGGGCATGATGCCCGTGGAAGAGGCCGAGGAGCCCACCGAGGGCTTGCCCGCCTCCTCGTTGCCCTTGTCCACGAGGATCTTCAGCAGGCGGTTGCTCACGTGCTGGGCCCGCTCCTTACCAGCGCCCACCTGCACGAACATATCGTCGGGATCCTTGAAGCCCATGGCCTCGGCCACCAGCTTCAGCGCCCGCAGCGACTGGGCGTTGGAGATGCCCAGGCCGTGCTTGCGCATCTCCCGGGCCAGCATGTCGCGGCCCATCTGAAGATCGTCGGAGCGCGTCACCTTCGAGAAGTAGGAGCGAATCTTGCTGCGGGCCGAGGGGGTCTTCACGAGCCCCAGCCAGTCTCGGGAGGGCCCGGCGCTCTTCTGGGTGAGAATCTCCACGCGGTCG
Organism: Adlercreutzia sp.; assembly: GCF_056795635.1. NCBI lineage: Bacteria > Bacillati > Actinomycetota > Coriobacteriia > Eggerthellales > Eggerthellaceae > Adlercreutzia > Adlercreutzia sp. Next base: position 7,068 of record NZ_JBQIIT010000014.1, on the reverse strand, counting down.
CCCACCTGCAGCTTGTAGGAGAGGGGCACGATGGAGCCGTTCACCTTGGCCCCGACGCAGTGGTTGCCCACCTCGGTGTGGATGGCGTAGGCGAAGTCGATGGGGGTGGAACCGGCCCGCAGGGAGATGACCTCGCCCTGGGGCGTGAAGACGAACACCTCGGAGTTGTCGAGGTCCATCTTGAGGGACTTCAAGAACTCTCGGGAGTCCTCGGTCTCGTCCTGCCAGTCCACCATCTGGCGCAGCCACGCCAGCTGGGCGTCCAGGTTGTCCTTGCCGCCGGGGCGCGAGCCGCCCGTCTCCTTGTAGCGCCAGTGGGCCGCCACGCCGTACTCGGAGTTGCGGTGCATCTCCTCGGTGCGGATCTGCACCTCCAAGGGCCGGCCCGTCGGGCCCATGACCGTCGTGTGCAGCGACTGGTACATGTTGAACTTCGGCATGGCGATGTAGTCTTTGAAGCGGCCGGGCATGGGATGCCAGATGGTGTGCACCGCGCCCAGGGCCGAGTAGCAGTCCTTCACCGAGCTCGTGATGATGCGCACGGCGATGAGGTCGTAGATCTCCGAGAAGCCCTTCCCCTTCTTGGTCATCTTCTGGTAGATGGAGTACAGGTGCTTGGGCCGGCCCATGATCTGGGCGGTGATGCCGAGCTTGTCCATCTCGTCGTGGAGCACCGCGATGACGTCGGCCAGGTACTTCTCGCGCTCGGCGCGAGACTCGGTGACCATGCGGGACACCTGCTTGTACTTGTTGGGCTCCAGGTAGAAGAAGGACAGGTCCTCCAGCTCCCACTTGATGGAGTTGATGCCGAGGCGGTGGGCGATGGGAGCATAGATCTCCAGCGTCTCGCGGGACTTGAAGATGCGCCGATCCTCCCGCAGGGCCGCGAGCGTGCGCATGTTGTGCAGGCGGTCGGCCAGCTTGATGACGATGACGCGGATGTCCTTGGACATGGCCACGAACATCTTGCGAATGGTGGCGGCCTGCTCGTCGGTGAGCGACTCCACCTCGATGCGGGTGATCTTGGTGACCCCCTCCACCAAAGCTCTCACCTGGGGGTTGAAGACGCGCTCCACCTCCTCGCCGGTTACCTTCGTGTCCTCCACCGTGTCGTGGAGCAGCGCCGCGGCGATGGTCTCGGCATCCATACGCAGATCGGCCAGGATGATGCTCACCTCGATGGGGTGGATGATGAAGGGCTCACCGGACTTGCGGCACTGGCCCGCATGGGCCTCGGCCGCGAACTCGAAGGCCCGCTTCAGTATGGCCTCCTCGGCCTCGTCCATGTAGGCGGCCGTGAGCCGTTGCAGCTCGGCGAAGCGGTCGGCGGGAGTGGAAGCCGCCGAGGCGGCGGACTGGCCCGTGGGATCGGGGCGCCCGAGCAGGGCGTCCACGGTCTGCTTGGTGGCCGCGCCGCTCGGCGCGCCCGGGGCCGGGCAGGCGTTGATCTCGTCTCTCTCAGCGCTCACAGCGCTCCCCTTCCTAATCGTTGCGGCCGCGCTGCGGCACGATGGGATGCGACAGGTGCACGGTGAGCCCTTGGGCATCGAGCCCCAGGGCCCAATCGCGGAAGCCGCCGAATCCCGTTCTCTCGTCGATGCCCTCGCGATAGCGCACCGAGTCGGTGAGCTCCACGCGGTCGGCCCCCTCCTGCACCCGCACCCACAGGGCCTCCCGGCCGGCTTCCCGCACGGTGCGCGTCTCGATGAGACCGAGCTCGCGGAAGACCGCCAGGCCGCAGGCGGCGGATACGGGGCTGACCGTATGGAAGCCGTCAGAAGCACCGTGGGCCAGGTCGGCCGGCCCGGCGCAGAAGTAGTCGTTGGGGCATTCCCGCTGCAAGTGGCGCAGACGGCGGTACACCTGGGCCATCACGTCGTGGTCCGGCGTAGCCTCGGCCAGGATGCGCTCGTTCAAGGCCGCGTCGCCCCGGCCGTAGAGCAGGTGCACCCACGCGGGCTTCCCGTCGCGGCCCGCTCGGCCGCTCATCTGGTTGAACTCCACATCGCTGAAGGGCAGGTGGTACAGCACCACATGGCGGATGTTGGGGATGTCCACCCCCTCGCCGAAGGCCGAGGTGGCCACGAGCACCTTCAGGTCGTCGTTGCGGAACAGCTCCTCCACCCGCTGGCGCTCGGCCCGGGACAGCCCGGCGTTGTAGAAGCCGATGAGGCAGGCCAGCTGGGGCACCCGGCGCCGCAGCAGCCGGGCCAGGGCCACGGAGTGCTCCCGCGAGTTCACGTACACGACGGTCTTCTCGCCGGAGGCCACCAAGTTGGCCAGGTAGTCGTCCCGATGGGCGATGTTGCGCTGGTCGTCCAGGTACAGGTTGTCGCGGCCCGTCTCGTCGATGACCGACGCGCTCAGGGGCAGCACGGCCCCGATATCGTCGGCGATGCAGTCGTTGGCCGTCGCCGTCACGGCGAGCACCGTGGGCTCCCCGAGCCGCGCGAGCGCCCGTCCCAGCTGGGTGTAGGCCACGCGCTGGCCAGCCTTGGCCTGGCCGATGTGATGGGCCTCGTCCACCACGACGAAGCCGATGCGCCCGGAGGCGGCCAGCTCGTCGGTGTGGAACATGAGGTACTCCGGGGTGGTGAGCACGATGTCCACCGAGCCGTCGGCCAGCCCCGCGTACACCCGGGCCCGCTCCTCGGGGGTGCTCTCCCCCGTGATGACCGCGCTCGCAATGCCGAAGCGCTCCAGGCCGGCGCGCAGGTGGAACACCTGGTCGGCGATGAGGGCTCGCAGCGGGTAGATGAACAGGCTCGCCTCGCGGGCCGCCAGGGCGCGCACGGCGGCGTGCACCTGGAAGCACAGCGACTTGCCGCGGCCCGTGGCCATGACGGCGAAGGTGGACTGGCCGGCGGCCAGGGCGTCGAGGATGCGGCGCTGGGCCGGGTGCAGGGGCGCCTCGCCGATGATGGCGGCCACGATCTGCGCCTCCAGCCCCGCCGGATCGCGCTCGGCCACGGCCTCCCAACGACGGCGCACCGCGGCCAGGTCGGGCGCCTCGGCATCGGGCATGGCCTCGCGGGCGGGGGCAGCGTCGCCCTCGGCCCCGTCGCGCTCGGCGAAGAGCTCCTCGCAGAAGGTGCGGGCCTCCGGGTCGAGGCAGGCCTCCAGGGCGCCGCAGGTGCGGGCCGGGGCGATGGTCTCCAGCATGGCCTTCACCGAATGGCGGCCGCGCCACTCGTCGATCTGCACCGTGAAGGCGGCGTCCACCACGGCATCGTTCACGAGCAGCGCCTCAATGGCGGCGCAGTGGAACATGATGCCGGCCACCGAGGCCCGGCCGTTGGTGAGGGTGCAGGCGAAGTGGTCCTTGGTCTGGCCCACGGCCCGGGTGTTCGCCAGGGTGACGTTGCGGGCGAGAAAGACCGGCTGGGGGTTCTCCTGGCCGAAAGGAGCCAGGCGGTCCACCATGGCCACGGTCTCCAGCGTCAGCTCGTCCAGGCTCACGGCGGCGTCCACGGTGGTGAGGGGATGGAAGGCCGCCTCGGGCAGCCGCTGCATGTAGGCGTCGAGCCCCTCGGCGAAGGCGCGCAGGTTCTCCACGGGGATAGTGACCCCCACGGCGGCCCCGTGGCCGCCGAAGCGGGTGGTGAGGTGCGAGAGCGACTCCACGGCCTCGAACAGGTTCACGTTGCCCACGGACCGGCCCGAGCCCCGGGCCTCGTCGCCGTCCACGGTGAACAGCAGCGAGGGCACCCCGTAGGTGTTCACGAGGCGGGAGGCCACGATGCCCTTCACGCCCTCGTGCCAGCCCTCGCCGGCCACCACCAGGGCCCGCTGGCCGTGGTAGATCTCGCTGGCCTGGGCGCGGGCGATGTCGGAGAGCTCGGCCTCGATGGCCCGGCGCTGGTTGTTCACCTCTTCCAGGCGCTCGGCCATGGCGCAGCACTCGCCGTAGTTGTCGCACATGAGCAGATCCAGGGCCAGATCGGCATTGCCCATGCGCCCGGCGGCGTTCAGGCGCGGGATGAGGGAGAAGGACAGGTTGGTAGCGGTCATGGGCTTGCCCGCCTGGCCCGTGGTGGCCAGCAGGGCTGCGATACAGGGCCGTGGGTTCGCGTTCATGCGGGCCAGGCCGTCGGCCACGAGGGCCCGGTTCTCGTCGCGCATGGGCATGAGGTCGGCCACGGTGCCCAAGGTGGCGAAGTCGGTGTAGCTGCGCCACAGGTGCGGGAACCCGAGGCGCGCGCCGAGCATCTGCATGAGCTTCAGGGCCACGCCCACGCCGGCCAGAATGGCGCTCGGGCAGCCCGGCTCCATCTTCGGGTCGGCCACGCACACCCCCTCGGGCACCAGGTCGGCGGCCTCGTGGTGGTCGGTGATGTACACCTCGATGCCGGTCTTCACGATCTCGGCCACCTCGTGCTTGCAGGCGATGCCGCAGTCCACGGTGACGATGACGTCCGGCTCCAGCTCCCGGGCCCGCTCGAAGGCGGCGGCCGTGATGCCGTAGCCCTCCTCGAAGCGGCGCGGGATGAAGGGGAAGGCGCAGCCGCCCAGGGCCCGCAGGCCGCGGGTGAGCACCGTGGTGGCGGAGATGCCGTCCAGGTCGAAGTCGCCGAATACGAGGATGCGCTTCTTCGCCTCGAGGGCCGCCGCCAAACCGTCGGCCAGCTCGGGCAGCCCGGGGATGTCGCGGGGGTTCAGCCAGTCGCGGTCGAGCGAGGGGCTCAGGAAGTGCCGCGCCGCCGCGGGCGTGTCGATGCCGCGGCCGACGAGGGTGGCGGCGATGAAGCGGGGCAGGGCCAGCTCGCGCTGGAGGCAACGGACGGCCTCGGGAGCGGCTTCCCTGATACTGAACTGCGCTGTCATGGTCTTTCGGGCTACCTAACGTGCGAAATGCTCTTGTTTCTCATGGGCCATTCTCCCACAAAGCGCCCCCGCTGTCATCGACCGCGCGCCGTTTTACCGATTGTCCACCTTCTCGGGGTACAGGTCGTGGTTGGCCAGGCGCGTCCAGGCCACTTCCTCCCACCGGGTGCCGGGACGGCCGTAGTTGCAGTACGGGTCGATGGAGATGCCGCCCCGGGGCGTGAACTTGCCCCACACCTCGATGTACTTCGGATCCATGAGCGCGATGAGGTCCTTCATGATGATGTTCATGCAGTCCTCGTGGAAGTCGCCGTGGTTGCGGAAGCTGAACAGGTACAGCTTCAGGCTCTTGGATTCCACCATGCGCTCGCCGGGCACGTAGGAGATGTAGATGGTGGCGAAGTCCGGCTGGCCGGTGATGGGGCATAGGCTCGTGAACTCGGGGCAGTTGAACTTCACGAAGTAGTCGTTGCCCGGGTGCTTGTTCTCGAAGGTCTCCAGCACGCTCGGATCGTAATCGGTCGGGTACTGGGTGCCCTGGCTGCCCAGGTGCGTGACGCCGCCGGCCCGGGCCTCGTCCTCGTCGCGGCCCGCGGCCGGGGCCGGAGCGGGGGCCTTCGCGGCCCGGGCGCTGCCGACGGCTTTCGCGGCCTTCTTCGCCGGGGCCTTCGCGGACTTCGCCGTCTTTGCGGGCGCGGCCTCCGTCGCCTTCGGGGCGGCCTCATCCTCCGAAGCCGCCGCCTTCGCCTTCTTGGCCGTACCGGCGGCGATCTTCTGGCGCTTCACCGCATCTACGTAGTGCTGGGGTGCCGTGGCCGTGCGCAGGCCCTCTTCGCGGGCGCTGGCCAAGTCGATGGCCTCGCTGCCGCGAGTCGCGGCCCGCGCGGACGACAAGGTCGGGGCGGGCTGTTCCCGCTCCAAGTGGGCCGCGATGGCGGCCAGGGCCGAGGAGTCCACTGACCCCTCGGTGCTCGCCGTTGCCGCCCCATCGGTATCTTCCCCGAACAGCGCTTCGGCCATTTCCATCGGTTTCATGGGCTATCCCTTCAACGCGGGGTCTTCAACATGGTTGGCGGCGAAGGCCGCCGCCCGGTCGAGGCAGGTGGCGCACGCGCCGCAGGGGGCCGCACCCCCCTCGTAGCAGGACCAGGTCAGCTCGTAGGGCACAGCCAGGCGCAGCCCCTCGGCCACGATGTCTGCCTTCGACCAGGTCACGAACGGGGCCTCCAGACGCAACTCACCGCCGGTGCCCTCGGCGATGGCGGCGGCCATGGCCTCCACGAACGCCGGCGAGCAATCGGGGTAGGCGGCGCCGGCCCAGTCGTCGTGGTGGGCGCCGTAGAGCACCACCGAGCAGCCCAGGGAAAGGGCCATGGAAGCCGCCGAGGACAGGAACAGCCCGTTGCGGAAGGGCACGTAGGTGCTCACGATGCCCCCCTCGGCCGCTTCCTGCTGCTCCCCGTAGGAGCCCGCGGGCACCGCCTCGTCGGAGTGGGACAAAAGCGAGCAGGCGCTGTCGGCGAAGATGGCCCCCAAGTCCAGGAAGCGCTGCTCCACCCCGTAGTGGGCCGCCACGGCCCGGGCCGCCTCGATCTCGCGGATGTGCCTCTGCCCGTAGCTGATGGACAGAGCGTACACGTTCTCGGCGCCGAAGCGCTCCACGGCCCCGGCGAGCAGCGTCGTGGAATCCACGCCGCCCGAGCACAGCACGAGGGCCTTTTCCCGATGGCTCATCTACACTCCCTTGGTCTCGTTAGGCCAGATGATCTTGTGCAGCTGCAGCTGCAAGCGGGCGCGATCCAGGCCGTGCTCGATGAGGTAGGCGGCGATGGCGGCCGGCTCCAGGGTGCCCCACACGGGGCTCGCGAGCACCGTGCAGCGATCCCACAGCGCCGCCTCGTCGGCCATACGCTCCATGAAGGCCAGGTCCTCCTCGCTGCCCACGACGAACTTCACGGCATCGCGGTCGTCCAGCAAATCGTAGTTCTCGCGGCGCATGGCGGCCGACACGGCCTCACCGGCCGTAGGCGTCTTCCAATCCACGGTGAAGTGCAGGCTGCCCGGCAGCCCCGCCTCGGCGCAGGCCTCGCGCAAGTGGGCCAGGGGGGCCAGATCGCGCGAGCCGTTGGTCTCGATCTCCACCCGCAGGGGACAGGGGCTCTCCACCGACAGCAGCGCCTGCACCAGATCGGGCAGGTAGGGCTGCAGAAGCGGCTCGCCGCCGGTGAGCGTCACGCAGGACAC
>NZ_JBQIIT010000038.1:8387-10186 GCF_056795635.1 Adlercreutzia sp. | reverse complement strand
CCGAACGCAGCGCGCGCTCGGCACCGTAAGAGGAGACGTGGCAGCCGCCGAGGCGGCCACGCGGACGGCACTCGCCGCAGCCGAGACGCTGCTTGCCGACAACCAGACGCTCGTGGACGATCTGACAGCGCAAGCCGGTGCGGCCGGCGCCGACCCCGCCGTAGCCCAGGCGCTCGGCGAGGTACGCTCCGCCAACGAGCATCTGACCGCCACCGCAGGCGCCCTGCGCACCGCCAACGACAACCTGGCCGCCACGGCCTCCGCGCTGGAAGACGAAGCCGATGCGCTCGACAAGGCCGCTGGCGAGGGGGCCGATGCCGTCCGCGCCGCCGCGGGCACGTTCCAGAGCAGCGTGCTGCCCGACCTGACGAACAGCCTCGATGCGCAGGTAGAGGCCTGCGGTACCCTGGAAGGGGCCCTACGCGGCCTGTCCCCGTCCCTTGACCAGGCTCGCTCACTGCTCGCGGAACTGGAGAGCACGCTGAAATCCTCGCAGGCCTCGCTAGCGACCACCTCCGATTCCCTGGCCACCATGGAGGACAACCTCGCCCGCTCGCTCACCGACCTTACCTCCCTGCAGAACTCCGCGGCCGTGAAGAGCCTGGCAGAATATCTGAAAGCCGATCCCGCCGAGATCGGCAGCTTCATGGCGGCGCCCGTGGCCCTGGACACGCAGCTTGTGTACCCCGTGAGAAACTATGGCAGCGGCGTGGCGCCCTTCTTCACGAACCTGGCATTGTGGGTGGCCGGCTTCATTCTCATGGCCGTGGTGAAGCTGCGGGTAGATCCGGAGGGGCTGCCGAAGTTCACCGCTGTGCAGGCCTACTTCGGGCGCTGGCTGTTCTATGTGGTGTGCGGCCTGGCCATGGGGTTCGTGTGCTGCGCGGGCGACCTCGTGCTGGGCATCCAATGCGAGAGCCCGGCGGCCTTCATCGGGGCGGGCCTGCTCACCGTGTTCGTGGACGTGAACCTCATGTTCGCCCTGTCCTACGCCTTCCGCCACATCGGCAAGGCTGTGGCCGTCATCCTGCTTATCGTGCAGATTCCCGGCTCATCAGGCATGTTCCCCATTGAGATGATGCCCGACTTCTTCCGTTTCATCCACCCGATGCTGCCCTTCACCTACTCAATCGATGCCATGCGCGAGGCCATCGGCGGCTTCTACGGGCTGGACTACTTATACGACATGCTCTGGCTGGGGCTCCTGTTCGTGCCGCTCGGCTTCTTCATCGGTTTGGTGGTGGGCCGCTCCGATTTCAACCTGAACCTCATGTTCGACGAGAAGCTCGGCGCCACCGACCTGCTGCTGGCCGAGCCGGTCACTCCCGCGGCAAAGGCCGCCGCCAAGGGCCGCGGGCGCTTCCGCACGCGCACCCTCATCCGCGCGCTGCTGAACGCCGATGATCTCCGACGGACGCTCACCTTACGCGCCGAGCGGTTCCGTCGCCGCTACCCCGTGCTGCGCCGCATCGGATGGGCCGCCCTCATAGCGCAGCCAGTTGTCACCTTCACCATTATGGTGCTGGTGCATGCCGACGTGAACACGCGGGTGATGATGCTCATGGCCATGGTGGCGGGTATCATCGCCGTGGACGCCTACCTCATTATCATCAGCTACCTGGACGCCAACATCGCCCGCCAGCTTGCCCTGGCGAACCTGAGCGCGGCCGACCTGCAGGAAAGGGCCTCGCAGGCGGTAGGCATTTCGCCAGCCACCCTGCGAGAAGGAGACGGCGAATGCTCTGACGGAGCGAGCTCCGAGAGCGTCGAAACAGCCCCGTGGGCCGCTTCGACAAGCG
>NZ_JBQIIT010000038.1:4014-8287 GCF_056795635.1 Adlercreutzia sp. | reverse complement strand
GGATCGGCTGGATGAGGCCATCGGCGAAGTGGAGGCGGCTGCCGATCAGGCCGGGGCCTATGCCGATCTGGTAGGCTCCACCGACTCGCTCGTGGCGGCCACCGGCTCCATCTTGAAGGAGGCCGCCGACGCGCCGGACGAGACGACGCCTTTGGTGAGCGAGGCGCGCGACGGCCTGGCGGGCGCCCAGGACGGCCCGACCAGCGCGGCAGATGCGGCGCAAAAGGCGCTCGACGCCGCCGATGCGAGCTACGATGCCGTGTCCCAAGCAGCCGATGGCGCCTTCGACACCATGAAAAAGGACCCCGTGGCCGCGGCCGAAGTGCTGGGCAGCACCGCAAGCGATGTGCAGTCGCTGCAGCAGGCCTACCAGTCGATGCGCGATACGCTAGCCGCAGCCGATCCAAGCAGCCCGGCCCTGGCCGTCCTCGACCGGGTCATCGCGCAGCTAGAAACCTTGGAGGGAGGCCTGCAAGCTGCCGAGGCGGCGATCGGCAAGGACGCCGCTACGCTCGATGAGGAGCACCAAAAGGTGACCGATATCATCGGGAAGGGGAAAGAAGCGCTCGATGCCTCGAAGGCCACCTACAACGATCAGCTGAAAGGCGAGCTCGAGGGCCTTTCAGCCAGTCTGCAGAAGGTGGGTGACGACACCTCGACCCTGGCAGCTTCCCTGCAAAGCACCGCCGCAGGCCTCGGTGACTCCACCGACTCCCTCGGCGCGAGCTTGCATGCGGCCGAGGAATCCCTGCGCAAAACGGCCGACACGCTGCGCGCCGCCGCCGACCAACTGACCCAGGCCCGCGACGATCTGCACCAGGCGCTGAACACCGGCGACATCGACGAGGTACGGCGCATCATCGGCAACAACCCGGCCGCTATCGCCCAATTCATCGCCGCCCCGACGAAGCTGGAGCAGCACACCGTGTACCCCATGGCCGACAACGGCAGCGCCATGAGCCCCTTCTACACGTCGCTGTGCCTGTGGATCGGCGCCATCTTCATGGTGGCGCTCATGAGCGTGACCGTCTCGCCGGCACGCCAGCAAGCGCTCTCGAAGAAGTTCGGTCGCGCGCCCCGGCCCGCCGAGCTGTACCTCGGCCGCTACGGCGTGTTCGGACTGATCGGCCTGGCCCAGGCGCTTATCGTGGGGCTCGGCAACGTGTTCTTCCTCGGCGTGGAATGCGAGCATCTGGTGCTGTACCTGGCCGCCTGCTGCCTGGCTTCCGTGGTATTCACGAACCTCGTGTATACCCTTACCGTCAGCTTCGGCAACATCGGCAAGGCCATCGCCATCATCGGGCTGGTGCTGCAGCTGGCCGGCTCCGGTGGCCTCATGCCCGTGCAGATGCTGTCGGCGCCGCTGTTCGATGCCATCTACCCCTGGCTGCCCTTCGCCCATTCTATGCCCGCGCTGGAAGGAGCCATGGCCGGCATCTATGGCAACCAGTACCTCGTGCAAATGGGACTGCTGGCCGCCTTCCTCGGACCGAGCCTCATTCTGGGTCTCGTCTTGCGCCGCCCCGTCATGCGCCTGAACGACTGGGTGCTCGCCAAACTGGACGAGACGAAGTTCCTGTAGATCTTGCAGTCCTAGCCGCAGTGAGCGTGGGCTATCAGATCGGCCATCTCGACAGCGGTCTTCGTGGCGATATTGGCCTGGGCAGCGAGCTTCTTATCGTGGGTGACCAGGTAACGCGCCTTGCAGAGCTCGCAGGCGGCGAGCACCGAGCCGTCCTCGTAGTCGGAGGTGATTTCGCGATAGTGCCGGGTCAACCACGCTGTCCGATCGTCCATGGGAATCGAGACCGCCAAGTCGGTCATGTGCTCGACGCACTGCCAAGCGAAGTCGTTGATGGAACGCGCCGTGCTCTCGTCGACAACGCCGCCGTTTTCACGCGTAAGCTGCCTCACGTGCTTCCCTAAAATGTAGAACACATCTTTCACCGCGTCAGCGGGAATAGACAAATTGGCACTGTACTTCTCGGCTGTATTAATGAATTGAACAGCCGGCTCATGAAGTGGTCGATCAGGGAGATAAAAGTCAGCCCAGATATTCTTGTCAACGACAATGGAATTCTCGCCAATCATCACCAAAGCCCCCTTTCGACCATCTTCTCCATCTGTGCCTCGTACACCAATTCCCTCAGTTCCTCGTTCGTTTCCGCATAATGTGAAAGCCCGTGGGAAATACCGAGAGAATTGTAAAAGTCCCTGGTCTGTGCTTGGAAGTCTAAGATCGCCTGGACTCGCTTCTCGCCTTCGCTCACGGAGGCATCCTGCTCCGAACCGACGAGCGACTGCAGCAGGCTCTCCGACTCGTCGTCGTAGCGAGCGGCGCACTCGTAAAGCCGCCGCATGGCGTCTGACGGCGTGATGCCAAGACGGGCGAACCGCTCGTCGCCCCGCCGTTTTAGCTCCGCATCGATACGAAAGTTCATCTGCGCATTCGGCATAGGCCCTCCCTTGCTCGATATTGATAGCAGTATAGCATAGAATCTTCCCGATGTCGCTACGCCAAGGGAACCGCCGAAAAAACGGTGCGCGAGCCCGGGAGGGGGGACTCGCGCACCGCTAAGGGAAGGCTTTGGAAACCGCCGGGCTTGCGCCCCGGGCCATCGCCAAGCCGCAGGGCCGGGGCGTCTCGGAGCCGCGGGGGTCGGATCGTCGCTAGGCGCCGGTCACGTAGGCGTGGGCGGTCTGGGCCGCGGTACGGGCGCTGTTCACACCGTGGCAGGTCATAGAGCCGTTGATGTCGATGCCGTACATATTGTTGTACAGCATGCCGCCGTCGGCACCCACAGCGAACAGATTCGGGAAGGCCTGGTCGCGGCCGGGTTTCTTCACGCGGAACTGACGGTCGGTCTTCACGCCGCCGGAATACAGACCCTCTAAGGCGCCGCGGATGAGGCCGCAGTAGAACGGCGGGTTCTCAATGGCCATGAGGTATTGGGCGTCCTTACCGTAGTCCTCATCCACGCCCTTGGCCACCATCTCGTTGTACTGCTTCACTTGAGCCAGGAACAGCTCCCTATCAACTCCCATGACATCAACGAGCTCCTCCAGAGTGTCGGCCTGGTAGGCATCGTCTCCCGACGCCACCATATCGGCCCACAGCTGGGCGCATTCCTCGTCGCCGTCCATCATGGCCTCCAGAATCTTCGCATCGTAGATGGCCCAGCAGGTGCCGCCGGCTAGGCGCACTGGCACGTTCTGCAGCTCGAAGTTGTGGGTGTAGGTGGAGCAGGCCTCGTCGGAGAAGCGCTCGCCGTGAATATCGACCCACAGGCTCGGGCCGCCCCAGCACAGCTTGTCCCAGATGGGGCCCCAGGGGCCGGCCGAACCGATGATGTTAGTACAACCGAACGCCGGAGCGCCGTGCTCGATGCCGCCAGCCTTGATCATCATGGTCACGCCGTCGCCATAGTGACCGGGGGTGCCGATGATGCGGATGTCGGACAGGTCGATGCCGAGCTTGGCCATGCGGTCCTCGTCCTCGCCGAAGCCGCCGGTGCCCACGATGACGGCCTTCGCGTTGATCTTGATGGTGTCGCCGTAGGTATCGGTGGCATACACGCCGGCCACGGTACCGCCCTCGCCGAGGATAATCTCGCGAGCGCGGGTGTTCAGACGCAAGTTCACACCGTATTCCGCCAGCTTCTTCTTCATGAAGGGGAAGTACCCGATACCGGCCGCGCCGCCCTTGTAGACGTAGTCGAAGCTGAACTCGGCGCGGTAGCGGCCCTCCTTGTACATGGCCAGGTACGCCGGATCCAGATCCTCCACGGCCTCGTACTGCACACCGCAGTCGATGAGCCATTGCACGTTCTCGGCTGCGTGGCTGATCATATCGCGGATGAACTGCTGGTTCACCGTGTAAGACTGGGCGTCGGCCTCGTAGCGCACCATCTCGCCGAGCGTGGCCTCTCCCGAATTGGGATGCAGCCCGTAGGCGTTGGTGCACTCCACACCAGTGCCGTTGCCGCCGAGAGCCGACTGCCCCTCGATGAGCAGCACCTTATCGCCCAACTCGCCAGCCTGCACCGCTGCCGCAACACCGGAGAAGCCGCCGCCCACAACCAGGATGTCGCAGGAAATCTCCTCGGTGACCTGACTCGCCCAGTCTTCCTCTTCCTCCTCGGCGGCCAAGGCGCGCTCAGGGGCGGCCACGCCCGCCAGGGCCATCGCTGCGCCAGCCACACCAGCTCCGAACAGGAAGTTCCTTCTCGTCAACTCTGCCATGGTATATACCTCTTTTCGATTGAAGCGTTTG
>NZ_JBQIIT010000038.1:0-3914 GCF_056795635.1 Adlercreutzia sp. | reverse complement strand
ACCGGATCGGTGCTCGCCATGGACGTGCCGCCCTCCGAAGGCTCGGCGCATCCCGCCAGCATCCCAGCGGATAAGGCCGCAACCAGCGCCAGCGTGCTCAGCAGAGCCGTTTTCCTACCTGTCAGTCCTCTCATGATGATCCTTCCTCCTTGGTCTGCCGCCCCCTCCATTCGGCTCATGCGAGCATGGGCGACACCGCTATTGAACGCCAAGGAGGCTGGAAGGATTTCGCCCCCAACGGGTGTTTTTCGCCATAATCACCCGATTGTGATGAGGTTTACCGTCCGCTCTGGGCGGGAACGGCGGAGCTATCGGCAGTATGCACCAGATCGAGCAGCTCTTGACGGTCGTGCACGTCGAGCTTCGTATAGATATGCCGGATGTGGGTCTTCACCGTATTGGCCGAGATGCACAGATGGTCGGCAATATAGGGACCGCTACGGCCGGCCACAAGCAGGGAGAGCACATCCACCTCGCGCGTTGAGAGGAAATAGCGGTCCGCAATCGCATCGAGCGCCGTCGGCAGGGTCATGCCGGAGGCATCGGGCTCCCCGGATAAGGGGAGCGGCGCGCACCGCTCGTCGGGGCCGGAGCCTCCGGCAGCCTCATCATCCGCAGCGAATCCGTAGTCGTTGCCGCCAAGATTCTCCACCACGCCGCGATCGCGCAGCAGCAAATACATGACCAGGAGCATGATGACAACGCCCAAGCCGGCATTTGCCACCGCGACAACTTGGGGAGCGCCGCCCCAGGGGATGAACGTTCCCAGCAGAATTCCCAGCTGATCCACCGCCTGCACCACACACACGGTACGCAGCACGGGAACGCCGCTGCCGTGGTTCATTCCCACGATAAGCGCCCAGATGAGCAGATCGAAACAGACGTAGCCCGACAGGAACAGCAGCTGCATCGCAGGTACAGCCGCCGCCGCGCTCACGATAAGGCTCGCGGCCATAATGAGCAAGGCGGCGCTGAAGATAGACTGCGGCCGCCACGAATAGCGCACATACCCCACGAGAACCGCGGCGCTTACTACCGCACGTACCACCAACCCGCTGTAGGCGTCGAAGGGCCCGTTGCCCGTTACCTCGATAGTCTGGGCGTTCACCATGCCAAAGGCTGCCGTAACCGCCAATACGACGAGCAGAAAGGTGCGATTTACTCCCCAAGGGCGCGCAGAAGGCCGCCGCGGAAGGGGCCCGACGGGACGCAGCACGCCGGCAAGCGAGGTGCGGTTGGCCGCCCGCGCCAGATACACGCTGAAACTGAGAGACGAGAGCAGGGGCAGCGCGGCAATGAGCACGATAGACGCCCCCGGCACCAGAAACACCGCCAGCAAAATGATCACGATGTTCATGGGCAGCGCGGCGGCAATGTGAATGAGGGCGTTCGTCGTTCCCTGGCAGGTGGCCACCGCGCCCACCACAGCGATGCCGACGCCCTCGAACACGCCCACGACAACACCGGCGGCGATCAGCGTCAGCGGGGAAGACGCAGCAGCGCCCACGAACAACAGCAACGTGCCGCCCGTTCCCGTCGCGAATGCAAGAGCCGCGAAACCGCGCACACTCACCAGCGTCTGGCGTAGCCGCGCGCTCACCGCCGCGATGCCCAGCACCACGACGCTCGTCGCGAACGACACGGCCATGGGTTCCATGGGCATTTCGGCGCCAGCAGCCCAGAAGACCGCAGGGCCGAACACAACCACGTCGAGCCACGACCAGAAAAACGACGACACCAGCAACGCCGCCGGGGAAATGTTCCCGACGAACCGATTCAGTAGCTGTTCCACAAGCCCTCCCCTTGCAGCAGTCCCCTTGAGCTCGCGCTCCTAGTCGCGCTCCCCCGGCTGGCGGACGGAAATCTCCTGGGACTTCACCGACACGCGGGAATTGGGGGGCACCGAGAAGGTGACGAAAGTGGAGCCGGCGATGACCGAGCCCTCGCCGATGACGGTCTCGCCGCCGAGCACGCTGGCGTTGGAGTAGATGGTCACGTTGTCCTCGATGGTGGGGTGCCGCTTCACGCCGGCCAGGCGCTGGCCGCCGCGGGTGGAAAGGGCCCCCAGGGTAACACCCTGGTACAGCTTCACATGCTCGCCGATGACGCAGGTCTCGCCGATGACCACGCCCGTGCCGTGGTCGATGAAGAAGTAGTCGCCGATGGTCGCGCCGGCACCGATGTCGATGCCCGTGGAGGAGTGGGCGATCTCGGTCATCACGCGGGGGATGATGGGCACGCCCAGCTCATAGAGCACGTGCGCGATGCGGTACACGTAGATGGCGTACAGGCCCGGGTAGGTGAAGATGACCTCCTCCTTGGAGCCCGCCGCCGGATCGCCGTCGTAGAGCGCCTGCACGTCAGTGAGCAGCGTGCGCTGAATCTCGGGCAGGGCGTCGAAGAACTTCGTGCAGATGTCGGCCGTCTGCTGGCAGATGGTATCGGAGGTGCAGCCGCCGCACAGGTGGTTGCCGCTGCCGATGAGGTCGTCGCGCTCGTCAGAGGTGTAGGTGAGCGCCAGAATCAGCTGTTGGCGCAACACGCTCTCGATGTCGATGAGCGTCTGGCCGATGAAGTAGCTCGGGCTCGTGGAGGGCGAAAGCATCTCGGGGCCGAAGTAGCCGGGAAACAGCACGCGGCGCAGCTCGGTGATGAGCCCCTTGATAGCCGTGCGGCCGGGGAAGCGCCGTCCCGGCTTCGTGAAGAAGATCTCGTCCGCCTCGTAGTTCTTCTCGATAGCGGCGACGATGCGCTCCAGGTTGTCTCCGAACATAGGGCCTCCTCGCAGATCGGCGGCACGGGCCGCCTTCCCAGGCGGCCGTCCGCGGTTTTCGATAGGATAGCAGAAAGGCGACGGTTCGCCGCTGAACACAGCGGCCGGGGGCGAAAGGGCTACTATCGAAGGCGAAGATACTAGATGCTCGTTCGACGCCGAATCGCAGCCCGCGCACCTGGCGTCTTTGCCTCGCACGGAAGCCGGCCATGCGGCTTCCCAAGCCAAGCAGCCCCGTTGCCTTCGCTCGCCGGGGCTGCTTGCATTTTCACGAGACCTACTTCCCCTCCTCGCAACCGCAATCGCACTGCTTCTCTTCCACACACTCGTGCTGGCCGCTCGGCCCATCGCCGCAGTACACGGCGCGGTCGGGGTTGCCGGCCAGATAGGCGGCCATGGAGTACTGGGTGATGTCGCTGCGGTTGATGATGCCCACGATGTGGCCCTCTTCCAGAACCGGCACCTTCTTCAGGTGATTCTCGGCCAGCACGCGGCACACGTCGGTCAGGTTCGCGTGCACGCTCACACATATGGGGCTCGCAGCACCGATCTCGCTGGCGCGCATCTGCATCACCTTCGCCAGCTTCTCGTCGTAGCCCTCCTCGTCGGGAACCGTGCGGTTGATGAGCACGATAGGATCGGTAAACGAGCTGCGGCGCGGGCTCAGGCGCTTCAGAATGTCGCCGTCGGAAATGAAGCCCACCGGCTCCCCCGAAGCGTCTACGATGGGGGCCGCCGAGATGTTCTTCTCCACGAACAGGCGCATGGCCTCTTCCACGGTAGCCTCCTGGGAGAGCGAGTACACGTCGGTCTTCATGATGGAGGTGAGCAGCGACTTGCGCGTGCCGCCCTCATCCACGGCTGCCTCCTCGCCGGGCTTGTCCTTCACGAACATAATGGTCATGACCAGGCCCACCA
The DNA here is from genome assembly GCF_056795635.1 of Adlercreutzia sp. Classification (NCBI taxonomy): domain Bacteria; kingdom Bacillati; phylum Actinomycetota; class Coriobacteriia; order Eggerthellales; family Eggerthellaceae; genus Adlercreutzia; species Adlercreutzia sp. Next base: position 223 of record NZ_JBQIIT010000038.1, on the reverse strand, counting down.
AACACAGCAGCGTGCACACGAGGAATGCCGCGTTGATGCCGAACATGGTGCCCTGGGCCGTGCCGAAGTCCGGCGTGGCGAAATTCTGAACCTGGGTGGATACGGCGATGATGATGGCCGTGCCGAGGGAGCCCGCCACTTGGCGCAGGGTGTTGTTCACCGAGGTACCGTGGTTCATAACCTTGTTGTCCAGGGCATTCATGCCCCAGGTGGTAATGGGCAT
>NZ_JBQIIT010000004.1:77302-222658 GCF_056795635.1 Adlercreutzia sp. | reverse complement strand
CGGCCGGCCAGCGGCCCCCTCGGGGGCCATCCCAATCCTAGATCCTGGAGCAGGAAGAAGAAAGAGAGCCGCCCTTGCGGGGCGGCTCTAACTGTAATGGGTGCGAGGGCACCTGCTTCGCGGCCAGGAACTTCTGGCGTTTCCGCCTTCAAACCGACGGGTTTCGCAGTTGCCTAATGTCGCTGCGCCGAAAACGACGGCCATTTCCCCAGTTCAAGTTTTTTCGACCATAGCACGTAGGATCCCGAAACTGCGAAATCCGTCGTTTTGAAGGCAGCGCGCCGTGGCCGCGTCGTTGAATCCCTACACGTCAGCAGCGGCCCCAACGCCTGCACTCTCAAGCATTTCCTGCTCCAGCTCGCGATCGTACTCGCGGTCGATGGCGCTTTCCGGTGTGGGCGGCTTGATCTGGAAGGGCACGGCCGGGGTAACCAAACTCACCAGCGGCACGATGGCCAGGGAGATGAGCATGCACAGGGCGCCGCAGTTGATGGGGCTCGCGATGAGGGGCACGCCGCCGCCCAGAGCCAGACCCATGTTCACGGCCGTCAGCCCCACGCCCACGGCGAAGGAGCACCACACGCTGGCCTTGGAGATGCGACCCGAGTACAGGCCCCACAGGAAGGGGCCGAGGAACGAGCCGGCCAGAGCGCCCCAGGAGTAGCCCATGAGCTGGGCGATGAACACCACGCTGGAATGGTACTGGAACAGGGCGATGACCGCCGAGATGGCGATGAACACCACGAGCAGGCCGCGCATCCAGGTCAGCTGGCGCTTCTCGGACATGTCCTTGATGAGGTTGCCCTTGATGAAGTCGATGGTCAGGGTGGACGACGAGGTGAGCACAAGCGACGACAGCGTGGACATGGACGCCGACAGCACGAGCACGATCACCAGGCCGATGAGCACATCGGGCAACGTGGACAGCATAGTGGGAATGATGGAATCGTACACCGGCGTGCCGTTGGCGGCGTACTCGATCTGGCCCTCGTAAAGGCGCCCGAAGCCGCCGAGGAAGTAGGAGCCGCCGGCCACCACGAAGGCGAACAGCGTGGAGATGATGGCGCCCTGCTTGATGGCTGGGCCGGTCTTGATGGCGTAGAACTTCTGCACCATCTGGGGCAGCCCCCAGGTGCCGAGCGAGGTGAGGATGACCACGCCGAGCAGGTTGAACAGGTCGGGCCCGAAGAAGCTGACGAAGGGCCCCTGCATGGCGCTTCCCTCGGCGGGAATCTGGGAGAGGGACACGATGGCCTCGGAGAAGCCGCCGTTGTTCAGAATGACCGCCACAATGACGGCGATAATGCCGAGCAGCATGACGATGCCCTGGATGAAGTCGTTCATGACCGTGGCCATGTAGCCGCCGAGCACCACGTAAATGCAGGTGACCACCGCCATGCCGATGACACAGGCATCGTAGGGCAGCGCGAAGGCCATGCCGAACAGGCGGGACAGGCCGTTGTAGACGCTCGCGGTGTACGGGATGAGGAACACGAAGATGATGGCCGCCGCCGCAATGCGCAGCGCCCGGGAGTTATAGCGCTTGCCGAAGAACTCCGGCATGGTGGAGGCGCCCAGCCGGTGCGTGATCTCGCGGGTGCGGGGACCTAAGATCCACCAAGCGAGCAAGCTGCCCAGCAGCGCGTTGCCGATGCCGGCCCAGGTGGCCGAAATGCCGTACTTGAAGCCGAACTGGCCCGCATAGCCCACGAACACCACGGCGGAGAAGTAGCTGGTGCCGTAGGCGAAGGCGCTCATCCACGGACCGACGTTGCGGCCGCCCAGAATGAACCCGTCCACGGTGCTCGCCTGCTTGCGGCAGTAGATGCCCACCGCCACCGCCACGGCCACGAAGGCCACTACTAAGAGGATTTTCGCGATCATGTCTTTCTTCTTTCTCGTCGTGCTTTCCCTGCTGGAGCCCATTGCCCTCGGGCCGCGCTCCTTCTGGTGGGGCACCGCGCCTCGCGGCGATGGGCCCCTTGCGAACCGAACGGCCCGCACCGTTTCCGCACACGACTTTTCGCCCATGGCTCCAAAAAAAATAGCCACGGGCGAAAACCCGTGTGCTAGTGGTATCGAAACTCAAATTGTGGGGAGACCTCGCGCAGAGACTGCTGGGCCAAATGCTGGCTGGCCACGGCGCGAGCGGCCTCGGCGATACACTGGGCAGCCTTGTGCGCGCTGGTCAGCGCACGCTCGACGGCACCGGTGCAACACTGGGCGGCCTTGTGCGCGCTCATGAGAGCGCAGGCCACCGCGCCGCACGACTGCTGGGCGATATGCTGGCTCGCCACGGCCAGCGCCGCGTCGTCCATGCCGCTTTTATGTCCCTGCACGAAATTCATGGCCGCTACTTTAGCACAATAAAGAGACTTTATGAGTCATTATTTCACCGAAAGGCTGTCAGCGCGCTTTCTGGCCTGGAATAGACGACCTTGGTCCCACCGGCAGCCGAAAAACAGCCAAAAGCAGCCCCGTTGTATTACAGCAGCAGCATTTTCCCTGTACGTGTCTTACAACGCGCATCCCTTTGCTCCATCTTGGGACCAAGGTCGTCTATTCCAAGCCAGAAAACAGCTCCAGTCCAGCCAGGGTCGCGCGCTGCAAAGGCAAAGAGCCCGAAGGGAGCGTCCCCCTAAGCTGCGCAATGACCCTTGCGAATACCTCGGGCTTTTCCAAATGAACGTTGTGGCCGGCACCCTCCACAAGCACGGCAGGAAAACCGGCAGCGCGAACGCGGGCGGCGTGGGCAGCGTACCTCTCGTCGCGAGACCCCGCTAGATAGAGAACTAGACGACCGGCAACTCGCATCTGAACGAGAGCAGCCACAGTTTCCCTCTCCGCCGCCTGGTGGTGCGCACCCCAGGCCTCCAGCGAGCGAGCGAGGGTTTCGGCGTCGTGGGCCTCGCGATCGGCGCGGATGGCGGCACGGACAGCCGGGGGCAAGTCGCGCTGGGTGGCGAACAGCGGCAGCACTTCCCACCAGTCCATGAAGGCCGCGACTCCTTCGGTACGCAGCCGTGCGGCCCATTCCCCGTTGCGCTCGGCCAATGCGACGCGGGCGGCCTCATCGGCTGGTCCCAGGCCGGCACTTTCCAGCAGGAGACCTGCCAGGGGAAGGCCGGGATGGCGCACCATCGTCTCGGCGGCGATGCGGCCGCCCATGGAGTAGCCGACGAGCATCGGTGCGCCCTCGACCGCGGCCACCAGGCGCACAATGGCGGCCACGCGGTCGCACACCGCCCCCATAGAAGCGAGGGGGTCGGCGATCGGGTGGCTAGTCGGGTGGCTAGCCGGATCGCCGGTCGGCCTGTCGGCACGGTCGCGAACCACATCGCCGGGCGCCGTCAACTCTTCCCGGCAGTCGCACGCACGAAGGGCAAGGTCGCTCTCCGGCTCAAAGAGGTTCAGCGCGTAGGTGCGCCTCCCCTGCTCTTGGAGGGCCCGCACGATCCCATCCCATGATGCAGGGGTTTGGGCGAACCCGTGCAACAGGATGACCGGGGCCTTCGCCCCTTTCCCGTCCGCGAACGCGTTTCCCTTCCCCGCCATGATGAGCGCCTAGGCCTGGTAGGGGGCGTAGCGGTCGCGGATGCCGCGCAGGGGCAGCTGCACTTCGATGAGGCTGATGCCCGGGTGCCCCAAAAAGCCGGCGTAGGCCTCGCGGAACTCCTCCACCGAGGCCACGCGGGCCGAGGGCACCATGAAGGCATCGGCCGCCGCCTGGAAGTCCACGTCCTGGGGCGCCAGGAACAGGCGCTCGAAGTAGGGGTCGTCGGAGGCCTGGGGCAGCATGTCGAAGATGGCCCCGCCGTTGTTGTTCAGCAGCACGATCACGATGGAGGGTGCGGCCGGCCCAGACTCGCCATCCAGAGCAGCCGCATCCCCATCGGCAGCGGCCGGGGCATCCCCGGCGCCGTCGCCGACCAGCGCGCCATCGGTGATGGGGTCGAAGGCCACCGTGGCATCGGGATCCCGTGGGGCGGCATGGGCTCCCCGGCGCGAGGGGGGAGCAGCCGTCGCCCCCTCGCTCGCCTCGCCGGCCCCGGCCGTCCCGGCCTCGGCAGGGGCTGTCGGCTCAGCGACCTCCCCTTCCCCGCGGCACCCGTGAACATGCTTGATCTCCCGCTGCAAGGCCAGGGCGTTCAAGTCGTGCAGCAGGGTGAAGTCGCCGGTGAGGAACGTGGTCTGGGCGAAGTGCTGGGCCGCACCGAGGGCCGTGGATACCACGCCGTCGATGCCGTTCTGGCCCCGATTCGCCATCACCGCGATGGGCTTGCCGTCCTTCAGATAGAACGTATCCAGGGCGCGAATGGGCATGGAGTTGGCCGAGAACAGGCACGACCCCTCGGGAATCAGCTCCAGCAGGGCGCGCACGTAGGCGCCCTCCACCTCGCCGGCCTTCTCCACCGCGAGCACCCGCAGGCGCGCCTCGTCGTTGGCGGCCACCCAAGCGTCGGCGAAATTCCGCTGCGCCTTGCGGCCCTCGCCGTGCCAGGGGCTCCGCACGAAACCGAGGGGCGTGGTGCCCACGAACACATCGGTGGCCAGGTTGAAGTCGCGCGTCTCGGCCACATCCACCACGATGGAGAGCGGGCGCACCTTCTCGAGGAAAGCCGTGGTCGCCTTCGACACGGGATAGCGGCCGAAGCGAATGACCACCTCGGGGCGCGGGCAGTTACCGTGGCGGCAGAGGTTGTCGTAGTTGTCGATGACGAGGGGCTCGTCGAGGGAGCGCAGGCCCGAGAGAGGATCGGCCAAAAGCGGGAACGACCAGCGGCGCGCCCAGGCCACGATCTCCTCGGCCTCGGCCAGGGTCTCGCAGGCCCCCTCGCCCACGAGCACAAGGGTGGGGCGCTTGCGCAGGGCCTCTTCGATGGCGGCCACCCCCGCCGCCGACAGCTGGCCCGTGGAACCGAGCAGCGGCCCCACGGTCAGCGCCGTTGCGTCGTCGCCCTTGCGGCGCGCGGGCATGACCGCCCGAGCCCCCAGCGAGAAGCAGTCGCGGGCCCCGCGCAGCGCCGCCTGCATGTCGGCACCGGGGAAATCGGGCTTCAAGGGCGCAGCCAGGGGGAAGTTCAGGTGCACGGGGCCGGCATAGTGCACCGAGGCCCGCGAGGCCACCTGGAGGTTCGGATCGTAATTCGCCAGCTCGCCGAAGTTGTCGAAACCCGGGCGCAGGCCCCCCACTGCCAGGTCATCGGCCACCGTGGCCGAGGGGCCGAGGGCCGCCAGCACCGCCTCGCGGGCCGCCTGGCGGGCGAAGGCGATATCGCGGTCGCGGCCAGCCGGCAGAGGCATGGCGCGGAAAGCGCGCACATGGTCGCCGTAGGCCTTCAGCTGGTCGGTGGTCTGGGGAGCGCCGAGCCCTTGCAGCTGGGGCGGTCGATCGGCCGACAGCACGATGAGGGGCACGCGGGAGGTGGAGGCCTCGATCACGGCCGGATAGTAGTTCGCCAGGGCCGTGCCCGACGTGCACACGAGAGCCACGGGCCGCCCGCTCGCCTTCGCCATACCCAAAGCGAGGAAGGAGGCGCCGCGCTCGTCGATATCCACGAAAAGACGCAGGTCGTGGGGGCGGCGGCAGGACAGCTCGTAGGCCGTCATGGCCAGGGCCGTGGAGCGGGAGCCGGGGCTCACCACCACGTCGCGCACGCCCCAGCGGGTCATCTCATCGAAGAAGGCCGCCACGAACAGGGCGGTATCGGTCTGGTGGGTCGGGGTCATCGGGAATCCTTCCGCAAAATTGACTGGCCCCATGATACCGCTCTTCGCCCGCCGCGTGGCCGCCCCCGCATTTTCCCCGCATCACGCCGGAGGCTGGAAGGCAGGGCCCTTCGCCCCCTACGCGCCGAAGGCCGACAGGATGGTGCGCAGCTTCAGGTTTATCTCGTCGTACTCGGCCGTCGCGTCGCTGCCCGCCACGATGCCGCAGCCTGCGTACACCCAGCCTCCCTCGCCGTCGAAGACACCGGTGCGCAGGGCCACGGAGAACTCGCCGTCGCCGGCGCCGTCCACAAAGCCGCAGGCCCCGGCGAAGAACCCGCGGTTGTAGGGCTCGATGGCCCGCAGGAGCATCTTCGCCTCGCCCACCGGCGTGCCGGCCACGGCGGGCGTGGGGTGCAGATCCTCCATGAGATCGGTCAGCGTGACGCCGGGAAGCACCCGGGCGCGGGCGGGCGTGAACAGGTGCTGCACGTGGGCCAGAGCCATGATGCCGGGCTCCTCCGGCACGTCCACGTCGTAGCACACCCGGTCGAGCACGCCGCGGATGAGCCGCACCACGTAGTCGTGCTCGGCGCGGTTCTTCCCGTCGGCCAGAAGCTCGGCGGCCAGTGCCTCCGACTCCGCCGGCGTGGCCCCGGCCGGGCACGTGCCCGCCAGACACATGGATTCCACGGCATCGCCGCGCTTGCGCACGAGCAGCTCGGGGGTGCAGCCGCAGAAGAACACGTCGGCGTAGCGGTACAGGAGCACCGTGCCCCGGGCGTCGCCGTCGATGAGGTTCACGAGCAGGTCCTTCGACGAGAAGGGGTGCGCTGCCGCAAGGTGCAGGCGCCGCGAGAGCACCACCTTGCCCACACGGCCGCCGTCGATGGCACCCAGCGCGGCGCCCATCATGGCATCCCACGCCTCGCGGGAATCGGGCTCAAGTTGGAAGGGGATGGATGCGGCCTCGCGCGGGGGCGCGGCGGCCACCATGCGCGTGAAGCGGGACACGCGGCCCGGATACACCGGCCCCAGCGAGTTCACCTGCAGAAAGCGCCCGCGATCGTTCTCGATGAGCACGATCTCCGGCAGCATGAACCGCAGCCGCGGGAAGGAGGCCATCAACTCGTCGGCCGGCGCGGGGTTGGTGCCGTCGAAGCGGTTGAACGAGAAGAACACCGGCGGCTGGGCCGCGCTTGCCGCAGCCGAGGCAGAGCAATCGGCGGCATTGGCCCCGCGAGCCGGCGCGGCGCAATCCCCACTCCGACCCCTTCCCGCAGCCGCAACCTCGCGTAGCGGACCGCCCTCGCCGCTCTCGTATTCCACATCCTGCAGGCTCGCCAAAGCGATGCAGCGGCCGAGCCCCATGTAGCGGCAGGCACGCTCCTTGTCGTAGTACACGAACTGGTCGGTGAACCCCTTCTGCAACGCGCAGAACGCATCCACCAGATCAGCCTCGATGGGCCTGTTGCTCGTATAGATTCGCGTCACTTCGGCTCAGCTCCTCATCGGTTCGCCCGGAAAGTCAGCAAGGCCCGACAGGCACCTGCCGGGCCGCGGGATCGACGCGCCCGAAGGCTCGTCGGAACAGACAGGATCGGCTAGATCTGGTACATGGCCTGGAAGACGTCCTCGCGCTGGATGAGGACTTGCATGCCGAGGCTCTCGCCGGTGGCGGTCAGGCGCTCCTGCACGGTGTTGAAGTCGGCGGTGGCCGGGTCCAGCGACACCATCATGGTCATGGAGAACATGCGGCCCTCGCCCAGAATGGTCTGGGAGATGTCGTCGATGTTGGCGCCGCACTCGGCGAGCACGGTGGCGATGGCGGCAACGACGCCGGAGCGGTCCTTGCCCAGAACGGAGATAACGCACTTCATAGGGAATTCCTCTCATTCAGGCGGCCCGGGGGCCGCGCGATTACCTTCGTGGGCGGCAAGGGCGTGGCCCTTGCCCTACGGGGCGCCCGGAACACCCGCAAGACGCCTCGGGAACGGGAGCGACGAGCGCTCCCTTAAGGCACTCTGCGCCCTGTGGGCCCGCGCCCTGCGTCCCTAGCGGAAGATGAGCGCCAGGGCCTCGGAGCGGGCGTCGGCATCGGTCGCAAAGCAGCCGCGCACGGCCCGGGTCGTCGTCTTCGCGCCGGGCTTCTTCACGCCGCGCATGGACATGCACAAATGCTCCGCCTCGATAACCACAATGACGCCGGCGGGGTTGAGCGCCTCCACCAGGGTGTCGGCGATCTGGCCGGTCAGGCGCTCCTGCACCTGGGGACGCTTGGCGAAGCCGTCCACGAGCCGGGCCAGCTTCGAGATGCCGCAGATGCGGCCGTCCTCGCCGGGGATGTAGGCCACGTGCGCCTTCCCGAAGAACGGCGCCAAGTGGTGCTCGCACATGCTGTAGAAGGGGATGTCGCCCACCAGCACGATCTCGCTGTGGCCCTCGTCGAAGGTCACGTCGAAATGGCGCGACGGGTCTTCCTCCAGGCCCCCGAGCACTTCCTCGTACATACGGGCCACGCGCGCGGGCGTTTCCAGCAGGCCCTCGCGGTTGGGGTCTTCCCCGATACCTTCCAAAATCAGGCGCACGCCTGCTTCGATTTTCGATGTATCCACGGTTGTCGTAACTCCTTGTAAACGGTTAGGGCCATGTTATCACGACGCCCTAGACGCGCGGCGAAAGAGCGGGATAATACCAAGACGGAAGGCATCACACGAGAAGGGACTGCCCATGAAAGGCCTCCTCGCCGAATTCAAGGAATTCATCAACCGCGGCAACGTGATCGACATGGCCGTCGGCATCATCATCGGCGCGGCGTTCACCGCCATCGTCACGTCGCTGACCGAGGACATCATCAACCCGCTCATCAAGCTCATCACCGGGGGCAACGGCACCGACGTGGCCGGCCTCACCATCCCCGTGCCGGGCACCGCCAACGGCATCGACTTCGGGGCCTTCATCAGCGCCATCATCAACTTCCTCATTGTGGCCTGGGTGGTGTTCATGATCGTGAAGGCCTTCAACAAGATGAAGGACGGCACGGCGAAGCTGCCCTTCCTTAAGAACGCCAAGGGCGAGGAAGTCATCGAGCACGCCCCCACCTGCCCCTTCTGTCTGGAAGAGGTGAACGTGGGCGCCACCCGTTGCAACCACTGCACCGCCGAGCTGCCAGCTCCGGCCGCGGTGACCGTGGAGGTCGTGGCGAAGTAGGCCGGGCTAGGCTCCATATGCGACGAAAACGACGGTTCTCGTAGTTGGGCCGTCGTTTTTGCATCGCAGCAAAGAATGCGACCTGGGGAAACTCCCCCAGAGGCGGCACGGGAGCCCGGATGGAGCTACGAGTTCCGTCGTTTTCGTCGCAAAACGCGCACGGGACGACCCTTTGCGGCTCTTATTTGTGGTAGGGCTCGCCGCGGGAGATTTTGAAGGCGCGGTAGATCTGCTCGAGGAGCACCACGCGAGCCAGGTTGTGGGGCAGCGTGATGGGGCCGAAGGAGAAGGTTTCGTCGGCCCGGGCGCGCACGGCACCGCTCACGCCGTCGGAGCCGCCGATGACGAAGGCCAGGTCGCTGTCCCCTCGCAGGGCCAGCTCGTCCAGGTGTTGGGAGAAGCCCACGCTGGAGCGCTGCTTCCCCTCGATGGCCATGAGAATGACCCGCGCCCCTTCCGGGACCGCGGCCAGGATGCCCTCGCCCTCGCGGTCGCGGGCCGTCTCCACGCCGCCGGCCCGGGCCGGATCCACATCGGCGATCTCGGCCACAGTCACCTTGGCGTAGGGTCGCAGCCGTTTCAGGTACTCGTCGCAGGCCGCCGTCCAGAACTTCTCCTTCAGCTTTCCCACGGCAATGACGGTAATGCGCAGCATGGGCTACCCGATATCCAGGTCGAGGCCGACGGGGCAGTGGTCGGAGCCCTCCACGTCGTCGTAGATGCTGGCCGCCACCACCGCATCGCGCAGGGCATCGCTCACGAGGAAGTAGTCGATACGCCATCCCGCGTTGGTGGAACGGGCGCGGAACCGGTAGCTCCACCAGGTATAGCGCCCCGTCTCATCGGGATGCAGCAGCCGGAACGTGTCGGTGAAGCCCGCATCCAAAAGCTCGGTGAACTTTCCCCGCTCCTCGTCGGAAAAGCCCGAGGCCCCGCGATTGGGACCGGGGTTCTTCAGGTCGATCTCCTGATGGGCCACGTTGAAGTCGCCGCACATCACCACCGGCTTCGGGTCGCTCGTCTCGCCGCTCGGCAGGATGCCGGTCTCGAGCCCCTTGCAGAAGTCACGGAAAGCGTCGTCCCATTCCATGCGGTGGTCGATGCGGGCCAGCTCGTTCTGGGAGTTCGGCGTGTACACGTCCACGAACCAGAAGCCGGGGAACTCGCAAGCCACAATGCGCCCCTCGGCATCCAGGTAGTCGTTGCCCAGGCCGTGCAGCACGCGCAGGGGCTCCTCGCGGGTGAACACCACGGTGCCCGAATAACCCTTCTTCTCGGCGGCGCTCCAATACTGGTGGTAGCCGGGCAGGTCCAGTTCCACCTGGCCCACCTGGCACTTGGTCTCCTGCAGGGCGAAGATATCGGCGTCGAAGGCGTCGAATACCTCCAGGAAGTTCTTCTTCAGCACGGCACGGATGCCGTTCACATTCCACGAAACGAATCGCATGGGTCTCCTTTACTAGGCAAAAGGGCCTCGGAAATCCCGAGGCCCCTGCTTGCTTGCTCGCGAGGTTTCTACTTCCAGTCGCTGCCGATGAGGATGAGGAAGTCGCCCTCGTACATATACTCGCCGTTGGTGTTCTGCACGGCGCGGCCGCAGCCCAGGGCGTCGATGAGCTCCTCGGCGTAAACGCGCTGGTCCGGCGTGTCGAAGACCACGACAGTCTCCTCGTAGCTGAAGGAATTGGCGTTGCTGGCATCGGCCGTGTAGCCCAGGGGCTTGATGCGCTCCAGGGCCTCGGCGCCCACGCCGTTGATGCCGTTGCCGTTCTTGATGGTGACGATGCCCGTGCGGCTCTCGCCGAAGGTCTTGCGGGTGCCGTCGACGCCCTGGACGCCCTCGCTGTCGCTGGAAGCGGGGGTGCCGTCGCCCACGCTGGCGAGCACGGTGCCGTTCAGCTCGTCGATCTCGTCCTCCTCCGTGGGGGGCAAGCCCTCGCGCACGCGGTTCATCATTTTCTGCCAAGCGGCCGTGTCCAGCTTCTCGTACCACGTATCGTTGCGGTACTCGCTCTCCGTCGGCTCCATGGCGGAATAGATATCGGTGCTCGGATCGATGCCCTGCATAGAACCGGCCAAAGCGATGATGTCGGACACCGTGAAGTCGGTGGTCACATACTGGGACAGGGTTTCCACCGACTTGGTGATAGTGCCGATATCGGAGGAGAGCACCTTCTTGGCAATGGCCCCGAGCACCAGGCGCTGGTTCGCCGCACGGTAGCGGTCGCCGTCGCCGTACTCGTCGTAGGAATGGCGGCTGCGGCACAGGATGAGCGCCTGCTCGCCCGTAAGGGTCTGCTCGCCGGCCGCCACATAGCCTCCCGCCTCGTCGTCGTCGATCTCCATGGGAACATCCACGGTCACGCCGCCGAGGGCATCCACCACTTCCTCGAAGCCGTCGAAGTTGATCTCGGCATAGTGGGAGATGGGCACGCCGGCCATCTGGGACACGGTCTTGATAGCCAGGGCCGGGCCGCCGATAGCGTAGGCAGCGTTCAGCTTCTGCACGCCATTGCCCTCGATCTCCACCTCGGTATCGCGATGGAGCGACACCATGGTGACCTTCTTGTTCTGAGGATCGACCCGGGCGAGGATCATGGAGTCGGAGCGGAAGGTGTCGCCCGCGTACTGGGTGGATTCCGCCCGCGCCTCGGACTTGTCGGTACCGAGCAGCAGCATATAGAAGGTGCCACCCTCATAGGAGGGCACCGGCTGGAGCGCCTCCTTCACCTCGGGCGTGACGTCCTCATTCATGTTGGTATCGATCTTGTTCATGTAGCCGTAGGTGGCGAAGGCCACGCCGCCGGCCCCGAGGACGCCCACCAGCACAATGGCCAGCACGGCCACGAGGATGCGGTTGCGCTTCTTGCGACGGCGGTCCCGCGCGTAGTCGTCGCCGGCCGCACCGCGGGAATAGGGATTGTCGCCCGTGGGCAGACTGGGGGTCGCACCCAGAGTGGCGCCACCGAGAGCCTGCTGCTGGTGCTGGGGAGCCACGGGCTGGGAAAAGCGGGGATTATGTGATTGGTTCAGCGGCTGAGAGTGCCGCGGGTTGTTCGTCTGCCCGACCGGCTGGGAATGGCGGGGATTGTTCGTCTGACCCACTGGCTGGGAGGCGTGCTGGGCACGGAGATTATTGCTTCCTGACGTTTCGGTCATCCGGGGCGGTCTCGCTTTCGTATTTCCGGTGCCATGGCATAACGCCATAGACCTCGACATCTTGGTTATCGAGGTAACATTTTGGTAAAAAGCGGCCCTACGCGCAACTGCGAGCCTTTCATTAGCAGTGAAAAGCCACAGGAAGCGGCCAGTATATTCACATTTTGACTGCGCCAACGCCAAGCAGGAAGGTACGAAATGGGCCGGCGCGGCCCCCTAGGAAAGCCGCTTCGCCATGACCTCGTTGGCGGCGAGCTCCACGCGGTCGTCGAGGGGCGCGAGCGCCGGGGCGGCCTCCCCCGTGCGGGCGGCGCGGCGCTCGAGAGCACGGGCCAGCAGCCAATCGGCCACCTCGGGATTCTTCGAGAGGAGGGGGCCGTGGGAATAGGTGCCCACCACATTCTTGTAGCGAGCGCCTTCGACCCGGTCGTCATCGTTGTTGCCGCGGCCGCAGGACGAGACCACGCGGCCGAAGCCCTCGACGCCCTCGCCCAGGTAGGTGCGACCGGCATGGTTCTCGTAGCCCACGACGGGGTGGCCGGCCAGGGGAGATTCCAACACCATGTTGTCGATGAGGCGGTCGGCCGAGGTGCCGGGACGCCGCGTCTCCATATCGATGAGACCGAGGCCTTCCACCAGCTCGTCGCCCCACAGCCACTGGCGGCCCAAGATCTGGTAGCCGCCGCAGATGGCCAGCAGGGGGCCGTCGGCCTCCACGTAAGCAGACAGGTCGTCGCGCATGGCCAGCAGCTGCTCGCTCGCCAGTTTCTGCTCACGGTCGGGACCGCCGCCCAAAAATACGAGATCGACCTGGGAAAGATCGACCGATTCGTCATGACCGACCCGGCGCACTTCCACGGGAACGTCGCGCCAGCGCAGACGCTGCTCCAAGATGCGCACGTTGCCCCCGTCGCCGTAGAGGTTCAACAGGTCGGGCATCAAATGCGCGATGACGACCGGCGCCTCGAAAGATGCGGGCGCCTCCGCGGTCGCGACCTCCCTCGCGGGCGGCACATCACCCGCGGCTTCCCTCGCAGCCGACACGTCGCCTGCGGCTTCCCCCTCGGCCGGCACACCATTCGCGACCGCCTCCGTAGGGCAAGGGCCGCGCCCTTGCCGCTGCTCGAACCCGTTTGCACCCGGGGCCGCCAGGTCGTCCGTCTGCGAGCTGCTTCCATCCCGGCTATCCACTTCCCGGGCACTCGCGCCCCGCGCCCCTTCCGCCGCTTCCCGGGCGTTCAGGGCCTCGTGCACCGGCGGCAGGGCCGTGTAATTCGCGATGGCGTACACCGCTGCATCGGCGGGCAGCTGACCCGCCGCCGTCAGGGCCCCCAAGCGGGCGAAGGCGTCGTCCATGGACTCGATCACCGGCGCGGCGATGCCCGCGTACTTCAGGCGCACGGCCAGGTCGTGGGCGCGTGAGCCGCCGGCGAACACCACGGTGTCGGGCTGACCGGCCAACTCTTCGAAGTCGATGTCCCAGATCCAGGAGATGTCGCGGCCGTCGGCCACTTGATCGTTGATGAAGAAGGCCACCATCTTGGGGCCGCCATCGGCTTCCACGATCTTCAGGTTCTGGTTGAAGCCCGTGGGGTTCTTCGCCAGGTTCAGCAGCACGTCGCGGCCGTCCAAGCGATAGCGCTGGAGCCGCCCGTTGCGCGGGTTGAAGGCGTCCACAGCTTGCTGGAAAGCGGGAGTCGGGATGCCCACCTCGCGGCAGAGCGCGTAGGCCGCCACCAGGTTGTAGGCGGCATAGGGCGTGGCTTGCGGCGTGTGCACCGCCTCGCAAGCCGCCGGGCCGCAGATTTCCATGGACACCCCCGTCGGCGCCAACGCGATGGAACGACCGGCGTAAGTCAGCGCCGGGCGGGCGAAGTCGCAGGAGGTGCAGAAATAGTCGCCGAGCTGGCCGTACTGGCGGTAGCGATACCGCACCATGCCATCGCACTGCTGGCACATCTGGGCGTCGGCCACGGTGTTCTGGGCCAGGTTCATGGACTCGTCCAGGCCGAAGGCCACGGTGCGGTTGCCCACGGTGGCCGCGATGCGCGCGCACAGCGGGTCGTCGGCGTTGTACACGAGCACGGTATCGGGCGAGGCAGCGAGGGCACCGGCGATGGAGGTTTGAATGCGGTCGATCTCGCCGCAGCGGTCCAGCTGATCGCGGAACAGGTTCAGCAGCAGCACGTAGTTCGAGCGCAGGCGCGGCAGCACGTGGGCGAGCCACAGCTCGTCGCACTCGAAGACGCCCCACTGGGCCGCCGGCTGCTGGAGCAGCGCCGAGGCGATGCCCGCCGCCAAGTTCGCCCCCGTGCGGTTGCAGATGATGGTGCGCCCGGCCGCCTCGAAGGCATCGGCCAGCAGGTTGTTCGTGGAAGTCTTCCCGTTGGTGCCCACGGTGATGACCGAGCCCTCGGCGCACTTCCCGCGCAGCTCGTCGAGCAGCGATGGATCCATCTTGAGCGCGATCTTCCCCGGCAGATTGGCCGCGGGCCGATGGGCTACGTGACGCAATCCCCAGGTAGATACCGCGCCGGTCGCCTTCGCGAGCGTAAACCTCAAGCTCATAGATGCACCTCGTTGCCTTTGGGGGAGACGGCGCTGCGCAATGCCGCACCCGGGCGAATCGGACCGCCCGCCTTCAGCCCATGCTCCCCGTTTTTCCAATGGCGACCAGTATAGCGAAGGGCACGGGCAGCGCCTACCACCTCCCCGCATCCCCCATATCGCCGCACCTCGACCCCGATGGCCCTGCCGAGCACGCGGGCGCTCCGTCCCGGCGCCGTCGGTCTCCGCCAAGCGAGTGGGCGCCGCGTCCAGCCCCCGGCGACCCAGCCGCGCAACGCCGCACCCAGTTCCCCTCCCAACAACCCCACGGCAACCCCGCACCTGAGGAACCTCGCTCTTCCCGATAGCCGCGCGTTTTGGCTCCGCAGCCCGGCGCCGCAGCCACGCGAATGCCCGCACGAAGAATTCACCGTTCCCGCGCTTGCGAAGACGCGCCCTGTTCGCTATACTGGATAGCCGCTTCGCAAGAAGCACTTCGCCAACGTGGCTCAGCTGGTAGAGCAACGCACTCGTAATGCGTAGGTCAGCGGTTCGAATCCGCTCGTTGGCTCCAGAACTTGAAAGCGCCCTGCATCTCGCAGGGCGCTTTGCATATCTCGCGCGAGAATCGAGTCCCATGGAACACGTCGAAGCCCCCACCACCGTGCCCCTCACCTTCACCGAGCCGACGGCCATTGAGGTGCGTGGGGCGCGGGTGCACAACTTGCGGAACCTCAGCCTGAACGTGCCGCTGCGACAGCTCGTGGGCATCGCAGGCGTGTCGGGCTCGGGAAAGAGCTCGCTGGCCCTCGGCGTGCTGTACGCGGAAGGATCGCGCCGCTACCTGGAAGCACTGTCCACCTACACGCGGCGGCGCATCGCCCAGGCGGGCCGCGCCGAGGTGGACGAGGTGCTGCACGTGCCGGCCGCCCTGGCCCTACGACAGCGACCGGACACGCCCGGCGTCCATTCCACCTTCGGCACCTCCACCGAGCTGTTGAACTACCTGCGGCTCATGGTCTCGCGCCTCGGCGCGCACTGCTGCCCCAACGGCCACCGCAACGGGCCGACCCTGAACGTGGCGGCCGAGCAACCCATCACCTGCTCTGCCTGCGGCGTGGAATTCTACGGCCCCTCGGCCGAGGATTTGGCCTTCAACAGCGGGGGCGCCTGTCCCACCTGCGGAGGCGCCGGCGTCGTGCGCGACATTGACGAGAGCACCCTGGTACCCGACCCCACCCTCAGCCTGGAGGAGGGCGCCGTAGCCCCATGGCGGCAGCTCATGTGGTCGCTCATGCCCCAGGTAGCCCGCGAAATGGGCGTGCGCACCGACGTGCCCTTCCAGGACCTCACCGACGCCGAGAAGGACATCGTGCTGCACGGCCCCATGGAGAAGCGCCACATCCTGTATGTGCCCAAGAACAAGGACCACGCCACCGAGCTGGACTTCACCTTCTACAGCGCCGTGAACACCGTGAAGAACGCCCTGGCCAAGGCGAAGGACGAGAAGGGCATGGCGCGGGTGGCGAAGTTCCTCGTGGAGGCCCGCTGCCCCGATTGCCACGGCACGCGCCTGTCGGCGCCGGCCCGGGAAAGCCAGATCGACGGTCTGAACCTCGCCCAGATCACCGCTTTCACCCTGGACGAGCTGCGGGACTGGCTGCCCACGGTGGCCCCCTGGCTGCCAGCCGACATGCGCCCCATGGCCGACGCCATCACCAGTGAAATGGCCGAGCCCATTCAGCGCCTGGAGCAGCTCGGCCTGGGATACCTCACCCTCGATCGCGCCAGCGAGACCCTCTCCAACGGCGAGCGCCAGCGCGTGGCCCTCACCCGCGCCGTGCGCAGCCGCACCACCGGCGTGCTCTACGTGCTGGACGAGCCCTCCATCGGGCTGCACCCCGCCAACGTGGAGGGGCTCCTCGGTGTCATGGATGACCTGCTGGCCGACGGGAACTCCGTCGTGATGGTGGATCACGACGTGGCCGTGCTGCGCCACGCGAACCACCTCATCGAGATTGGGCCCGGCTCGGGAGCCGACGGCGGCCGCATCATCGCCCAGGGGCCGGTGGCCACGGTGGAGGCGAACCCGGCCAGCCGCATCGGGCCTTTCCTGGCCGGCACCGCAAAGGTGCGGGTGCGCACCCCCGTTGCCGCGCCGCACCTGTTCGACGAAGGCTCCATCCGTCTGACCATGGACGGGCTCCACACGGTGAAGCCCCTGGAAGTAGCCATTCCCCAAGGGCGTCTCACCTGCATCACCGGCGTATCCGGCTCGGGGAAGACCACGCTCGTGCTGGAGAGCCTCGTCGTGGCCCTGAAGGCGGCCCTGGCCGGACAGCCCCTGCCCGGTCACGTGCTGGACGTGGAAGCGCCCGGCATCGCCCGGGTCGATCTGGTGGATGCCACCCCCATCGGCGTGAACGTGCGCTCCACCGTGGGCACCTACTCCGGGGTGCTGGACGACCTGCGCCGCGCCTTCGCAAAGCTGCCCGAGGCCCAGGCCGCGGGCCTCAAGGCCGGCGATTTCTCCTACAACACCGGGTCTTTGCGCTGTCCCACCTGCGACGGCACGGGACAGATCTCCTTGGACGTGCAGTTCCTTCCCGACGTGGACATCCCCTGCCCCGACTGCCGCGGCAGCCGCTACGGCCGAGCCGCCGACGCCATCCAGATGGCCGTTGATGACTACCCGAACAGCGGCGCGGCGGCCGGTGCCAACGCAGACCCCGGCAGTTCCTCCGGCGAAACATCCCCCGCGGGCACGGCCGCCGACGCCATCCAGATGGAAGTAGAGGGGGAAGGCGCCGTGGCCACCCTGTCGCTGCCCGAGCTGCTGTCGCTCACCGTGGACCAGGCCGCCACGGCGCTCGCGTCCCAGAAGAAGGTGCGCGCCAAGTTGGAAACCCTGCGCGACCTGGGCTTGGGCTATCTCACCTTGGGCGAAGCCACCCCGGCCCTGTCGGGCGGCGAGGCCCAGCGCCTGAAGCTGGCCAGCGAGGTGCGCCGCGACCAGAGCGACACGCTCTTCATCTTCGACGAGCCCACCATCGGGCTGCACCCGCTTGACGTGGCCACCCTTATCGCCGTGCTGCAGAGCCTCGTGGAGCAGGGCGCCACCGTGGTGGTCATCGAGCACGACCTGGACATGATCGCCAACGCCGACTACCTCATCGACATGGGCCCCGGCGGCGGCGAGGCTGGCGGCCGCATCGTCGCCACGGGCACCCCGGCCCAGGTGGCCGCCAACCCGGAAAGCATCACCGGCCGCTACCTAGCCCGCGAACTGGAAGGCTAGCGGCCCACGGGTCAGCACGACCCGCAACCACCGAGTTTGCTCACGGCCGGCCGCCGGCCGAAGGGCGCTCCTTATCGGGGGCCATATTCTCCAGCAAATCGAGAAGCTCCTGGCGCGAGTGAATCTTCAGCTTCTGGTAGATGTGGCTCGTGTGGGTGTTCACTGTGTTCATGGACAGGTGCAGCTCCTCGCAGATGCGCGGGGCCGAGCGCCCCTTCGCCACGAGCCGCAGCACATCGGACTCCCGCCGCGACAGGTTGCCCACGCGCACGAGGCGGTCGCAGCGCTCCTCCACCGTCTCCCCGCTCGGCGCGGGCCCGTCGGCGGCCACGAAGGCCGGGGCGTAGGAACGGTCGGTGAACACGAACGAGTAGATGGCCACCACGAGCAGCCCAAGAGCCACGGAGATGAGCCCCAGCAGGTCGGGCACCGCGGGCGCCAGCACCGAGTAGGCGTTGAAGCCCCCGAAGCCGAGCAGCAGGTCGAGGGAGAAGGTGATGCGCGTCAGCGCGTACACCAGCAAGGGCGACGTGCGATAGCGCTGGCAGAAGTTGAAGGCCAGGATCATGATCATGATCTTGAAGAGGAAGGCCCCGAAACTGGCGATGCCGTACATGACATCGGGGCAGTGGCCCCCGTAGGGCATGAGCAGCACCGCCGCCATGGTCAGCAGGAAGGAGATGCGGTAGACCAAAGACATCTTGCGGCTCCGGTCGGCGATGATGACCACGAGCACCGTGGAGCAGGCCACCTTGGCCACCAGCAGCACGAGATTGAGGCTTCCCGAGTAAAAGGCCAGGTCGGTGCCTTCCAAATAGTAGTTGCGCATGAACTCGTCCACGAAGCTGACAAAGAAGATGCTGGCGCACAGCAGCGCCAGGACGCGCCGCGGCTTGCTCCGGCGCGGCGGCAGGGTGGGCTCTCCCACGAAATCGGCCGTCTCCGGCCGGCGGTTGAGAAGGAGGGCCGAGAGGAGCGGCAGGGCGCAGGCGACGGCCACCATGATCCACGGACTCACCTCCGGCAGATAGGCCACCGCCGTCAGCACGTACATGAAAAGGTTGTTCGCCACCACGCCGAGTACGAAGCCGATGAGATCCCCCAGCTTGCAGAAGGCCTGGTACCAGCCGACGAACAGCCACCCCGAGGCAATGCCGGTCAAAAGACCGGCGAACACCTGGAGCGCCCCGTCGAGCCCCGTGCTGCCTGCCGAGAACGGAATGGCCAGGGTGCCCACGCTCGCGCAGAGGGCCACGGCCCGCACGCTCCACGGCCGCTCGAGCCAGGCCTCGCTCGCCTTAGGGAACGCCAGCGCGGGCCCAAGCGACACCACGCAGGCCACGAGCGATATCTCGTAGACGCTCACCGACGAGTTCTCAGGGAACAGCTGCGGCGCGAAGAAGCACAGGCTCAGCCATACCTGGCACAGCGCGAATCCCACCATCATGGGAAAATTGGCCCGGCTCAGCTCCGCCATGAACCGCGATTGCAGCGATGCGCCCCTCTTCTCCATCCCGACCCGCTCCCCTTCCCTGCTCTTCCGCCTCACTAGAAACTAGTGAGAACGGTTCCGACCCTTCGAAAACCCCTCGTAGAAGCCCCAGAACAGCGGTGGTTCTCGATGACTTCCCTCAATTTCACGCCTTTGCCCCGATGACAGCGGCGGAGCCCTTTTCCTACCATCGGCCCATCGTTTACGGAGGAAGCGAAACGAACGGAACATCGAAGAAGGAGGAAGGATGAAGCCCATCAAGCGTCTGCGCAAGCCCCTTGCAGCCCTTGCCGTTGTGGCGGCCATCATTATAGCGGCAGGATGCTCGCCGCAAGGGGAAGAACCGAAAACCGCCGAGGGGCCAGACCCCGCCGAGCAAACCGCCGCGGCAGACCCGGCGTCCGATTGGTCCCTGGCCACCGACTGCACCACCTGCCACAGCACCGAGGCCGCGACGACGACCGAGGCCTCCCTGGGGGCGGGAGCCCACGCCACGGCGGCCGGAACCGACTGCGCCACCTGCCACAGCGACGAGGCGGCCCTCGCCACGGTGCACCAGGGCGCCGACGCCACGGGCGCCATGCCCCAGAAGCTGCGCAAGACCAGCGTGGAGGCCCAGACCTGCCAGGCGGCCGGCTGCCACGACCTGAGCACCGAGGAGATGCTCGCCCTGACGGCCGACGTCACCGACCTCACCGATTCCAAGGGTACTACGGTGAACCCCCACGAGGTCATGGGCCTTACCCCCGGCCACGGCGACATCGCCTGCAGCGACTGCCACGGCATGCACCGGGAAACCGCCGCGGCCGACACCTGCGTGGGCTGCCACCACGCCGGCGTCTACGAGTGCAACACCTGCCACTAGGCACCGCCCGCGCCAAGCCCCTCGCCGGGGCGCACCAATCCAGGGCCTGACGCATCCGCCGATGCGCTGCCATACACCATCAGAAGGAAGGGAACCATCATGGAACAGACACGCCGCGATTTCATCAAGGGCGCCAGCATCGTCGCCGCCGGGGCCGCCGCCCTGGCCGGCATGACCAGCCTGTCGGGCTGCAGCACCCAGGAATTGGCCGACACGGGGACGGCCGAGGCGAAGCACACCTGCGATGTGGTCATCGCCGGTGCCGGCATCGGCGGCTTGGCCGCCGCCGTCAGCGCGGCCGAGCAGGGAGCGAGCGTCATCCTCGTGGAGGCCTCCCAGGCCGTGGGCGGCACGAGCCGCTTCGCGGCGGGCGCCTTCGGGCCGCGCTTCGGCGCCGCCTGGGAAGAGGCCTACGCCAAGGCCCCTATGTCCGACCCCGAGCTGGGCAAGCTCGTCTGCGACAACTGGGCCCCGTACCTGGAGTGGATCGGCGGCCTGGGCCTGGCCACCGAGGAGCTGGCCCCGGGCAGCCCCTACGTGTGGATGGGCGGCAAGCGCCCGGCCGAGGAGGGCTCGAAGAGCTACACCGACGAGTACCTCCAGCAGTTCGGCGAGATCTTCACGGCCAAGGGCGGCACGACCCTGCTCGGCACCCGCGCCGTGGACCTGGTCGTGGATGAGACCGGCACGGTCACGGGCCTGGTGGCCGAGGACGCCGAGGGCCCCTTCACCATTGCGGCCAAGGCCGTGATCCTGGCCACGGGCGGCTGGCAGTGCGACAAGGAGATGTGCACCCACTACATCGGCCGCCACGCCGATTTGGGCCAGGCCCAGTGCGTCCCCTACCTGGACGGCGCGGGCATCAAGATGGCCGTGAAGGCGGGCGCCCAGCTCTCCCGCAGCTTCGGCTCCTTCTACGGCCACCCCCAGCCTTGGCCGACCACCTACCTGAACGGCATCGACACCCCCGAGGGCTACGAGGCCCTCACCAACATCGACGACGCCCACGTGCTCTACTACGGCACCACCGAGCACTCCATCCAGGGCATGGGCGTGTACGTGAACGTGGGCGGCAAGCGCTTCGTCAACGAGGGGCTCGGCTCGTCCCTCGTGAACCAGGAGGTCATGCAGCAGCCCATGGCCCGGGCCTACCTCATCCTGGACGAGGCCGTGCGCAACCTCATCCGCGAGACTCCCTTCTGCAACGCCGCCGTCATCGGCGGGGACCGCATCGACGCCATGATCGAGCGCGGCATGACCGTCGTGCAGGCGGACAGCCTGGAAGAGCTGGGCGCGAAGATCGTGGCCGAGACCGCCGACGGCGTGAGCTTCAACGCCCGGAACATGGTGGAGACCGTAAACGCCTACAACGAGGCCGCCGCTGCGGGCACGGCCGATCAGCTGGAAGTGCCCCACCTCGGCACGGTGCCGGCCATGGCGCTCACCACGGCCCCCTTCTACGCCATTCCCGTGGTCGGCGGCATCATGGCTACCTTCGGCGGCCTGAAGATCAACACCGACACCCAGGTCATGGGCACGAACGCCCAGCCCATCGCCGGCCTGTACGCGGTGCCCGGCGCCGCCGGCGGCATCATGAACGGCGACTACTGGTGCGTCATGAGCGGTTACTCGGTGCTCGGCCGCCTCTCCGGCGAAGTAGCCTGCGCCTACGCCCAGGGTGCTGAAGCCTAAGCCTCCCAGGGTCGGCGACGGTGCGGGGCATCCCTCCCACCTCCGCACCGCGGCCCTTCCTCCCCTTTTAGCGCGGCCCGCTCGTTCGGTGGGCCGCGCCGTCGTGGGCGAATTCTTCCGAGCCCCGGGTGCCCGGCGGCGCTCCGAGCACTATACTGGCCCTGGGCGCCTCGTGCGTGGGGCCGCGCGTTGGCGGCCGGTGCGGGTGCTTTGCGATGGAAAGGATTCCCATGGAGAACTTCGAGTTCGTCTCCCCGACCCATTTCGTCTTCGGCCGCGGCGTTGAGAACGAGGTGGGCACGAAGCTGGCAGCAGCCGGCGCCAAGCGCGTCCTCGTGCACTTCGGCGGCGAGAGCGCCCGGCGCAGCGGCCTGATCGACCGCGTGAGTGCATCGCTGGACGCGGCGGGCATCGAGCATTTGGAACTGGGCGGCGTGCGCCCGAACCCCGAGATCACCCTGGTGCGCGAGGGCGTGGCTCTCTGCAAGGAGGCCGGCGTCGACTGGATTCTGGCCGTGGGCGGCGGTTCGGTCATCGATTCCGCCAAGGCCATCGCCAACGGTGCCTGTGTCGATTGCGACGTGTGGGAGCTCTTCGAAACCAAGGCCCTCGATCACGCCGTGCTCCCCATCGCCGTCGTGCTCACCATTCCGGCCGCTGGCAGCGAGGCCTCCAAGAACACGGTGATCTCCAACGACGAGCTCGGCCGAAAGACCGGCTACGCCAACAACGCCCAGCGCCCGAAATTCGCCTTCATGAACCCCGAGCTCACCTTCACCCTGCCCCCCTTCCAAACGGCCGCGGGGCTCACCGACATGTACTGCCACCTGTTGGAACGCTTCTTCGACGACTACGGCGCCGTGCCCGTGACCGACAACCTGAATCTGTCGCTCATGAACACCATCCGCGCCGAGGCACCCCGCGTGCTGGCCGACCCCGAGAACTACGATGCCCGGGCCAACATCATGTGGGCGGGCATGCTCTGCCACCAGGGCATCGCCGGCGTGGGCCGTCACGAGGACTGGGCCACCCACGGGCTTGAACACGAACTGTCGGCCCTGGACCCGGCCATCACCCACGGCGCGGGCCTAGCGGTCATGTTCCCCGCCTGGATGGAGTACGTACACGGCGAGAACCCGGCCCGCTTCGCCTTCTACGGCCAGGCGGTCTTCGGCCTCACCCCCACCGGCGACGTAGAGGCCGACGCCCTGTCGGCCATCGACGAGACCCGCAGCTTCTTCGCGAGCCTGGGCATGCCCACCACCCTGGCCGAGTTGGGTGTGGAAGAGGGCGACATCGAGAAGATGCTGCCTACTCTGGCCCAGAACAAGGGCGTGCCCTTCGGCAGTTTCAAGAAACTGACCCTGGAGGACGCCGCGAACATCTACCGCCTGGCGCTGTAGGGCGCCGTCGCACAACGTCGCCGAGCGAGGCGCGGTGGATCGGTTTTCGAGCCGATTCCGCCGCGCCTCTCGATTTAAAGCCCTCCTTGTCGAGGGCACTTTTCGATTTTCTGGACAAAAAGGCTTCGAGTGAGCTGTGCTGAGGCCCTTAGGGGCAATATCGCAGACCTCAGTAAACGAAATTCGTTAAGTTCGAGCTCATTCTGAAGACAAGCAACGCCCAAGCTCCATCGAAGAGCTCGCTCGAAGCCTTTTTGTCCAGAAGATACGGAAGTGCTCGCCTGCCCCTTCCATAACAAGAGGAGGGCGGTTTGCTTACAGGCTCCACAGGGCGATGCCGCACGACTGGGCGCGCGCGATAATCGGAGCTGAACCACCAGCATCTCAAGGAGGCGCACCCATGGAAATCCAGATCAAACGCGTGTACGAGCCCTACGAGGAAAGCGACGGCTACCGGGTGCTCGTCGATCGGCTCTGGCCCCGCGGCCTGACCAAGGCCCGCGTGCACTACGACGAGTGGGCGAAGTTCCTCGCTCCTTCAACGGAGCTGCGCAAGGCCTTCGGTCACGACCCGGCCCATTGGAACGCCTTTCAACAGCAGTACGTGGAGGAGTTGAACGCCAACCCCGAGGCATTGGCCTTCGCGAAGAAGCTGGCGGGCCCGGAAATGGCCTCCTACCCGCGCGTCACCCTGCTCTATGCGGCTCGCAACGAGCAGGAGAACGAAGCCGTAGTGCTCCAGAAATGGCTACCGGCGCACGCATAGGAACGCGCCGGGCGCCCCATGCGTGCGCGCCGGGCAGCCTACTTCTCCGCGATAGGCAAGTTCGTGACCTCGGCTTCCAGAGGTAGGGGCACGTCGTCGGCCTCGGCCTCGGCAGCCAGGCCCCCGTCCCAGCCCTCTTCCTTCCCCGGCAGGATGATGTTCAGCAGAATGCCCACAACCGAGCCCACGGCCAGACCCGACAGGGCCACGGTCACACCGCCCACCTCGAAGACGATGGCTCCGGCGGTGCTGGAGGCGATGCCGAGGGACAGCACCAGGATGAGCGCCGTGATGAGCACGTTGCGGCTCATCATGAAGTCCACGTGGTTTTCCACCAGATTGCGGATGCCCACGGCCGAAATCATACCGTAGAGCACCAGCGACACGCCGCCGATGACGCAGGCCGGCATGCAGGAGATGATGGCCGCGAACTTCGGGCAGAAGGAGAACAGGATGGCGAAGCAGGCGGCGATGCGCACCACGCGCGGATCGAACACGCGGGTGAGGGCCAGCACGCCGGTGTTCTCGCCGTAGGTGGTGTTGGCCGGCGCGCCGAACAGCGATGCCACAATGGTGGCCAGGCCGTCGCCGAGCAGCGTGCGGTGCAGGCCGGGCTCGGCGATGAAGTTGCGGTTGCAGGTGGAGCTGATGGCCGACATGTCGCCGATATGCTCGATGATGGTGGCGAAGGCCAAGGGCATGATGGTGATGATGGCCGTGATGGCCAGGCCCGTATCGAACCCAGGGCCGAACAGGGAGAACACCGTGTTGTCCCACAGCACCGGCAGGCCGATCCAGGCGGCGTCGGCTACGGGCTGGAAATCCACGACGCCGGCGAAGGCGGCGGCCACATAGGAGCCGATCACGCCAAGCAGGATGGGGATGATGCGGATCATGCCGCGACCCCAAATGTTGCTGATGACGATGATGGCGATGGCCACGAGGGCCACGGGCCAGTTCGTCTCGCAGTTCGCGATGGCCGAGGGGGCCAGAATGAGACCGATGCAGATGACGATGGGACCGGTGACCACGGGCGGGAAGAAGCCCATGATGCGCTGGGGCCCGAACACCTTGAACAGGGCGGAAATCACCAGGTACAGCAAGCCCGCGCAGGCCACACCGAGGCAGGCGTAGGGCAAAAGCGCCGCCTCGCCGTTCGGCGCGATGGCCGCGTAGCCGGCGATGAACGCGAAGGAGGAGCCGAGGAACGCCGGCACCTTCCCCTTGGCCAGGAAGTGGAACAGCAGCGTGCCCAAGCCGGCGAACAGCAGGGTCGCCGACACCGACAGCCCCGTGAGCGTCGGCACCAGAATGGTGGCGCCGAACATGGCGAACATGTGCTGGAGGCCGAAGATGGTCATCTTCGGCAGGCCGAGGGTGCGTCCGTCGTAGACAGCGTCTTCGGCATCGGGGGCGCCCATGGTGGGCACGGTCTTGGTATCGCTCACGGAAACCTCGAATCGTCGCGTCGGGCAGAGGGCTGGCCGGGAAGCGCCACGACCGGTGCCGTGACCGCCTTCCCCAGGCCGCCGCCCATTATGGCACGGCCCCCGTTGCCGACGAGTTTCGCATCCGCGCACGGCGTAGGCGCCCCGCAAGCTGCGATGCACCTGCACAAAAAGGGGCCGCCTCAGCCCTTGAGCAGAACGTCCGGGCAATCTCCGGTTCAAATCCCTTCAACAGCGGGTATCGCCACAAAGGCCCCAAGGATCGTCGGCCCCCACGCGAGCCTAGGGGATGAGATCGTAGGGCATCTCCCGTTTCACCAGGTAGAACAGCAGCAGGAAGGGAATGAGCCACGGCCATTCCCAGAGCACGGCGACCAAGGTGGCGGCGCGGGCGGCGTAGAACAGTGCGCGGTGGCCCGGGGTGCGCGGGTGCGTCTCGAAGGTCATGCGCACGAAGGAACCGCCCGGGGTAGAGCCCCCGTGGCGCCAGGGAATGACCAGCTCGACCATGACGAGAGCCGCCACGGCGCTGCCGTCGATGACGAGGGCGGCCGTCTGGCCGGCCGTAAGCCCCGGCAACGCTGGCTGGCCCCACCCGGCGAATTCCATACCCAGAGCCACCGCGCTGTAGGGCACCACGGCCACGAGCCACACGATGGCCAGGTCGATCCACAGGGCCACGCAGCGGCGCACGAAACCGGGGCGATCGGTGGGCTCAGCGTCGGCGAGCTTCCCCGGGGGAACGACGCGCCCCAGCAACGCCGCACAGAGCCAGCCCAGGGCCGCACCGAGGGTGTTCGTGAGGACGTCGTCCACATCGCAGCAGCGGTAGGCGTAGGGGTAGAGCCCGAAGAGCCCCGTCAGCTGCGCCGTTTCCACAAGCACCGACGTAGCCAGGCCGAGCAGCACCGTCGCGGCGAAGCGCAACCGCAGCAGGCGGCCGCCGATGAATCCCAGGGGCATGAAGAACACGACGTTGAAGACGAGTTGGAATACGGCCCGCAGGCCGTCCTTGGCGATGTCGTTCACAAAGTTCAGCGGGTTGAAGTTAGGGGCTACGCCGCGCGTTATGCCCAGGCCCGTATCGCCCGAGGGTAGCGGGTACAGTGTGAAGCAGCCGATGCCGACGACGTAGAGCACCGTGAGGTAGGCCCCCACGAAGGTGCCGAAGCGCAGGCGTCCATCCCGATGGTATAGGTAGGCCAGAATGGGCAGGGTGAGCATGAGCGATGCCAGAGGCCACAGCAAGAGAGCGGCGGCGAAGTTCTCACTGTAGTTTCCCAGAAAATGCTTGATGGCACCCATGGCCCTCCCTTTCTCGTCGCGTCTCTCCCTGGGCGAGGATGCCAGCATAACGCGGGCGGCACCATTGCGCAGCAAAGGTGACGGCAAAGTAAGGGAAGTGATCGGAAGCCGTAAGAGACCGCAACGGCGCGGCGCCTCGCCCACCCCGAGCGGCCCCAAGCACGGCGACGGCGCGGCGCCCCGTTTGCCCCGAGCGGCCATCGGTGCTATGCTTCTGGATTCTCCGACCAGCCCAAACACACCGAGGAGGAGAGTTTCATGAACATTACCGTGTACTGCGGTTCCAACTTCGGCGACAACCCGCATTTTGAAGAAGCCGCCCATGAGCTGGGCGCCCTCATCGCCCGCGCTGGGCACACCCTCGTCTACGGGGGCAGCTCCGTGGGCCTCATGGGTGCCGTGTCCCGGGCCGCCATCGAGGGCGGGGCGCCCGTTATCGGCGTGGAGCCGGCGTTCTTCATCGAGGCCGGCGTGGCCCAGCACGACCTGACCGAGCTCATCGTGTGCGACACCATGGGCGAGCGCAAGGCGAAGATGATCGAGCTGGGCGACGCATTCGTGGCCCTGCCCGGCGGCGTGGGCACCTTGGAGGAAATCACGGAGATCTTCACCCGCGTGCGCTTGGATATGGGGCCCCACGAGTGCTTCCTGCTGAACGTTGACGGGTTCTACGACCCGCTCCACGCATTTTTGCAGTCGATGGTCGAGCACCGCTTTTTCGACCAGTGCGACCTTGATCGCTGCCATTTCCCCCGATCGGTGGAGGCGTTGGCGCATCTTCTGGCCACTGCTGACGAGCGCCCCCTCGAGCGATGCGACGGCCCCCTGCTGCTGCAGAAGGCGGGTTAGGGGAAGCTAACCGACGACCGTGAGGCGATAGCGGGCCTTCCCCGCTTCCTTGGCCTGATAGAGCGTGCTGTCAGCCACGGCAAAGAGCGCCTCAAAGGGCATGGGCGGCGTGAGGCAGCAGGCGGCTCCGATACTGATGCTGGGCGCCGCGTGGCACTGGGAGGCCCGGGCGGCCCGCACCGGCTCGTCGGTGGCCCGCTGGGCCGCAAAGGGACCGCGGGCCAAGTGCTCCAGCACCCGATCGGTGGCCGGGCCCGAGGCCAAACCGGGCGCGAAGATGAGGAACTCGTCGCCTCCGATGCGGGCCACGATATCCTCTTTGCGCATCACCTGGCTCAGGAACTGGGCCAGCTCCTTCAGCACGGCATCACCCTCAAGATGGCCGTAGGTGTCGTTCACTTCCTTGAAATCGTCCACATCCACCACGATGAGAGTGCAGGGGCGGTTCTCGTTGGCCAGGGCCGTCTCGATGCGATCGAGGGCCGCGGCGCGGTTGTAGAGCCCCGTGAGCCCGTCGCGCTCGGCCTTGCGGCGGAACTGGCTCTCGCGCAGCGCAGCCTCGTTGGTGTCGAGCAGCCGGCCCACATGGCGCTGGGGGCTGCCGTCCTCGTTGTAGAGCACCACGGACTGATAGCGGTACCACACCGGCTCACCATGGGGGCCGGGTGTCGAAGTCTCGAAATCTACCAGGGAGTTCTCGCCGATCTGTTCCATGAGCGGCGAGAGATCGTGAGCCGTGATGGCCAGCTGGCAGGGCTTCTGGCACCGGCGATGCACGACGAAATCGCCCTGTTCGGGAGTGCGGCCGAAGCGACCCTCGAAATCGCCGTAGACATGGGCCTCCCCCGTGGCGCACTCGATATCGAAGAGCACATCGTTGGACAGGGCCGTGATAATCTCGAGCCGCTCGTTGGCCCGGCGCAGCTGCTCCTCATCGTTTACCTGGTCGGTAATGTCCATCACCGTCACGTAGAACCAGCGCCGCCCTTCAGCATCTTCCACAAGCTGGCCCCAGTCCTCCACCCAACGCAGGGCCCCATCGGCGCGACGGATGCGGTAGCGCACGTGGTCTTCGTTGCTCGCCGAGGTCTGCTCCGCAATCTCGCGCTGCACGCGATCGCGATCCTCCTCGTAAACGAGTCCCGAGAACGTGTTGCCCGTCAGCGCCTCGAAGGCCGCAACGTCTTTGCAGCCGAACAGGTGCAGCAGACCGGCATTGGCGCAGTCGAGGGTGTCGTTCCCCTCGGCGGGATAGCGGAACATGCCGCCGGGAAAGCGATCGAGGAATTCCTGAGATACCTGGGCTTCGGCCACGGCCACATCGGCCTTGGCCTCGGCGGCCTCTGCGGCCTGGTGGGCCTCAGCGATCTCCAGGCGCCTCTCGGCGTCGTCACGTTCTTTCCCATGATGGAAGATATGGTGGAAAGAAACCATGCGAACTCCCTCGTCCTCGGCTTTCGTGCCTCAGTCGAAATTGCGGCGATTGCGACACGGGATATCCTTGCATGATAGCACTACCACCTGCCGTAGTTCCCTTAAAAGATAACGCGGCGCTATTCCCCTGGCGACTGCCCGCGCGCCCCCTCATCCCTGCGGTTGGAATATGCGCCCCTCCATGCCGAGCCACCAGGCCGCTGCCCCATCGTCGTCAGCGCACAGGCACACCAGCGCCCGAAACGTCCCCGCCATCTCGCGAGTGTGCCACCGGGCTAGGCATCCCCCTCGGCCAGCAGCTCTTCGATGCGCACGGCGGGTACGGCGCCGACGATCTCCCCTACGGGCACGCCGTCGCGAAAGAGCACGAAAGTAGGGACGCTGACCACGTTGAAGGCCCAAGCGATATCGGGGTTCGCCGCCGCATCCAGCTTGGCGAAGCGCACGGTGGGATGGCGCGCCGCCATCCCTTCCAGCACCGGCTCCATCATGCGGCACGGCCCACACCCCGGACTCCAGAAATCCACCAGCACCAGGCCTGACGCCTCGGTCACCAGCTCATCGAAGTTCGCTTTCGTCAATGTCACCATGGTGCGCACCCTTTCTTCACGGGCACCCTCTTGTCGCTTGCACGACCCAGTATAGCGGGCCGACACTCTGCGCCAGCGCGAGGAGCCCGAGCCGTAGACGGTTTGACAGACGACAAATACTCTCGTACACTGGGCGGGCTTTGGAATCTATTGAGGTGGGTGTTTTGATGGCCGGAAGGTTCGTAATCTAATAGCTTGGCAGCGAAGCAGTGGTGATGGGGCACAACGTTTTGTCGCGCCATTTCTTCGCGTTCCGCGCAGCGAGGCATGATGCCCAGCCGTCGCTTCGCATTCCGCAACTTCCCGTTGCGACGACTTTGCCACCTGAAATAGGTGGCGCAACCCCTTCCGCAACCCCATGCTGAGTGCTACTCGGATCATTTCGCTGCGCTCAGCCCTACCCCGCAAGGAGATTCCCATGACCGAACGTTCCCCGCACGCCCCTGAGATCGTCGACGACCCCTCCGTGAACGCCGGCGACGGCACCCCGACCGCTTCCAGCGCCCCGCCCGCTCCCGACGCCGACATCGCCCCCGGCGCCGCCACAACTAAGGCCGCCGCCCCCAGCGCCACCGCGCCCCTGAGCGCGGCCGGACTGCCGCTGCCGAAGAACTGGCTAGCCATCATCGCGTTCATCTGGGCTGGCCAGGCCGTATCCATGATCACCAGCTACGCCGCCGGCTACGCGGTGGTGTGGTACGTCACCGAGAGCACCGGCAGCGCACTCATGCTGGCCATCATGAACATCTGCGTGATGCTGCCCATCGGGCTCGTATCGCCCTTCGGCGGCATCGTGGCCGACAAGCACAACCGCAAGATCATCATGATTGTCGCCGACGGGGCCGTGGGCCTCATCTCGCTGGTGGCAGCCCTGCTCATTCTGGCCGGCGACGTGTCTATCCCGCTGCTTGTGGTGGTGTGCATGGGCCGCGCCGTGGGCCAGGCCTTCCACGGACCGGCCATGATGGCCGCCATGCCCATGCTCGTGCCCGACAAGCACCTGCTGCGCATCAACACCCTCGACCAGCTGCTGGCCTCGGTGGCCGCTATCGGCGCCCCGGCCTTCGGCATCTTCCTGTACACCACCCTCGGGTTCTCCTCGGTGATGTTCCTCGATTTCGCCGGCGCCTGTGTGGCCATCCTCGGCCTCGCCCTGGCGAAGATCCCCACCGTGGTGGATGCCACTGCCGCCCAGCAGCACGTGCTGGCGAACCTGCGCGACGGCTGGCGGGCCATCGCGCAAACGCGCGGCCTGGTGCTGCTCATCGGCGGCGTGACCGCAGGGATGATGATCTTCGGGCCGATGTCGGCGGTGTTCCCGCTCATGACCTACGACCACTTCGGCGGCGACGGCTACATGGCATCGCTCACCGAGGCGGCCTTCGGCGTGGGCATGCTCGTGGGCTCGGGCATTCTCATGGCCTGGGGCGGCGGCAAGCGCCTGGCCGGGCTCATCGCCGTGGCCTGCGTGGTCGTGGGCGTCGCCACCGCTGCCTGCGGCCTTTTGCCCGCCGACGGCTTCCCCGCCTTCTTGGCCTTCGTGGTGGTCATGGCCGTGGCCTGCGCCTGGTTCAACGGGCCCACCATGACGCTCACCCAGCGTCATGTGGCCGACGAGAAGATGGGCCGCGCCATGGGCCTGCTCACAGCCGCCATGGGTCTAGCCACCCCCATCGGCGTGGCCATCGGCGGCATACTGGCCGAGTGGATCGGCATCGCCCCCTTCTTCCTGGTAGACGGCCTGGCCTGCCTCGCCCTAGGCCTGGTGCTGTACCTCCCGAAATCAGTACGCGCATTGGATGCTTAGGGAACCCTGACCCAGCGCCGCTGCCACCTCCAACTCACCCTGTAGGGGCGGCCTTCAGCCCGCCCGCCTCCAGCCTGCCGTCATCCCACGTTCCAGACCACCCGCTATCCTCCAATAGGGCCCCATCATTCGCATACCTGCACTCAATAAGTGCAGGTATGATATAATTTCTGCACTCATTGAGTGCACTATTCGAAGGGTTTGCTATGGAACGCCTCTATGAAACTATGCATCGCCTGCTCGAGAACACAACGAGCAATTTCCACCGATACATCTACGACCGCATAAACTGGGACAACCGCATGCTCGGCCTCGTCGGACCCCGGGGCGTCGGCAAAACCACACTCTTCTTGCAGCACATTAAGCACACCGGCCAAACCGATCAGGCGCTCTTCGCGTCGGCCGACAACCTGTATTTCTCCAATCACACCCTTTTCGACACGGCCGAGGCTTTCAGCAAGAGCGGCGGCGCGTTCCTCTATTTCGACGAGATTCACAAATATGAGGGATGGTCCCGCGAGCTGAAAGCCATCTACGACTCGTTCCCCGACATGCACGTGTACTTCACAGGCTCGTCGATCCTCGATATCGAGCGCGGCGAGGCGGACCTCAGCCGCCGGGCACCGAAGTACCACCTGCAGGGCCTCTCCTTCCGTGAATTCCTCGCCATGCGCCACGGTATAGAGGTCCAGCCCTTCTCCCTGGAGGATATCATCGAACACCAGACCTCCATTCCCGGGGTAGTCCACCCCCTGTCCTACTTTCGGGAATACCTCATCGGTGGCTATTACCCCTTCGGGCAAGACCCCGACTTCCCCATCGAGCTCGCCCAGGTCATCAACCGTACGCTAGAAGTAGATATTCCTCAGTTCGCGAACATGAACGCCTCAACAGGTCGCAAGCTGCGCAAGCTCATGGCCCTTGTCAGCACGCTTGCCCCCTTCAAACCCAGCATGGCAAAGCTAGCCAGCCAGATCGGAGCCAGCCGAAACAACCTGGAGGACTATCTTTTGTTCATCGAGAAAGCCGGCATGACTGCCCAGCTGCGCGAGTCCTCGTCGAGTATCAACGGCCTGGGGAAGGTCGAGAAAGTCTACCTGGACAACACGAACATCCTTTACAACTTAAGTGACGGCGCACCAGATGTCGGCACCGTTCGCGAGACGTTCTTCTTCAACCAGATGCGCGTCAACCAGAATGTTTTCAGCTCGCCGATCTCCGACTTCCAAATCGGAGATGCCACCTTCGAAGTAGGAGGCAGAAGCAAGAGCGCAAAGCAGATTCGCGATGCGGTGCGGGGCTTCGTCGTGAAGGATGACATCGAATACGGCCACGGCAACGTCATCCCCTTGTGGGCCTTCGGGCTGAATTACTGAGAGCACTTTGCCATCAGCCTCTATTGGATTGACGATGGCGTCCACTAATATTCATGGCATCATGCCTTTTACCCCATCGCACGCACTGGCCAACGACGGAGAATCTACTCGAGGAAATCCCCACCTCCCTCGAATGCATGGCGAAACGCAAAAAAGAGGACATTATTCCAACCAATAATATATGAAGCTTATTAATTATTGATCGTAGAGCATCGTCTCAATGCCGCGTTGCGGAAAGTTGCTTGCTGCTCGAAACGAGACATGTGTCACTGCGTTTTTATGGTCGAATATGAACCATTAGCATACATTTCAAAGTCTTTAAGCTGGTCGATACGGCACAAGACGCCGCTCCGAGCAGAAAGGAACGTCGTCTTGTGCTTGGCGGGTAATATAGAGGCTGCTTTACTTCCTACAGATAATCGTTGAGCCATTCTGGGAGATCGGGATCGTCCACATTCCAAGACTCGATGAGCTCCTCTTCCTCATCCCAGGTGTTCTCATCTCCGTTGAAGAACTTCCGCCGATGACACTTGTACTTCTTGACGACATCGCCTTCAAGACGATACTCGTTCCAATAGTAGTTCTGCTTGCCGTAGCCCTTCCACTCGTTCGTAGTGTAGATAACCATTTCAAACCTCCTAAGCAAATTGAGCATTACCGATTCTCCGAATTATTTCTTTATCGTCGGCACTTTGATTCGCCCGCTAGCGCCAAGTCCGACAAGGACGACTGCCCCAAGCACCGCAAGAGCCCTTACACCCATGTGCAAAACATTGATGCCGTGCTTCTGATTTCCTTCATGAAGCCGAAGGATCATCTCCTGCATCTTGCAGATGCCGTCCACAATTAGCTTGAGATCCTCAGACGAGAGATCGTCCCTTCCTAGTCTCGAATTAAGCTGGTCGAGAGTTGTCTGGAGCGACGCTAGAATACGTTTGGACTCATCCGCATTAACGTCGAGCGCCTTGACCATCGTCTCCTTGTAATCGCTAGCCCACGATACTGCCGTTCTTGCCAAATCAGGGAACTGCTCCAAGGCTTTGAGAGCAACCTCAGGCTCCATTTGCGACATCATAGAGACGAACTCTATTGCTCCACTCTTGGTCATGCGACGAAAATCATCGATGCCCAGAATTTCCTTTACACGATCTTCCGACAGCAGGGTTTCCTTCTCTATCAATTTCTTCTCCTCCTCTACTCAAGCGACCACTCGAATACATCACTCCGATTTTTCTTGCGAAAGCCGGATGCCTTTTTGCTTTATCGATCAGGCGTAGTGAGGCTATCCTTTCTCTTGTGTCCATTGCCTGCCCTTCTCGCATTTGCTAACGTTCGGCTCTCTTGATGCTGTATATTTTCCTCTCGAAAGTTCTGAATGATTAGGGGTTGGAATTGCAGAAAAACAGGTTCGTTCCCGGTAATTTCTACACAAAATAGGAGAACTTTATGGGAAGACCGTCGAACAACCCCGACAAACTGTCCTTTCAGATAAAGCGCGAGGAGTTGGGTCTGTCACGCGAGCAGGCCGTAAAAAACATGAGCGGCATGTCTTACGATAGACTCGAAGGCATAGAGAACAGACGCATCGCAGCGACACCCGAAGACATCCTCCTGCTTGCAGAAAGGTACAACGACCCTTCTCTCTGCAACCAGTACTGTTCCGGACAATGTAGCATTGGACAGCGTTATGTGCCCGAGGTTAGAGTCGGCGAGCTGCCGAGCATCGTTCTTGGAATGATTGCCACACTTAACAATGTTGGAACCATGAAAGACAGGCTCATTTCCATAGCCGCTGATGGAGTAATCGACGAAACCGAGCGAGAGGACTTCGAGGCCATACAAACTCAGCTCGAGGAGCTATCTATCGCCGTAGAAGCGTTACAACTTTGGGTCGAAAAAACCCTAGGCACGGAGCAGCCCTAGCCTCATTCAGTTGTCGCCGCCTCATAAGAGAACAAGAAGATTTGAAGATTAATTTCACGTAATTCAACAAGCAGACATGGGTTAGCCGTCAGCAAATGAATCCTCGACCGTCTCTACTATCGCACGCGTTGCAGGGAGCCGTATGTGCGACCGGCCGGACTACCGATTCCCCTGTTCATCGCAGGCGCACCTTACGGGACGCCTATTCGCCGGGCAACTCATCCCAAACGGCGCTGGGTAACGTACAATCTCTTGCGCACTTTGTCAGCAGCATAGTCCAGATGCAGGAAAGACACGGCTCCGGCCTTCGGTATGATTTGAGTGTCGAATTCAATCATGCTCGAGAACGTGGCCGTGATGGTGGCCATCGGAGTGAACGACGACGGCTACCGCGAGGTGATAGGGGCGGCGGAGGGCTTCACCGAGTCGGCCGAGTGCTGGCGGGAGCTCCTGTCCCGGCTCAAGGGCCGCGGCCTGACGGGGGTGCGCATGTTCACCGGCGACAAGGCCGCCGCCATGACCGGCGCCATCGCCGAGGTGTTCCCGGACGCCGCCTACCAGAGGTGCACCGTGCACTTCTACCGCAACGTGCTCGCGAAGGTGCCGAAATCGAAGAGGGGCCGGGTGGCGGCCATGCTCAAGGCCATCCACGCCCAGGAGTCACTGGAGGCCAGCTCGGAGAAGGCCGGCGACGTCGCCGTCAAATTGGACGACATGAGGCTGGCGGCGGCCGCCAAGTGCGTCCGCGACGGCGTCGCGGAGACGCTGACCTACGCGCGCTTCCCCATGCGGCACTGGCGGCGCATCCGCACCAACAACGCCATAGAGCGGCTGAACCGCGAGATCCGCCGCCGCACGCGGGTGGTGGGCACGTTCCCCGACGGCAATAGCGCGCTCATGCTGGTGACGGCCAGACTCAAGTACGTGGCCGACAGCGAGTGGGGATCAAGGCGGTATCTGGACGTGTCGCTGCTGGACGAGTGACCATGCCGACGGCCGGCAGCCGCCTGCTGGAATTTGCGCAAGAGTCTGGACAGCACCGAGGCGCGCTTTAAAGCATTTACAGGACGACGGGGGTTGAAATAAATAGTCAACCCCAAAGCAGGCGCAAACCACACTGGAAGGACTCAGTTGACGTAAGAGCTGATTAAGAGATATTTGCCACCCTGCGTCTCGCTTGACCCCCTATCCATTGCTCGTCGCAAGTGCATTACACCAAAATCAAATCGTTCAGAATTAAATTCTTCTACATTTTTAACTCAAATGGGACTAAAATGCTCTATAGAATTAAACCAACTTGGGAAAAGCCATGTATCAAGACCTAAAGAGAATCTTCCATACCGATGCCACCAAAGCCGAATCCGTTTACCAGAAGCGGTTCAGCGACTCTTCGGCGATGATTATCGGACTGCGTGAGAATGAGCCTTTCTTCTATTGGGGCGCTCCTGATACATACAAGAAAATACTCGCAATCGAGCGTCTTGATCGCAAGACCGAGGAGCTTGCCTCTTCACTGCCCCCTACGGCAGTCAACCATTATCTTTCGGAATGCATGATTGACGAGATCATCATCACAAATGATATTGAAGGCGTCATCTCGACCCGCAAGCAAGTGGAAGCGGCCCTTGATGCCCTGCGACGGAACGACAAGCGTCAACGTTTCCAGGGAATCGTCAACAAATACCAGGCACTTGCCACAAATACGGACGTGCCCCTTGCAACCTGCGAAGACATACGATCCCTTTACGACACCCTTGTTCTTGAAGAAGTCTTGGCCGACGACCCGACAAAAGCGCCCGACGGGAAATTATTCCGAACGGAAGCAGTCCGGGTGGCCGATGCTGCCGACAGAACCATTCACGAAAACGCTTTCTCGGAGAGTCGCATCGAAGCGGAGCTCACCGGCATCCTGCAGTTCTACAATAATCCGAGCATAGAAGCGTCAGTACGCGCAGCCATCTTCCATTTCGCTTTTGCCTACATTCACCCCTTCTATGATGGAAACGGGAGGACGAACCGCTTTGTGAGCAGCTATCTGCTTACGAGGTATGTAAGCCGGTTTGCCGGGTTGCGACTGTCCTTTTCCGTCAAGGAAAATATCCATGACTATTACAAGGCCTTCACTCTGGCCGAGCACCCCTTGAGCAGAGGAGACCTTACCCCCTTCATCCTTACGTTCCTGGATCTTATCATTGACGCCATTGAGAAGACCTACAAGAGCCTGGAAGAGAAACAGATCCTGCGCGGCCACTTCCGGAACATCTTGGCAGAGTGGCCGGTCGATACCAAACCTCTCGATGTTTCAGGGGTCGGCACCACTCTCCTTGATGCCGCGCTCTTTACTGCCAACGGCCTGACGGCCGAGCAGATTGCCGAAGAGACGCATATCAGCACGCCTACCGCTCACAAACGCCTCAAGGAATTTGAGCAGCAGGGCCTTTTGAGGCGCACACGAACGGGGCGGCGAGTCTGCTATCAGCTGAA
This sequence comes from Adlercreutzia sp., assembly GCF_056795635.1. Lineage (NCBI taxonomy): Bacteria > Bacillati > Actinomycetota > Coriobacteriia > Eggerthellales > Eggerthellaceae > Adlercreutzia > Adlercreutzia sp. Next base: position 185,301 of record NZ_JBQIIT010000004.1, on the reverse strand, counting down.
CCTGGAAACCCTTTAAGCCCAAGACCCCCTAATCCCCCAACGTGATCTGCAGTACGTAGACGCGCTGGCGTAGTTGTTGGGCTACCGACTCGCTGATGGCTCCGTCCTCCTGGAGGCGTCGGATCTGGTCGAGCTCGATGGTCAGCGCGTCGGCATCCACCTCGTCGGCGTAGCGGGCCGCTTCCAGCAGCTGCTTGCCGAACAGGGGGCGCATGCCCGCGGGCAGCCCGTCGTGATGAACGAGGGTGAGCCCCGTGTGGTCGGCCTGCTTCACGTCCTGGCCGTAGTTGATGCGATTCCACAGCGAATTGAGGGCCGTCTTGTGCTCATCGAGCAGCAGGCGCGCCGCCCGCTGGCGACCCTCGTCGGTCGCCGACTCTTCCAAAAAGTCGATGGCTCCGTGCTCAAGCTCGATAGCGAACAGGCAGGCATCGTAATAGAGTCGCTCGGCCTCATCCCCCTCCACTTCCAAGGGCTTCGCGCCTTGCCACAGCAGCGCCACGCGCCCCAGCAGGCCGCCAAACCGCGCACCCACTTTCACATCGGTGCCGCTGTAGCCCACCGAACGCCGCACGGCCCGCAGCATGGCGTAGAAGGAAGCCCGCTCACGAGGACTTTCCCCGCCATAGGCCTCGCCACCGATGGCGTCGGCCTTCTGCTGCTGACGCTGGCGCACCTCAGCCTGAAGCTCGTCCATCTGGCGACTGCACGAGTCGTCCAGGGCGCCCCGCTCGCGATTCAGCCGCAGTCGATAGGAAGCGATGGTCTGACGCGGGGCCGGCTCCAGCTGCGGATCGTCGTCATTTTGCAGCATGGCCCGCAGCTCGCGCAAAGTGCCTTCCAGCACCTTGATGGCGCCGCGGCGCAATTCCGTTGCCGACGTCCCCTTGCATCCTCCACCGAGCGGAGCCAGACGCGGCAGCAGCCCGTCGGCCAGCAGCAGCGTGCACAAAATGACGCTAGCCGCAAGGAAGATGAGTAGGTCGCGCTCGGGAAAGGCCGAGCCATCAGCCAGGGTCCTCGGGATGAGGAAGATGATGGACAGAGTGACGGCCCCCTTCGGGCCCGCGATGGTGAGGATGAGGGCGTCGCGCAGTACGGGCGTACCGCGGTCCCGATGCACCAGTTCCATCGCCAGCACCCAGAGAAAGCGGCAGACCACCACCAGAACCGTGGCCAGCGCTACCAAGCCCAGCAGAAACGGCAGCGAGAAGTGATCGACGAAGGCCGGCGACAAGGCGCGCGGCAGCCGCCATGCCCAGCACCGCGCCCACCGCAATGCCGCCGAAGAAGAGCCGCGCGAAGGACACCGCGGCATCGGCGGCCGAGAAGGCGCCGGTCAGGGCAGCGGCGATGGCGAACTGGAAGGCCACCACGCCCGATGCGTCGTTGATGAGCGACTCGCCCGCCAGCAGCGTAGACTGGCGCGGCTTCAGGCCAACGCGAGAACCCAGCGCGCCCACGGCCGCCGCATCGGTGGGGGCCAGGGCCGCGGCACAGGCGAAGGCGGCGGCCAGAGGGATGGACGGCACGAACCAATGCGGCACGAAGCCCACCACCAGCACGGTGAGCAGCACAAGCCCCACGGCCAGCGAGAAGATGGCGCCCTTGTTCTCCCAGAGTGCACGGCGGTTGATGCTGCGCGCCTCGTCGAACAGCAGCGGAGCGATGAACAGCACGAGGAACAGCTCCGCCGGAATGTCCACTCCGTAGACGGCGGGAACTATGCAGGCCACCACCACGCCAGCCACGATTTGCACCAAGGGCAGCGACAAGTGCCGTACGACCTGGGCGAGCACCGCCGAAGCGATGACGCAAGCCAACAGAACCAAGGCGAATTCCACGGTATGCACGGCGACTCCCTTCTCGCACGGCTTTCTCGGATATGCACCAGGCCCTAGGGCCGACCCCTCTCGCCGGCGCCTCCTGCCAGCATCCTCGGTCGGCTTTCCCGGCCGACGTTTCCCATTATGAAGGGGCCCGCGGCGCAGCCCGAAAGAAGTGCCGCTTCCGTTGAACCGCCGTCAAACCGCCGACACCTTCCCCGCTTTCCTCCCGTAGGCGATGGCGGCCTTCGCTATAATCGTCCCAGAGAGAATCACGGTCCGAATTTGCGAGGAGGCCCCTATGGATCAGAACGTTCGCCCCGACGACATGGAGCGCATCACCACGCCCGAGCTTGCCCAAGCGTTTATCGAGGAGCAGGTGGCGGCACTGCGCGAGCAGGTCGGCGACAAGAAGGTGCTGCTGGCCCTGTCCGGCGGCGTGGACTCGTCGGTGGTGGCGGCGCTGCTCATTAAGGCCATCGGGAAGAACCTCGTGTGCGTGCACGTGAACCACGGTCTCATGCGCAAGGGCGAGTCCGAGCAGGTCATCGACGTGTTCCAGAACCAGATGGACGCGAATCTGGTGTACGTGGACGCCACCGACCGCTTCCTCGACCTCCTGGCCGGCGTAGACGAGCCCGAGACCAAGCGCAAGGTCATCGGCGCCGAGTTCATCCGCGTGTTCGAGGAAGAGGCCCGCAAGGTGGGCGACGAGGTGGACTTCCTCGCCCAGGGCACTATCTGGCCCGACATCCTGGAGTCCCAGGACGGCGTGAAGGCCCATCACAACGTGGGCGGTCTGCCCGAGGATCTGCAGTTCGAGCTCGTGGAGCCGGCGCGCCTGCTGTTCAAGGACGAGGTGCGCGTGGTCGGCCGCGAGCTGGGCCTGCCCGAGAACATGGTGGAGCGCCAGCCCTTCCCCGGCCCCGGCCTGGGCGTGCGCTGCCTCGGCGCCATCACCCGCGACCGCCTGGAGGCGCTACGCGAGGCCGACGCCATCGTCCGCGAGGAGATGGAAGCGGCGAACGTGGGCGCCTGGCAGTACTTCGCCGTGGTGCCCGACATGCGCGCCACCGGCGTGCGCGAGGGCGAGCGCGCCTACGAGTGGCCGGCTATCATCCGTGCCATCAACACCGTGGATGTCATGACCGCCGAGGTGCCCGAGCTGGATTGGGCCCTCTTGAAGCGCATGACTAACCGCATCACCCACGAAGTCCCCGGTATCTGCCGCGTCTGCTACGACCTGACCCCCAAGCCGGTCGGGACGGTGGAATGGGAGTAGGTTTGTGGCTTTGACCTGGGGTTTCTTGATTCTTTATTCCTGTTGATTCGAGAGTAATTTAGTTGAACCCAGTTGACCGAAAGTTGCAAACCACTTGGAAAAGATGGACTTTGCAGAATTGAGAGCGAGCCGCCGGATAGAAACCGGCGGCTCTTCTTATCTGGCCAAACTTCATTCCCGACCCGGCGTTCTGCCGCTTTTTGCTGCTCTCGCTTCGACTGTATTCCACTGCATTCAACTCCGCTCATCTGGACGGGAAGGCGCCGAAGCTGCAAGCCACGTGGAACCGTCGGCTAGGAATAGAGGAACACCCCCTCATCCCCATTTGTTACCACTTTCCGATCTGTCGCGTTTTCGCCCCTCGAAAAGCAAGTTTCCCCAGCTCAGAAACGAGGAGCAAATTTTCGGCAGAATCGGCGTTTTCGGGGAGGATTCCCACCCCTCAGAGCCCGTCCGGGGCTCCCGATTCGAGGGCCGGAAGCCGGTGAATGCTGCGCGGTTTGCAATTTCCCGGGCCCGGCTTACTCCCCGCGCAAAGGAGGAGTATTTCTCCGACCCGGTAACACAAGGCCAGGAAGGCGGCGCGCCTCCGCATCAGGGCAAAGAAAATGGCGGCACGAATGCCGCCATCAACGATCTACCGAGAAGGGTTCTCTGCCGCGCTATTCGAAGGTCGCCCTCCAGCGCTCGTACTCGTCCTGGGTCATCTCCCCGGCCTCCAGCTCGTCGAGCGCGCCCCTCCATGCCGCGAGGGCGGCACTCAGCTTCTGGGCGCCCTCCGCCTTGGGGTCGAGAGCGAGCGTCTCGCCGTCCACGGGCTTGAGGCCGAAGGCGTCCTCAAGCCTGAAGAGCGCCTCCAGCGCCTCGCGCGCCGAGGAGAGCTCGTAGTCGTCCAGGGCGGACATCGGCACCCCCAGGGCGTCAGACAGCGCTGCCAGGGTCTCCTGCGAGGGGTCCCGCAAACCCAGCTCGTAATTGCGGACGGCGGATTCCGCGAGACCGATCCTCTCCGCGAGGCTCTTCTGCGTCAGCCCCTTCATCTTCCGATAGCGCCTTATGCGCTCGCCCCTGCTCAATTCGACCCGCTTTCCTTCTGGTTCTTAACCTGTGCCTCGAATTCTATAACAGCACGTTTCTGTGCGCAATCGCTTGACAGCACGATATTGTGCTGATAAGGTCTGCAATCATCCAACCGCACGGATTTGTGCTGTTTAGAAAGGACGGACATGGCAGGACGGGAAAGAATGATGAAGGTGGACGAGGTGATGGAGCGCCTGGGCGTGTCCAAGGCGACGGCGTACCTGGTCATCAAACGACTGAACGCAGAGCTTGAGGCCAAGGGCCTGCGCACCATACCCGGGAGGGTGAGCGAGAGGTACTTCGATGAGACCTACTTCTCGCTGAAGGGGGCTGGCGAAGATGACATCTAGGCAGGAGGCGAACGGCACATGGACGAGCCAGTTCCGCTACGAGGACGCCTACGGCCGCTCCCGCAGCAAGTGCAAGCGCGGGTTCGCGACCGAGGCCGATGCGGACCGGTTCGAGAGGCACTTCAAGGCCAGGGAGAGCAAGTCGCTCGACATCAGCTTCCTCGACTTCATCGAGCTGTACGAGGACGACGTCGCCCCGCAGCTGAAGGAGAACACTTGGCGTACCAAGGAGTACATCATCAACGACAAGCTCGTCCCCTTCTTCGGGCCGATGATAATGACCGAGGTCACGACGCTCGACGCGGTCAGGTGGCAGAACGCCCTCCTGAAGGGCAACCCCAGGACGGGACAGCCGTACACGGACACCTACCTGCGCACGGTCAACAACCAGGCGGTCTCCATCTTCAACCACGCCGAGCGGTTCTACAAGCTCAAGCCTAACCCCTTCAAGAGGGCGCCGAGGATAGGATCCAAGATCGCGACCGATATGAGCATATGGACCAAGGAGGACTTCCTCCGCTTTTCCAGCACGCTCACGGGCCGACCCATCTACTTCATGGCGTTCGAGCTCCTCTACTGGGCCGGCATCCGCGTGGGCGAGCTCCTGGCGCTCGTTCCCGACGACTTCGACCTCCGGAGATCGGAGCTGCGCATCACGAAGTCCTATCAGCGCATCAACCGCCGGGACGTGATAACGGACCCGAAGACGGAGAACTCGGTGCGAACCATATCCCTTCCGGAGTTCCTCCGGGACGAGGTGAGGGACTTCGCCTTCGACCCGCCGGGCTTCGACCACGACGAGAGGATGTTCGCGGGCCTGACGAAGGCCTCGCTCTCCGCAGCATTGCGCGAGGGGGCGCAGGCGTGCGGCCTTGAGGTGATCCGCGTGCACGACCTGCGCCACAGCCACGTCTCTCTCCTCGTAGAGATGGGCTTCTCGGTGATCGCCATCGCGGAGCGGCTTGGGCACGACTCGACGGACATCACGCTCAAGTACGCGCACCTCCTCCCGAGTACGCAGCAGAAGATGGGCGAGGCCCTGAACGACTACCAGGAGGCCGACGATGAGCTGCTATGACCACAACAGGGTCCGGTCTAAGACGATCGCGTTCCGGATCACGCCCGAGCTCAACGAGCAGATCAACCTGATCGTGGCCGCCAGCGGGATGACGAAGCAGGATTACATCACGAGCAAGCTCCTAGACCTGGAGGTAACCATAGTCCCATCCACCTACACCTACGCCGCCCTACGCGACGAGATGCGGGAGGTCTGCCGGCAGCTGAACAGGATCAGGAACGGCTGCGAGCCGAGCGAGAGGCTCCTCGGGCTCTGCGAGAGGCTTTCCGACCTCTTCCTTGGCCTCAGATGCGACGATGCGGGCTCCCAGATCGAGGACGAGGACGACATGGTACGCAAGATGGAGAGGTGCTGACCATGGCCGCGCGCAGAGAGGAGAACGGGACGTGGAGCACCTCGTTCCGCTACAGCGACTGGGAGGGCAAATCCAGGCTCAAGCATGCCAGAGGGTTCAAGGAAGAGGCCGAAGCCGACGCGTTCGAGCGGGACTTCAAGCGCATGGCGTCGGGCAAGTCCGGGATGCCCTTCGAGGTGTTCGCGGAGAAGTACCTGGAGGACATCGAGCCGAGGGTTCGGCCCACCACGTACGAGACGCGGGAGCGGATGATCCGCGTGAAGATCGTCCCCCTGTTCAAGGGAAGCCTGGTGTGCGAGATCACGTCGCTCGACGTGCTCCACGCCCAGAACGTCCTGCTCGCGCAGCGCAAGCCCGACGGAAGCGAGTACTCGCCGGTCTACATACGGCGCATAAGCGAGCAGGTATGGGGCATGTTCAACCACGCCGTGGACAACTACGAGCTCGAAGAGAACCCCTGCAGGTCGCTGAGGCAGGCGGGGTCGAAGAAGAACGGCGAGATGAAGATCTGGAGCAAGGCCGAGCTCAACCTTTTCCTGGACGCGGTGTCCGACAAGCCGCTGATCTACTACGCGTTCGAGACGCTCTACTGGACCGGCATCCGTGAGGGAGAGCTCCTCGCCCTCACGCCCTCGGATCTCGACTTCCGGGCATGCACACTGACGGTGAGCAAAACCTATCACAGGCGCGGAGGGAAGGACGTCATAGGGCCGCCGAAGACCGCTTGCTCGTACCGCACGATCTCGATGCCGCAGTTCCTCTGCGACGACCTTCGGAGGTTCATCCGCGACGTCGCCAAGACCCAGCCGGACGAGCGCATCTTCGCCGGACTCAACAAGAAGAAGCTCCTCAGGGCGATGAGCAGGGGCTGCGCCGCATCCGGGGTGAAGGCCATCCGCGTCCATGACCTCAGGCACAGCCACGTGTCCACGCTCATCAAGATGGGCTTCTCCGTTGTGGCCATCGCCGAGCGGATGGGGCACGAGTCCTCTGATATCACGCTGCGTTACGCGCACCTCTTCCCGAGCGCTCAGGCCGAGATGGCGGACGCGCTGCAGGCGGCTAGGGGGAAATAGATTTGCATGGGTGTCCCATTTGCGGGCACCCTCCCTGCACCTCGGGCTATAGACTCGATTAAAACGAGAGATTGCAAGGTGAAGATGTTTCATGCAATGACAGAGCAGGAGATCGACGGCTTCGAGGACTACCTCGCGGATGTTCTATGCGTTTGGGACTGCTATGAGCAAGAGCGGGTAACCGGGTCGCCGTTGGTTCTACGTTTCGAATCAGCAGATGTTGTCGCTGATTTGGAAATGGGAGATTTGTATTGGATCGATAGCTCCAACGAGGCGAGCGTCGATACGCTGGTCGTTGGATACGAACAGAGCGATACCGAAGGCCCCTGCCTTACTCTTGTCCGATTTGAATCGGCTGCTCGTATGGTTGGCGAAAAATGGTCGGCTGCTCACGCCTCTCGCGCTCTCACTAATTACATCTCATAGAATCGTGCTAGGCAAGATCGCATACCTCGATGAGCTTATAAGACTTGAGTGGTGGCACACTGACTTCGAGGTAGTCCTTTCTGCAGAGCATGGACTTCAGCTTCCCCGAGCGATCACCGGGCTTGGGTAGAATCGCGAAACGATACTCATGCTGATTTCTGTAGATGGACCGCTTATGGAAGAGGATGCGCCATAGAGCCGCGTCCTCTCCGGTGCTGAACCTCGCAAAATCGGCTGCCGTCAACGGCTCGTCGCTGTACTCGACGGCTCGATGGAAGAATGCGAGGCCATACTGTTCAGCGAAAGCAGAGAGGCGTTCCGCCATCTCTTCGATCGAGAAGATTACGCCGTAGCAGGATCCAGGCGCCCCCACCTGAGTCGAGAGAAAGCCAGTATAACTGTCGCTCAACTTCCCTAAATGGCGGCCAGTTTCTTCCCAGGTGTCAAGCGCTCCGCTTCCGAGGAGGGTTGCGCACAGTACCACCGCTTCGTCAGCTTCCGGAATGCTGGCGGGTGTCGAGATGGCATCAACTGGCCAGAACTGCTGGGAGGTTGCTCCGTCAATGCTGCCAGACGACGGCAAGCCAAGAAAGATCTGTCCGGCGAAAGGCCTTCTTCCCTCCTGAGAGTCCCCAATCTCCGGGTCGTCTTCCTCCATACTATGGTATCGGCTTATCAGCGACATCCTGAAATGCCCCTGCACAAGCTGCTCGCAATAGTCTTTCCTGCTCATGATTCTCATGCATTGCCCGGGTCCGATGATCATGGTCGCGCGTTTCTTGCCCGCCTCGTCACTCATTTGCGGCTCCGGTTGTCACTGCTTCGGCTATCCTATCGAGCTCGTATGCGATATCCGGGAACGGCCTTCCCAGGTCTAGTGTTCTTGCGGTAATTCGACTGCCGTCGAGAAGGAAGCTCTCGTCGGGCTGGACCGCATCGCCGGTCCTCGCGTACAAAAGCATCCCTGATACCGACAGCTCCGGAGATGTCGCAGCCTTGTTCTTCACGTAGGAGAAGATCTGATAGAGGTTGTGAGAGTGGATCGTCTTCGAGCCATATCTGTCTTGGCTCTGATAAGCATGCGCATAGAACTTGGCGTCGATGATCAGGAATTGGGAGCCTTTTGAAAGCGCGATATCTGTTTGCATGACGGGCAGCATCGTGCCCACGTACTCCTCGTCCAGCGCCCATGGGATCTTGGGTGCCGAAGGATGCAGATCCGGATGATGCACTTGGTAGTAGCGCAGGATGAATCGCTCATACAGCCTGCTCATGTCGCTTTCGCTTATGTAGGGCGCGAGAAGCATACCGCCTCCCGCATCAGTCAAGAGCATGCCTTGGATGATGAGCTGACAGATGCTTACGAGCAATCGATACGAGCGGTTCTCGCGCCCGAATGCGAAGGCCGACCATTGTATGCTCGATGGCTCCACGAACGACACGTTCGAGAAGTAAAGCATACTCTTCTTGATTGAGTCCTTGGTGCTCTTCTGCACCTCGCTGCTTCTCACGATGAGCGAGCAAACGGTCTTGATGACCTGGTTGTAAGGGTTGTCGTCTGACAGCTCGTCGAACTCGCAGGCAATTCGGGGACTTCGGGCCATCTTGTTCCTTATGGCACCTCGCATGTCGATCTTCCCGCGAAGCGCTTGCAGATCGTCGTGCATCGGAATGTATTCGCGGAAGAGGCCCTGTTTGATCTGACGGGTGACGCCCGCATCGAGAAGCGCGGCGAGGAGATCCAGCGCGTTGTCGAACTCCTCTGCGGCGACATCCTCGAACCTGCTCTCGTCCACGAACTCGAAGGCATATGCGAGCATGTAGTAGAGGTTGGATATCGGTATGCCCTTGTGGGCTCTCATCGGATAGCGCCCTCCAAGCGGTCGCGCCAAGCCGATACCCGCTCCTCGTCGTCGAACCAGTACTCCTCAAGCATGGGCACGATCTCAAGATCGACAATGTCGCTCAGCTCCTCGGCCGATCCGCTCTCCATGCCGCAGAAGTAGCTATGGCCGATTCGGAATCCCCTTCCTAGAGAGGCGTCGGATTCGATCTCTTTGTTTAAGTCCCGCATCACCTCGATGAGATTCCGCAGTTGGGGTGAATCGCTATCCGACACTGCCGAGAGAAAGCCTTGGGCATCGAATGCGGGCTCCATCTCGTAGAAGGCGAAGCGACGGCGAAGGGCGTAGTCGATCATGGCGAGGCTTCTGTCCGCTGTGTTCATCATGCCGATGATGTAGAGGTTCTCTGGCACCGTGAACGGGAGTCCGCTGTAGGCCAGCGTGGCGTAGTCGCCGCGATGGCTCGCCTCAATAAGCATGAGCAGCTCGCCGAACACCTTGCTCATGTTGCCACGGTTGATTTCGTCGATGATGAAGAAGTACTCCAAGTCGGGATGGCTCTCAGCCATCTTGCAGAACTCATAGAAGACACCGTTTTTGAGCTTGAAAGCATCGCCGTCAGGCTTGTAGCCCATGACGAAGTCCTCGTACGAGTAGTTCTGGTGGAACTGCACGAGCCGGATTCGCGCGTCGTCCTTCGCGCCCATCATGGCGAAGGCCAGCCGCTTTGCAGCGAACGTCTTGCCGGTCCCGGGCGCTCCTTGCAGGATGAGGTTCTTCGATTTCCTGAGCACTCGCGCGAGCTTGTCGTACTCCTCGGGCGCGACGAACACCTCCGAGAGGAAGCTCTCACGGTCATACGGAGCTGCTTCCTCTGCTTGGACGGCGGGATTCAGCTCGCGAACGACATCGATGATTGCCTCGTACTCCTCGGATTCCACTTTGAACAGGCTGCCGTTGGGGTTGACGAAGAACTCCATGTTCTCCAGCTCTGGCATTGCTTTCAGATCCTGATAGTCAACGGGGGTTGCGAGGGCCTCTGTCTTCTGGAATGCGATCTTCTCGCCATCACTACTTTCAACGATCTCGCCCAAGGCCACTATCTGCTTCACGGGGTTCGACTCGTAGCCAATAACGATATCGCCGGGCTTGGCGTCAAGGAAGTTCTGGAATATGCGTCGCTTGTTGCCGTTCTCGTTGAAGAGGGTGTAGGTCTGCACTTCGCCGACTGGCGTCTCCGCAAAGCTCCAGATCTTCGGGTTGGCGTTGAGCCACCATACTGCGCGAACTTCATCGAAGCTGGGGGGATTTTCTTCGCTAAGGTGCTTGTGCTCTCCGCTTTCCTGCGAGGTCCTGCTGACAAAGAATCCGAAGTCGAACGTGAGGGTTCTCTCTTCTGGATCTGTGTAGCAATCTTGGTCGATGGAGCGCTCAAGCATTTCCCGCAGTCCAGTGTCCTTAACGATCTCGTCGTGGATCGAATCGTAGAGACGATAGAAGTTCCTGAGATTGTCCTCGTACCGACCCTTCTTGAAAACGAGGTCGCTGCCGAGCGCCGCTGCAACAGCTCGGACCTCGCCAAGCTTGTAGATATAGTACTTGTGCGGGTACCTCAGCCAGAGATACGTCGAAATCGCGTTCTCGGACTGAAAGTGGTTCCCGGCGTCCGGGCGATATTTCGCATGGATTGCTTCGGCTTTGTGCTTGAAGTCCTCTATCCTCTCCACCACGTCTCGGGATTCGTCGAACAGCTCGCGGAACATCTCGCGAACCTCTTCCGGGGCGATATGCGCGAACTGGGTGATCATGCCCTTAGGGAAATTACCTGCAGAGACAAGCAGGTTACCGGTTTTCGAGAGCGATTTCTCAAGCATTGTTGGGAAGTCCTCCACATCAATGTCCCAGGAGTCTTGGAATTGCCGAGCGGCCACCCATTTATATCTCTCGTCTTCCCAGTGCTGTCCCTCGAATGCGCTCTTATAAACTTCGAGCCACTCGTCGTATTTCTCTTCGATGAAGTCGTTTGACATGGTTCTCCTATCCCTCCGAGCGCCACGCGAGCGGCCAGTCTGCGGGTTGCGGTTTCTCTTTAAGCGCCGGGAGCGAATCTACTATCTCCATCGTCTCCATTGATACGCGTACAAGTTTTTCGATGAGGTCAACGATGTAGCGGGGGTTGTCGCTGTAGTCGTTCGGGTCGTTCGTGATTCCGGACGGGCCGTCTGTTTTGACTTGGTAGCGGTCGATAATCCAGTCGAGCGGGCTCCTCCCATTCACAACGTAGCGCTGAGCCCCTGCTGGGATGTCCCGTATGGTGAGATTGTCGTTGTAGATGAGAGTCGTGTAGTCGTTTTCCTTTTTGCCTGTGGACGGATTGCGCTTTTTGGCCCATTTGATCTTCTTCACCGGACCGGGATCGACTGAATTGCCGACTTCTTCAACCGGCCAAGGCTCCAGCTCCTCGTAATCGAGATGCAGTTTCGCTAATTTGCGCCCGGCATTCGAGAAGGCAACAAAGTCATCAGCCAGGGGAATTCGCGGAAGCTCCTTCTTCAGATTTGAATTGAAGCGCATGCGGTATTCAGGAGAGTGGAGGATGCCGTAGACGTAATAGAAGATGTCCTCTTTTGTTAGCTCGATGCCGCCTTGACTCTTTGGTCGTGGCTTGCGTTTGCCAAAAGCATCGAATGCACGAGGATATGCCTCCCGGAATACCGTCAAGGCCTCGTCGGACACGGCCTCATGCTGGATCAGCTCACTTGGAGCCTCTTGGAAGAGGCCGCCGATCTCCTGGGTCCTCTCATACCAATACATCGGGAAGCATTGCGAATCGCCGTCGTAGTGGTAGTTTGGCAGCTCGTCGGTGATGAGCACGCTGAAGTTCTTCGTTCCCGAAATGCAGATGGAGACATTCTGCGTATCTTTCTCTGGATACTGCTCTGGCATGAGATAGACCATCTCATTAAGGCGCCTATCGAAATACACCCATTGTTTGCAAAACGGTCTATAGGATCCAAGAACAATGTTTCGATCATGGAATACTAAGTTTTTCTTCCGCTTGAGATCTCCCTTTAACGCCCTTGTCCAGCTGATTTTTGTTCCGTCTGGATCAACAAATGACGATACATCTTTGGGGCATCCGGCTTCCTCATATCTTTCGAGCTCGGAATTGTAGACCTCGACGAGACTCTCGATATTAGAAGAGACCTTCTCCTTGGAGTAGTTGTATGCCCAAGCATCTCGCGCGGTAAGCACACCAAGCGAATAAGTGCCGAAGATTCCCGGTGCGCCGTGCTTGTCTATAGCCATCGGCGCGAACTCGTACCAAGAGTCGTCTCGCTGGTTGAGCCAGTCGCCATGACGATCGGGTGAGAGGGTCTCCCAATCGAACGCCTCCCCCTGCGCCGCTTCTCTCACTATTGAGAGTTTCTCGTCGCGGGTCAGGTAGTCGCCGATGTCGTGGTAGTGGATCGCGCCTCGCTCATCGGAGTCTGGGTTCTTCACGAGCATGGTTATGACAATGGCCGCCCGCGATCCGGATCCAAAAATCTTTCCGCCTTCCTTGCGCGATTGCTCGCCCTGAGTGTATTGGTTGCCGCGCAGGTTGAACACGTAGATGGAGCTGAACTCGTCGACAAGGCTCTTCCTGAACCCGTCCATGGAGCCGCCTTCGAGCCAGCCGCCGTTGGTGACGAAGGAGATCACCCCCTTGTTGCCGATGCGGTCGGAGGCCCATCTGAACGCTCGGATGTATGAGTCGTAGAGCTTGGTTTTCAGCGTGGCGCTAGAGCGGTCGGCATAGGTGGCGCGGATCTTGTCATCAAGGGTCGGATAAGCCATGTTCTTCGCGTTGTCATTCTCGTTCTTCTGACCGGCGGAGTAAGGCGGGTTGCCGATGATGACGTTGATGGGCGTCTCCATCTCGCGCAGAATGCGCTCGGTGTTGTCCACGAACGTGCCGATGTCGATGGGGTCGCCCTCCTCGTACATCTGGAACGTGTCGGTCAGCACCGCGCCCTCGAAGGGCGCGTAGTCGCCCGGGATGCGGGAGTGGTAGGCGTGCTCGATGTTGATGGTCGCGATGTAGTAGGCGAGCAGGAGAATCTCATTGCAGAAGATCTCGCTTCCGTACTTCAGGGGAAGCTTGTCGTCCGGCATCAGCTCCTCGTCCTGGATGAGGTTCACCACGAACGTGCCGGTCCCGGTGAAGGGGTCGAGGATGTTCACGCCCGGGTCGGCGAGCGACTGGCCGAACTCCTTGCGCATGAGGCGGTCTGTGGCGTGGAGGATGTAGTCGACTACCTCGTTCGGGGTGTATACGATGCCCATCTTCTCGGACGTCGCCTTGAACGCCTGGCTGAAGAACTTCTCGTAGAGCTCCTTGATGATCTTCTGCCGACCGCCGTCGGTGCGCACGCCCTCGGCGCGCAGGCGCACGCTTGAGTAGAGCTCGGCCAGCTCGCGTCTCTCCGAGTCGGTCTCGATGCCGTAACCCCGGAGTGTTTCGACCATCCCTTCCATGGCGATGGAGACGGGGTTGGAGCTAGCGAACTCGGCTCCGGCGAACAGAGCCTCGAACACCGGCAGCGTGATCATGTGCTGCGCGAGCATCTCCACCGCCTCGTCCTCGGTGATGCCCTGGTTCAGCGAGTCCCTGAGGCCCTTGAGGAACGACGCGAACTCTGCGGATGCCGGGCCGCCGTCGAGGACGAGCTCGCCGACGCGCTCGATGTGCCTCTTGGCGATCTTTCCGATATCCTTCGCCCAGTCCTCCCAGTAGACCTTCGTGCCGCACTTGCGGACGAGCACGGCGTTAACGGCCTCCTGCAGCTCCTTGTCGGAGAAGTCGAGCTTCATCTGCTGACCCTCGCCGTCGAGCTGGGGCGGCAGCGCGCCCTTGCCGCCGTCTGTGGCATTCGGGGGCTTCTGCCCGTCCTTGGACACATTGATGACGTCGACCACCGCCGTCGTGGCAGGATCGTATTCGAGCCCATTGATGGATCCGTCGAGCCTCTCGTCATGGCTGCGGAGCGCCTGCACGATCTCCCAGACGACCTTGAAGGCGTCCGTGTTGTCGAGCGCCTCCTCGGGCGTCATGCCCGCAGGTATGACGACGGGAAGGATGATGTAGCCGTACTCCTTGCCCTCGAAGCGCCTCATGACGCGCCCGACGGCCTGCACCACCTCGATGCGCGACTTCTTGGGCTGGAGGAACATGATGGCGTCGAGGTTGGGGACGTCCACGCCCTCGGAGAGGCAGTGGACGTTGGAGAGCACGTGGCACTCGCCGCCGTCCTCGTCCGGGTCGTCGACATCGGCGAGCCAGCGCAGCTTCTCCTTGCGAAGGCCCATGTCCATGGTGCCGTCCACGTGGTCGACGACGCATTCCAGCAGCGGCACGTCGTTGCCCTGCTCGTTCTCGTAGTCGATGTAGGCGTTGACCGTCCTCTGGAAGTAGTCGGTCATGCGCTTGGACTCGGGGATGGTGGAGCAGAAGGCCACGGCGTTCTTCAGGCTCACGCCCTCGTCGCCCTTGCCCTGGTCGGCAAGGCCCTTCCAGCAGCCGATGACCTTCGCGGCGTCGGTGATCTCGAAGCCCTCCTCGCTCGCCATCGCCATCTGGTAGACGTCGCTCACGACGTCCTCGGAGACCGTCAGCGCGATGACCCGGTAGTCGGTGAGCAACCCCTCGTCCACGGCGCGGCCGAAAGTGAGGCGGTAGAAGACCGGGCCGAACTTCGCCTCGTCGTCCATGGAGGAGATCTCGTAGTTCTCGGTCTTGGCCTGGCGGCGCGCGTTGTCGCCGTAGAGCTTGGGGGTCGCCGTCATGTAGATGCGGCGGTGCGCCGACACGAGCCTGTTGTCGTGGACCTTAGTGAACTCGCTCTGCTTCTTCAGGTCGTCCGCCGCCTCAGACGCGCCCGTGGTGCGGTGGGCCTCGTCGGACACGATGAGGTCGAAGGGGTCGAGCCCCATGCGCTGTGCGTCAGAGACGACTTGGATGGACTGGTAGGTCGAGAAGACCACATTGATCCCGCTGTCCTTGTCGAATCGCCTCACCTGCTCGTAGAGGTTCTCGGGGTCGGTGGTAGCGGGATATGGGATATCCGATAGAGAGGTCTCCCAAGTGTCGCCCTCCGTGCTTGAAGCCTTCGCATCCGAGCACACGACGGCGCAGCGCATGGCGCGCTTGGACTGGTTCGCCCACTCGCGCATCGTCTGCGCGACGAGCGCAATCGAGGGTGCGAGGAAGAGAACCGTAGATCCTTCGGGCAGGAGCTCCTCCGTGAGCCGGAGGGACGTGAGCGTCTTGCCCGTGCCGCAGGCCATTATAAGCTGTCCGCGCTCGCTCTCCTCGAAGCCTTCTAGACAAGCGTCGATGGCCTCGCGCTGGTGAGGCAGCGGCTCCTTGAACTTGCGCTCGGCGGTCTCGCGGCCCTCCATGAAAGCGTCCCAGTCGACCTCGGAGTCGGCCATTCCGTCGGCGAAGAGCCTCACTGTGTCCCATTGCTTCGCGATCTTGTTCAGGTTCGGGCCGAAGTCGGCACAGGTTGTGACGATCATATTGTGTTTGTACTGGTCGGTCGCGCCGGTCTTCCCGTAGAAGGTAGCCACGTCGTTGTAGTCGAGAGCCGGCTTCTGGTAGCACTTGCACTGGATCGCCCAGTAGCTGCCGTCCTCCGCATCGAGGGCGACGAGGTCGATTCCCATGTCGATGCCGTCGTTTGTGGGGGCGTCCTTCCACATCCACACCTTGCTGAAGCGCTGGCTGTACACCGGGTCGTGCTCCAGGAAGAAGCGCGTCGCGCGCTCGAACTTGTCGCCCTTGTCGCGCTCGCTCTCAGAGGTTTCCCGGATCCAGTCGATGACGTGGTAGATGGTGCGGCTCGACGACTGGTCGTAGCGGAGCTGCGCGGCGTCGGGGTAATGCCGGCCCTGCAAGCCCAGCACCTCCGTCTCGACCTCCCTGAGCATGGACTCGTCCAAATCGAGCACGGAGACCGTCCACGCGCATTGGAGGTAGGGGTTGTAGATGCCGACCTTCGTGATGCCCTTGAACTCGGGCTGGTCGGAGTGCAGGCTCAAAAGGTAGTAGAGGAGGACCTGCAGAGTGGAGTTCTTGTTCGGCTGCGCCTTCCTCACCTTGAGGTCCCATATCGTGTCCGCAGTCAGGTAGTCGGCGTCGCCCGACTCGATGCTGTCGCTGTAGCCGCCGCTGAAGGTGAAGCCGCTGTCGGTAACGGGGCCATTGTCCTCGAAGAACTCTACGGTCCTCTCGATGAGTGTCCGGATGTCCGCCACGGTCTGACCATCTGGCTCGATCTCGGATACCGGTTTGTAGGCCCTCGCTCCCGCTCTGAAAGCAGAATCGAACCCGGATAGCTTGCATATGCGCACGATGGAGCCCGAAGACAGTACCCCGTCTTCGCCCGCGATATCGTCAAGCTCGCCCAGGAGCTCTTCCGCCTCGCTCAAGGCACCCACCAATGATGCGCCTGCCAGGGCCACCGAGAACACTTCTCGCGATGGCGCGCCTTGCGCGAGCCTGGTGCCGTAGTCGACGGCCAGCCCGACGATGGCCGGGTGGATGTTGTACTCTCCGCTGACGGAGCTCCCGTCGCTATACTCCGTCATATCGAACTTGGATAGAGGCAGGTAGCCCTTACGGGGCTGGTGCGCCGTTCCGACGATCTGGGTTACTGAGGGCATAGGCCCCTCCATTCGGTAATTCTGCTAACCAATCTATATTTAGAGAGCGTCCGCCATCTTAAGTAGATACTCCCTGTATTCCTTCTTCAGGCTCTTTGGTGCATGCAGCCTCACCGTTCCGCCGAGGCCTGCGAGCCAGCCGAAGAACTGCTCGGATTTGTGCACCTTCACGACCGCCTTGGCGGTTTCGTCATCCGCCTTGTACATCTCGGCCGAATCGCCGAAGCGGTCCATGATGATCTCCACCTTGTCGGCGTTGACGAGCAGCGTTGCCGTGACGGGGTCTCCCCCGAAGCGACCGAACAGCTCGTGCCCATCGCCCTCGAAGGTATGATGCGTTATCTCGTCGTTTCGCGTTGCCCGTTCATCGGACACCCTGACGTTTTCCATGCGGTCGATACGGAACTCGGTCATGTTCTCATGGTCGTCGTTCCAGGCGGTGAGGTAGTAGTAGCCGTCCGAGAAGGCGATGCCGACCGGCGTCACAACGTGCTTCTTGCCGTCATGGGTTGCGTAGCGCGTGCCATCGAGCGCGTATTTGTAGTACTTGAACTCGACCTTCTTCTGGAGCCTCATTGCGTCATGGAGCGTGTCGATGTCCTGAAACACGCTGTCGCGCTTGGAGGTGATCCTCCCGGGGACGTGGATGCGGCGGTCGAGCAGCGCGCGCTCGTGGTCGCTCGCGAGAAGCTTCAGGTTCGTCGTGAGCGCCCGGGACTGCCTCTTGGTGAGGAACTTGCACGACTCCACAGCGTCAACCAAAAGCATCAGCTCCGACAATGTGAAGTCCCTGCTCGCGATAGCGTACTGCACGGGGTTCCTCTGATACGTCTGTATGTCGAAGCCGAACTCACGCAACGCCTCGATGTCGCGGTAGAGGCCTTTGCGCTCAGCCTGTATTCCGTAGTCGTTCAGGCGCTCTATGATCTGGCGCAACGACAGACCGTGCTCGGCATCCGTCTCGTCCTGGAGGATGCGCATCACGTAGAGAGTCTTGAGCTTCGCCTTCGGGTTGTTCGACATGGGATTCCCTCGATTCCTCGCGCCTTGAGGTAATACAAAAGCGCTATTGTCCATTCTAGGCGATAATCCGTGTCCTAGCCTCCGGGTGTCCCATGGGCGCACAAACTCTCCCACCGTGCGGCAATCATCCTCGATGCCCATGCCCGCATGGCTGACCATTATTTTCCGACCTTCTGTACGGCGCTCCCTTGGTCTTCCCTTATTCGACGCACGTTCGCACGGAACCGCTTGGCCTCCGCAAGGGCCGCGATACTTTTCCGATTTCTTTTGCAGGAAGAGGCGTCTTCCATGGCCTCCAAAACAAATCCGAAAACTACCACGGCGAGGAGGATTTTCCCACGTGCCGCTTCGCTTTGAACCCTTGCGCAGGACGCGAACCCGCGCGTCCGCGATCTCACAAGGCAAGCCAAAGGGGCGAGCCGATAGCAACAGGAGGTCGTAGAAATGGACAAGTTCACAAGCAGGGCTTTCGAGGCGTCCGAGATGTTCCTCATCCGCAGAGGCTACGAGATTATCGAGCGCACCTGGAAGGCCAACGACGGGGAGGGCCCGGTGGGCATCATCGCCAAGGAAGACAACGCCATCGTCTTCGTAACCGTCAAGAGCCGCAAGGCGAAGGACAAGGGATTCCCCGAGAGCACCGCGACCCGCGAGGAGCTCGAAGCCTTCGCGATCGACTGGCTCTCCAGCAACGAGACGGAGTGCGTCGACTGCCCGGTCAGGTTCGACGTCATCGCCCTCATCCTCGTAAGCCCCGACCGAGCGATGATCCGCCATCACATCAACGCCATGTCCGCCGGATGCGACATCGACTCCGAGGAGGAGTGACGACCTCCTGACATCCTCCTACGGAGGAACCCCGGTCCCGCTCGGGCGCAAGCCCGGGCGGGGGTCCGGGCCTACCAACCAAGCGAAAGGATTCACATCATGGGACTCGACATGTACCTCACCAAGAACCGCCCCGGTACCGACGGATGCGAGCTTCTTGGCTATTGGCGCAAGGCCAACCACGTGCACGGATGGTTCGAGCGCAACACATCAGACGGCTACATCGAGAACTGCGAGCTTTACCCGGTGTGCCGAGGCGACCTCATCTGCCTCATGAGCGACTGCCGGAAGGTCCTCGACGACCCGAGCTGCGCCGCGAGGGTCATGCCCCGCGAGGACGGCTTCTTCTTCGGCGGCCAGGCCTTCGACTCCGACTACTTCGAGACCCTCGACGAGACGATCGAGATTGTCAATCGGGCGCTTGAGAAGGTCGACGAATGGGACGAGCTCTTCTACCACGCGTGGTGGTAGATCGGCTGAATCTCACAGAACAGCACAATACTGTGCTGTTCTGTGCTATACTGGCAGTGTAATACAAATCGCGGGCGCCCCATTCCACCTCCGGGGGCGCCCCCGGTCAAGACGCAAGCAGGAAGGAGCCTTCATGCGCACTATCGCCATATCCAACTACAAGGGAGGCGTGGGAAAGACCACCACGGCGGTGAACCTCGCCGCTATCTACGCCTCCCGGGACAAGCGGGTCCTGCTCATCGACCTCGACCCGCAGGCATCCGCCACCGACTACTACGGGCTCTACGACAAGGCGAGGTCTGAGGGCCGCACTTCGGTCGAGCTCCTGTACGAGGGGGCGTCCGTGGCCGACATCGCCTACCCGTGCGGGGGCACTGGCCTGTCGGTCATCCCCTCGGTGATCGAGCTCGTCGACCAGAACGAGCTCCTGCTGCGCGAGCAGAGGCTGAAGTTCGCCCTCGATGACGCGGCGGAGGACTTCGATATCGCGATCATCGACTGCTCTCCCGTGCTGAAGCGCCTCGCGTTCAACGCATACCTGGCGGCAGCAGAGGACGGCATCATCATTATCCCGGTGAAGCTCGACTCGACCGTCATGCGGGGCACGGCGCTCACCGTGGAGGCGACGAGGGCGATCACGGAGGCGCTCCGCCTCCCGCGCCCCAAGTTCCGAATCCTTCGCACCTGCGTCCCGGGGCGCATGACGAACGCGGAGCGCACGGGAGCCGAGGTCCTCGACAGGTACTTCCCGGACGTCATGTTCGACACCGTCATCCACGCATCCTCCAAGGTCTGCGAGGGCAGCTGGCAGTGGCAGCCGGTCACCTCTTTCGAGCCGGGGAGCCGACCTGCCAAGGACTATGCCGCGCTTGCCGAGGAGGTTTTCCATGAGCTCGCCTAGTGACGTCGCATCCGGCTTCTCCATCTCTGGCCTCCTCGACGAGTCCTCCCTCACCCGGGAGAGGTTCCCCATCGTGGAGATCGACGTCGGCGCCATCGAGGGGCACCCCGCCAACATCGCCTATTCCATGGACGAGAGGTCCATCGCCAACCTCGCCCGCTCGATAGAGAAGGACGGCCTCACCGACATCCCCCTCGTGCGCAAGCTCGACGACGGGCGCTGGCAGATGATCTCGGGGCACCGCCGGCTCGAAGCGTACCGCCTCCTCGCCTCCGGGGACGACTCCTTCGCGAGGATCCCGTGCCGCGTCGTGGAGGGGCTCACCGACTCCCAGGCGGTGACGCTCCTCCACACAGCGAACTACTTCGTCCGGGCCCTTACCGTCACCGAGCGCGCCCGGGCGACGGAGGCGCTCGGGCTTGAGGCGGAGCGCCTGCGCGCGGAGAACCCGGACCTCAAGGGCATGCGCACGGCCGACATCAAGGCCTCGATGGTATACGAGCAGACCGGCCGCACCGTGTCGCCCAAGACCATCAGGCGCGAGGAGAAGCTCGCGAAGGTCATCAACGAGAGCCTCTCGCGCCACTGGGCGCAGGAGGCCGACGAAGGCAGGCTCTCGGCGTCGAGCGTCGACATGCTGAAGGACCTCCCGAAGGAGAAGCAGGCGCGCCTGTTCGCGGGACGCCCTGCCGGGCTGAACAAGAAGGAGACCACCGACTACCTCAAGGAGAAGCTCGGCGTCGAGGAGGAGGCGGACAGGAGGCTCGTGCGGATCCTCGACGACCTCAGGTCGTACGCCGCCTCGCACCTCGGCGAGGTGAGCGGCGCCGACCGGAAGGCCGTCGCCGAGATCAAGCGTTTGAGCGCCCGCATCGCCAAGTTGGTGGGATAAGTCCCCACCTCGGGGATTATCGGCGCTCAGACGCGAAATCCAGCAA
This sequence comes from Adlercreutzia sp., assembly GCF_056795635.1. Taxonomy (NCBI): domain Bacteria; kingdom Bacillati; phylum Actinomycetota; class Coriobacteriia; order Eggerthellales; family Eggerthellaceae; genus Adlercreutzia; species Adlercreutzia sp. The sequence goes on along the minus strand of NZ_JBQIIT010000004.1, from coordinate 164,113 downwards.
GTAGCCCATGGCGTATTACATTTCCATTCCATCGCCATGGCACTTGCCCCCGGAGGCGTTCGATCAGCTTTGTCGCCGAGCAATTGAGGGGCTCGGCTCCGGCGACTCCGGGGGATGAACCAGGCGGGCAGCCTCGATGCTCACGAAGCGTCGCTTCGAGGCTCAATGCCCGGCGGGGGATCCCCCGCGCCCCTGAAGACCTAGAGACTTCCGATGGTTAGGAGAATCATCATGACCGATACCAACAAGACCCATACCCTGAGCTTCCGCCTCGCCGAGGACGACTACCAGAAGCTCGTGGAGCGCTGCCGAGAGGCGGAGCTCTCGAAATCGAAGTACCTGCGCTACCTGATCCGAATCCCCGTAGTCACCGAGGGCGAGCATGCGGAGGACGTGTCGTGCCTCGTCCTCGACCGCAAGTCGCTCGCGAGGATCTCCAAGGAGCTCACCCGCTGGGGCTACCACTACAACCAGGCCGTCCACGCCATGAACTCCATCAACTACTACGTGGCGCACGGCAAGGCGAGCTCAGACATCCTCGACGGGAAGGCCGAGAGCATCGAGTGCGCGCTCATCGACGTCAACGACAACGCCCAGCGCATCGTCTACGAGATCGCAGAGCTGCAGAGCAAGCAGCTCGTCCAGGAGTGACCATGCCGATCCTGAAGGTCATATCCGGGCACGGCGGCACCGGGGGTATCCGCAACTACCTGGAGAAGGACGGGCGCGCGCTCGGCCGGGACTTCCTGAACCTGCCCGTAGAGGAGTGGATCACGGAGGACCGGGGCGGCGCGCCCCTTCAAGTCGAGTGGGACGCCGAGATGGATGCCACGCGCAGGGCCTACGGCACCGACGCCCCCTGGAAGGGCATGCGGGCGAGAACGTTCAAGCACTTCGTGATCTCGCCCGACCCGGAGGACGCTATAAGCATGGCCCAGCTCCGCGAGCTCTCGCAGGCATGGGCGGCGAAGCACTTCGGCTCACACGAGGTCGCCATCGTCTACCACGACGACAACGAGGGGAACATTCCGCACGCCCACGTCGTGGTCAACAACGTCAACCTCAAGACGGGATACCGGCTCCACACCGACCATCCCGAGGACCTGAACCGTGACTTACAGGACATGGCACGGGAGCGGGGGCTCACGGGGCTCTCCAACGTGATGCCGGATCGCGGCGAGAGAAGCCGCGACGAGGGCAGGCCGCGAAGTCGCCAGGGGGTCTACTTCGGGCGCGCCGAGCGCGAGCTCATGCGCGAGGGCAGCTACTCCTGGGTGGGAGACATACGCGCGCGGGTGGCATTGGCGAAGAACACCTCCCGAACCGAGGCGGAGTTTCTGGAGGCCCTCGACCGCCTCGGCTTAGAGGTGTCCGACAACTCCGCCAGCGCCAGGCGGGACGACTGGATATTCGCGTTGGCCGACCAGCCCACGCGAAGGGTGTCCGGCGAGAGGCTCGGCTACACGTTCGGCAAGCAGATGCTCCGCAGCCGCTTCGAGCGCCAGTCCTCGTATCGTCCAGAAGCAAGGTCGGGGCGAGAGATCAGGCATCGCGCAGCCGAGGCGTTCGAGCTGAACGACCTTCAGGACCTGAGCCGACTCTCCGCCGTGCTTGAGACGTGCGCCAAGTTCGACGTCCGCTACATGGAGGACTTCGACAAGAGGATCGCGACGCTCACGAGGCGCGGCCACGAGGACTCCGAGGGCTTCAGGCGACTGGCCGAGGCGAGGGTGTACGTGGCCGAGAACCGGCTCATGACCTGGCGCGAGGGAAGCAACGAACCAGCACCGATAGCTACCCGCAGGCGGGGCGGCCAGGGAGAGGCCCAAAGGCAGAGGGCGCAGGAGGCGGAGCGCATGCGCTACCGAGAGAGGGGCGAGCGATGATAGTCAAGATCACATACGACGACAAGCGACTCGACGTGTTCGACACGTCCACGTTCACCCAAGCGATGCCCCTCGGCAAGCAGAACATGCTCACCAACTTCGAGGTGAGGTTCGACGACATGGCATTCGACGGCCTTTGGCTGGCAGCGCACAGCTACCTCGCAGACGAGGCGTTCAAGAAGGAGGCCACCGAAGGAGAAGTGCCGGTTGCGCGACGCACCAAAGGGTGGCGCTTCCTGCTCGCATCGTCCGAGGAGCTCGACCACGTGGAGCTCGTCGTGGTGGACGGAGAGGCGATCGTCAAGCGGGTGCTCGGGGAGCTCGTGGACCTCCAGAGCTTCGACGAGAAGGCATACGAGTGCATCGGCTCATCGTCCAAGGGGCTTCACGAGCGCATCCGCGAGCTCTACCTCTATCTGCAGAAGACGACTGGCGAGATGGAGCCGTGCGTTCCAGGAATCCCGAGGCAGGTTGCAACGAAGGTGATGTTGCTCGGGGCCGAGGAGGTCGCAGAGGACGAGATGGACGAGGAATGGGGTGATCTCGATGAGGCTGGTTGGTAGCTTCGTGCGTTTCCCGATCAAGGCAGTATTCCGATTCATGTAGGGAGTGGTTGATATGAACAAGATCCTCGATAAGCTCAAAGGCGTAAGCACGTGCAGGGTTGCCGCTATTGTCGCAACGCTCCTGCTTGCCGTCCTGGTCGCAGGCTTGGCGGCTTGCTCGGCAGCCACGCTCTCAAGTGAGGCCGGGGCCGTGAAAGCCGTCGGAGACGCGGCTGCAGGCATCATCGGCGAGGCGCGAGGGATCGAGCTCCCGGAGCAGGGAAACGAGGACAATGAGGCGTCTGAGTCGAATCCTCAGGAGGCCGAGGACGCAGAACCCGATAGCGGGGACGCGCCTTCGGGGCCTTCGCCGGAGCCAGGAATCGCAGATCGAGCACAGGCGTCAGGTGGCACCGGCGACCCCGGTGGCCCCTCGCAGAACACGGGAAGCGCCTACTCTGCGGGTTCCGACCAAGCGCCCGCACAGCAGAAGAAGTGGGTTGAGGACACCGAGCAGGTCTGGGTTGAGGACAAGGCCGCATGGTCGGAGCAGGTGCCCGTCTACGGCACGAAGGAGGTGTCCATCTGCAACATCTGCGGACAGGACATCACGGGCAACACGTCGGCGCACGGCAAGGCCCATATGATCGCAGGAGAAGGCTCGGGGCACCACAGCGAGGTGCGTCGAGAGGTCACCGGCTACAACACAGTCAGCCATCCCGCAGAGGGCCACTGGGAGACCCGCGTCGTCGGAGGGCATTGGGAATGATGCATATAGGCTGCAGCAATTTCAGGCCATAGCCGGACAATGGCCAGACGCCTCGAAGAGAAAGGAGAAGAACTATGACAGATGAAGAGGCATTGAAGCTGCAGGATACGATAGGGTCGGCGCTGAGGGTTTTTGCCGGAGTGGAGCAATCCCTTGGATACGTCGACGAGTCATCAAGCGACTACCACATGAGCCATATGCTCGCAGATGTTATGAGGGAAGAGATTATGAAGGTCATGAGAGCGTTCCCCGAGAGCTGGAAGGAGGAGATCATCGTCTTCTAGCCTAGGTCTATGCTGCAAGCCGTACATGGCCTCCATTGCGGGCGGGGACGCACCTTGCGTCCCCGCCCGTATTCGTAGCCCCGCTATCTTCGCTCAGCGCTTCGGTCCCTTCCGGCAGCCATGCTGAGGGCCCAATAGAGACATCCTCCTAGCATGTAGGCAATGAGATCAAAGGGATCGCCGACGCTGTCAGCCAGGAAAGCAGGGACAACGAGCTCCCAGAAGAGGCCGCACAGAAGAATGAAAACGAGCATCGTCGGCAAGCGCTTGAACCTGACGTCCGGCTTGACGAGGTCTATCAAGAGATTGGTATAAGCGAGGAAGGCGGTTCCGCCTAGGAAGTCGTTCGCATGGCATTGGAGCAAGTAGCCCACCAGATCGCCATCTGGGGATGAATACCATGGCTTTATTAGGAGCTCGTTCGCCTCAAAAAGGACAAAGCAGATAACGAGAGTAGAAGAGTCCAGAGCAAGGTATCGTCCCGACAGCTTGGCGTTGTGGTGGAGCTGAGAGCAGGTGGCCACGACAAACTTCCTTAGGCCGTTGCGGCGAGAGTCCTCCTGCCCCATGTCAGAAGGCTGCATGCGCTATCCGCAGAATGCGAACAGGGCAAGCCCGAAGGCGATGCCCAGAGCGATCACGAAGACCCACCAACAGCATCCATGGTTGTTGTTCATGCTAGCCTTTCCCTAGAGATTCGATCGAAACGATTATATCCGCTGAAGCTTCCCGAGCTTGCGCGTTCATGGGACACCCCCGCATGTGGCAGAAGGCTAACATGGCAGCATGATTCCTTATCCGAAAAAGAGGAGCTGCGAATGGCGAGAATAGGGTGCCCTTGCGGAGGGTGCATCTCGAACACCTCCGACGGTGACGAGGTCGAATACTATTTCATGGCTGATGCGATGCTGAAGGAAAACTGGGAATCAAAGGCTTTCTTCGATATCCAGTACAGCGACCTGGCCACCGAGATCTGGAAATGCGACATATGCGACAGGATGCTGTTCTTCGAGGACGGCGCATCCGTGACGAGGTACATGAAGCGCATCGACGTAGATACTCTCACACTCTCCGACCTCGAAGCCGAGCATGCGGAGGGAATCTGCTACAACAACCTTTTGTTCAACGAGGTAGACCGTCACTTCACTTGGAGGAACGAAAGAGACGAATGCCCCGAGTACGCCTTCTTTGAAGACATGCCGGACGGCCACGACCTCCTGACCCCGGAAATCATGTTCAGGGAGGTGTTCAGTCACGAGAACGGCAGGTTCCGCAACTGGTGGTACGCGCGGCTGTATGACGACCTGCTCGTTTTCTATTCTCCCTACAAGGAAGATGGCGGCAAGCCTGTCAAGGCGTGGAGGCGCTACGAGCAGGTGTGGAATTGATGCCTGAAGCCCGGTTAGCTTCCAACTCGGGCGGTTTAAGCAAATCGAGGCCTTAAAATAGTATCCAAGTTTTAGGAGGATCTATGAGGAAGTCTCTGATAATCGTTTGCGGTGATTCCGACAGGAAGTACGCAACTTACATCCAGCAGCTGATAAGCGCTTTCGACGACGAGGGCGACGAAATCGTGGGAACGAGGGACGGCAGTGTCGATGCCGTCGTCTGGGACGAGAAGCACTACCTCGACAACATGAAGAAGCTGAACTCCTCTAACCACATCCTGTTCATCGGAGATACCAATGCCGCCAAGGAAGCGCGTTGCAACATGGACGTGAGATTCGACGAATTAGGCATGAGCTATGGATGGCTCGGCACGCAGGCTTTCATGCGAGTAGCCGACAACTCGCTTAACAAGGACAATTACGAGCACTTCAAAGAGCTGTGCGCGAAGTATGGCAAGAGCTTCGAGAAGGAGCTGGATCTGCATTTCAGCCCCGAGGAAGCTTCGAATGTTGGCAAGACGACAGAAGAGGTCAAGCCGATTGATTTCCTGCCTGTGCCGCTAGGCTTTCTTTCTCCGGTTCTTGGCGTAGCTTCCGCAGTTGCAATGCACGGGAAGACCGTTGTAGGCGCAGCTGGCCAGGCTCTGAACTTCGGAGGCGATCTGCTTCAAGCGGGCAAGGCGAAGGATCAGCAATACTCCCTTCTCTCGCTCATCGTTTACATGGATGCTCTTCCGGCGTTCTTGGGCGTGAGATGAGCGACGGGTTCAAAGACGGCTATGAGTTCTATGCCAGGACTGCTGGCGCACAGCTTGCCGCACTGACCGAGTCAGCGCGCATAGAAGCAATAGACCGTGAGATAGGAAAGCTCTATCGCGAGATCGCAGAACTTGGCACGAACAAAACCGTTGAGACGCTGAGCGGCGACATCGCCGAGTTCTACCATGCCGACACCTTCAACATCGACGCGATACTCAACGACTCGTCCAATCGTGCGTACGTGCCACGTGTCAACACCTTCGCTTCTCCCGATGTCGTATTGGATACCGGCGAGGCATTTCAGATCAAGTACTACGCGGATGGCGCAAAAAGCGCCAGGGCGCAAGCCGTTTCCCTAGAAGAGGCATCTCGCAATCCCCATACAAGCTCCGGGGCTATAAAGGCTCTTGCATCCGATGGAGCAACGGGGTCGGACCCCATCTACGATGGAATGGGGAGGCTAATCCCCGATGGTCAATTGGCCGAAGCAGATGCATTCCTCGACCAGAGGATCGTCAAGGAATCCGTTGTGCGGCCAGATGAAGTGAGGCACTACTCCGAAACGAAGGAAAAGCTCACCAGCACCGTCTCCGATAGGGACGGGATCTCCTCCAAAGGGCTCTCGCGCGAGGAATCGAAGCGGCTCGCGAGGGAGTCGAAAGAGGGTTCGCTCGATCTTGGGAATCATGGCATTTCAGCCGATCAGCTGATGGAGGCGAAGCACATCGCCAAGGCATCCCTCAAGGCGGGACTCTCTGCAGCCGCGATCGCAGCATTGTTGCAGGCGGCCCCTACCATCATTGAATCTATCCAAGAGCTTGCACAAGAAGGGTCTATCGATCTCGGTCGCTTGCAGGAAGACGGCGCAGACACGGTGGCTGCAGGTGGTTCAGCATTCGTGACGGGTGCACTTACCGCTGCTCTGACCGACATGGCTCAATCGGGAAAGCTCGGCGAGTCCCTTGTAGGGCTTCCCTCTGCAGTGATCGCAAGCGCCACCGTGATCGCATTCAACGCTTTGAAGAACGGCATCAGGATGGCTCATGGCGAGATGGATCAACGATCTTACGCCGATGCCATTTTGAACGATACATTCATCGCTTCCTGCGCCCTTGCATCGGGAATGTTGGGGCAGGCAGCATGCCCCATTCCCGCACTTGGTTACATGCTTGGGAGCTTTGTTGGCTCGGCTGTTGGTGGCCTCACGTACCAAGCCGGAAAGCAAGCGTTCATATCGTTCTCCGTGGAGCACGGTGCCACGTTCTTTGGGCTTGTCGACCAAGACTACGAGCTTCCCGACTCGGTCTTGAGCGAGATAGGGCTGGACGTCTTCGAGTATGACCGGTTCGCGTTCGAGCGACCCGCCCTAGATGCCTTCGCCCCAAGCTATGCTGAGATTGAGATGTCCGAAGGGCCGAAACCCGCCATAACGCTTCCTCGCCGTGGGGTCATCGCTGTTGGGAAAGTCGGCTATGTTCTATAGCATAGACCGTCGTTCTTGAGTTCCAGGTCTGATATGAGCAGGTCGTGAATGCGAAGAGCTGCTCTGCTTCGCCCGGGTCGCACAAAATCAAATCTGACTCAGCGATGCGCTCTGCGGGAGCTACGCCTTGATCAATCCTCAGCGATTCGCGGCTGGCATTCACAACATCAATGGCGATGGGCGCAAGATGAAGGGTCTCGCCGCCGCGTTGGTAGATGATTATCTCATCGTGCTCTTGCGCATAAGCCTCGTCGATGAAGTTTGCGAAGTCGGCGAAGGCAGAGCCGTCCGACATGTGGTGGCCGTAGACCATGACGAAAGACGAGTCTAGCGAGCACTCGCTGTCTATGTAGGGCGTGCCGTAAGCGCCCTGCCCTAGCGCATCCCGATACAGGTATGCGTTGGGCTCGTCGGGGCTTGCCTGAACGACGGGTTCGTCGATTGACGTCCCTGGAACCTCGACCCAAGCGACGACCTCGGGCGGAAGGGACTCCCAGTCGATCTGGCGCACCCGGTCCGCATTCTCGGAACTCGCGATAATCCCAGCCAGTTCGGCGCGCTCGTCCTCCGGTGCCGTGACGTAGGTAACAAGCGCCGCGAAGGCGACGCTCAGGAGGATTACGCTGAGCACGCCCGTTAACTTCTTCAGCTTCTTCATATCCTTCTCCTATGCAACAGGAGCGGGCCGATCGGAAGGCCCGCTCCTTTGGGGATTAGCTGCCAGCTAAGGTTCGCCGACAGCGATGTTCCTTAGCTGCGAGCTAAGATTCGTCCGCGCTCTCGATGACCTCCTTTTCGAGCGCGTCTATGGCCTTTGCCGTGTTGCGGGAGCGGCGAATATAGGCATATCCCGCTCCGGCGCAGCCGCAGATGGCGATGACGAGGAGGCTTGCGGCCACAGGGTCGACTTCAGCGAAGCCGCCTGTCTTGGGATAACCCTTGCCGGGCGATTCGGGCTCGGGCACCTCCTCGGGGAAGGTCACGGTCTGCCCCTCGTCGTCTATGTCCTCGTGGACAGCGATGATGGTTTCGCTCTCATCGGTCAGCTTCTCGAAGAAGACGATCGATTTGCCTGCTAGCTCGCGCGTGTCGAGGCTGACGGTGATGTCGATGGTGCCGTTGGGCGTCTCGGGGGTGAACGTGGTCATGCCGACCCTCGGCAAACCGTCATCCCCTGTCAGTGCGGCTCCCGACGCCTTCTCCATGAGGGTGGTGAAGATGCGATACTCCTTGCCCGGAGTGAGACCCGTGTAGGCCACTGTGTCGATGAGGACGCCGTTCTCGGTGCAAGTGCCCTCGCTCGTGTCCGTTATGCCGTCGCGCGCCTGCGTGGCGATGTCCACCACGGCGACGGTCTGGTCCACATCGTCGATGTCTGCGTGGACCATGTACTCGACGCCCTCGAACACCATGGTCTCGAACGCGACGAGCGACTTGCCAGCAAGGCTCGCGCCCTTGAACGTGAAGGTAACGTCCACCGTTCCGCAAGAATCCTCGGCTACGAAGGTGGAGGATGCCGTGATCCCTTTGCCATCGTCGTCCGTTGCAGGCTCGCCTGTTGCCTTGTCCATGAGGACGCCTGTCGCGGTGTATTCGTTTCCGGGGACGAGCCCGGTGTATTCGATCGTGTCGACGATGGTGAGGTCATCCCGCGCCTGGGTCTCATGAGCCCCGTTCTCGGGGTCAGTGGCCGTGGTCTTCATGGTCTTCGGCATGTTCTCTAGCTCGAAGGTGTAGGCCTGAGCCATCGAGCCGGTGTCGTCCCATTCGATCATGCCCTGGTCGTTCACCTTGAAATCGACGACGGTCGGGTTGCCCTCCTCGTCGACGTCGGTGATGGCGTAGCCCTCGGGTGCCTCGACCTCTTGGATGTGGTAGCTTCCGTGCTTGGCGTAGGCGAGCGATATCTTGCCCTCCTCGTCGGTCACCAGCTCCTCGTCGAAGGTGCCCTCGTCGTTCCAGATGTGGAACTTAGCGCCAGCGAGCGCCGCATCGTGGTCGAGCGCGTCGACCTTCAATAGCTCGGGGTCGGTGGGAAGGTCGGTGACGGCTTCCTCGTGGTCGTATACCGCGACGTCCTGGCCTGCATAGTCGAGCACGACGGTCTTCTCGGCCACGTCGAGCGCGTAGCCGTCGGTGGCCTTCGCCTCGTAGACCGTGTAGGTGCCGAGGTAGAGCTCAGGGCTCGTGGCCTTTCCATCCGCGCCGGTCGTGAGCGTGGCGACGATCTCGCCTTCGGTGGCGCGCACGGTGCCGTCGGGCGTGATGATGGCCTCCGCCGCCTTCACGATGTAGACGGACTCCTCGACCGGCTCTCCCGTCCACCCGTCAGATTTGGCTACCGTGATGGTCGCCTTCTGGGGCATGTCCGAGAACTCTACGACGAGCGGGTCGTCCCAGCCTTTGTACTCGGCTCCCACCGTGAAGACCTTACCCTCAAGCTCCTTCACATATCCGAAAGGTGCCTCGACCTCGACGAGCGTGTAGTCGCCCTGCTCAAGGAGCATGGGCAGCGTCAGCTCGCCGCGCTCGTTCGCGGTCCAGGTGTCGAGCACCTGGGTGTCGGGATAGTGCGAGGTGTAGGTTACGAGGTCGCCGTTCGCGTCGAGGAGCTGGAAGCTGCAGGGCAGCGGGATGCGCTTGCCGGTCTCGGCATCGACCTTCTCGATCTTGAGCGGCGTCTGCGGGATGTGGTTGTTCACGAGCTGGGGCGGGTCGTACTGGCCCTCCTCGGAGATGATCGTCTTCCAATCGGGCACGGCGATCAGGTCCTTGCCCCATTTGGCCTTGAACGCCTCGGCGACGTGCTCGGGGATGACCTCGTGCACGGTGTAGGTGCCGTAGGCCAGCGCCCCCGTCCAGTCTGCCGGCTTGCTCCAGCCGTTGACCTTGGCGTGGTCGTCGAGCGTGGTCGCGAGGCCGTTGTCGTCGGTGACGATCGTGCATACGCGGTTGCCCGGCTCGACGAGCTTGCCCGTCTCGGGAGAGACCACCGCATGCTCGGATGCGTTGTAGAGCTCGAACTTCACGCCCGGCACCAGGTAGCGGTTGACCTCTTGGGGCATGTCCCCGTCGGGCTCGGAGTAGACCGTGGTCGAGACCTCCTTGACGAGGCGGAAGTCTCCGTGCTTCACGCGGTCGGGGATCTGGGGCGAGTTGTAGGTGTAGACGCTCTCGCCCTGGGCACCTCCCTCGGTTATGCGTACGCAGAAGACCTTCGGGTCCCCGCCGTGGCCGTCATCTAGGTTGTAGCCTTGCGGCGCTCGCGTCTCCTGGATCAGGATGGTGCCGAGCGGGATGGAGGCGTCGCCGTTGGTCTGGTAGAAGAGGGCGTCGCCGGAGTGCTTGTACTCCTCCGCGTAGTATGCGAACCCATCGGCATCGGTCTCGAACACCCAGGTGCGCGCAGGCTCGCCCGATGCCTCTGCGGCCTGTGCCGTCGAGTAGTCTCCAGCGTAATAGCGCACCGTGAAGAGCGCGCCTTCGAGCGTTGCGTCACCTTGCGCGACGGACTCTCCGGTCTGGCCGTCTATCTTGCCGACGAGCATGCCGACCGGATCTGACTGGGCGATGTCCGAGACGGTGCGCGTGTTCACGCGCGTGGTCTCATCGGGGGTCACGTGCGTCTTGTAGACGGTTGGGTCGAGGGCATGCCCCGGAGCGCGCTTGGTCTCCATGACCCAGTAGTCGCCCTCGAAGAGCTCGCCGAGCTTGCCGTAGCCCTGCTTGTCGGTGACGATGACGCCCGCCTTCTCGGTGAGGCCCTCGTTTGAGTAGACCGTGTATTCCGCTCCCTCGAGCGAGTAGAGCGGGTTTCCCTCGCACATGGAGGGGTTCTCGGTCACCTTCACGAGGTCGATCTCGCCGTAGGGAATGTACTTGAACGAGAGGATGAGCTGGTTCCCGGCCCCCGTATAGAGCATGAACGCCTCGAAGTTCTTCGGCACCTCGCCCTGGCGCGCCGCGATCAGTCGGCCCGTCGCGTTGGCGTTGCACATATTGCCCGACGAGTCGAAGCCGATCACGTTCTGACGGCACCAGGACTTGAACTCCGCATTGCAGCCGAAGAGCGCATAGTCGCCGTTAGAGGAGAACGTGTCCGAGAGCAGGATGTGCGCGAGCGCCGCGTAGCGGGAATCCGTCATCGCGCTCCCGTCATACCACGTGGAGGGCCACAGGCTCTTGTCGAACCCCGGGCTCCCATACCCGAACCAGAGGTCCGCTACCGTCTCGGCGTTCCTTCCCGACGGGGCGCTTATGGACGACTTGGAGTAATTGCCCGCAGGCGGCGTCGCTGCGGACGGGTTGCCGCAGTAGGCGATCTCCCCGTCGGCGTACATCCACGTCGTGGTGTATCCGGCGTAGTGAATCTTGCCGCCGACGGTGAGGTTGGCGGACTCTGCCCCGAAGGCCTTGCCGCCCGAGGCGGTGACGGCCCCGAAGGCCGTCGATGCCGCGATGAGGATGGCCAGGACGCACCTGACCACCTTCGATGTCATCGCTGCTTCCATGGTCTTTTCCATGATGCCCCCTAACGTGCGACGGGCTCGGCAGCGCGCTCGCTGCGGTCCTGGTTCCGGGACGCCTCGCGGGCGTCCTTCGCCTTGTCGTCGAGGGAGGCGAGGAACTCCTTGCGGCCCTTGTCGACTGCCTCCTTGAGGGCGGCGGGCATGACCTTCACGATGTCCTTCACGCCCTTCCCGCCCTCGTCCTTGACGGGGCCTCCGTTCTCGTCGAGCTGGGTGCGGGTGAGCCACACCTCCCGCTCCGCGAGGAGGGGGATGTCGCGGAAGTGCTCCCCCTTGAAGCGTGAGGGGTTCACGAACAAGGGGCTGAACTGGTAGTAGCCGACATCCACTCCGTCGATGACGGTGTTCTTCGGCAGGGTCACCGAGTTGAAGGTCTTCTCCTCGCCGGTCCTCTGGTCGATGTAGGAGATGTCCTCCCGCACGAACTTCTCGTGCATTGTCAGGTACACGTGCTTCTTGTCTTCCATTTGTGAAGCTCCTTTACGTCTTGATTGGTCTCTTCGGGCCTTTAGTGGAATGGCCCGTGGTACTGCTGATGCGCCTAGCCCATAGGCACCACCTCCTTTCGGCCGGGCATGTCGCTAGAATCCGCTCACGATGTCGCGCGCCCAGCTTCCGCTCTTCACGAGCGAGAGCACGAGGAGGATGCACATGGCGAGGTACTGCAGCGCGTAGGTGAGGCCGTTCGCGATGGCGTCTATCGGCGTGCCGGTACCGGGGTTCACGGCGACGATGCCGCCGAGGATCGCGGGGAAGCTGATGAGGAGCACGAGGATGATGAGGCCCGCTATGCAGACCGCCCCGAAGCTCTTGAGGTAGCCGATGCCGATCTGGCGCGTCTGGTCGAAGCCGAGGAACGCGAGCGGTATCGGGGAGAAGGCCGCCATGATGTAGAGCTGGATGGCGCGCGCCCAGCAGACGACGAGCGCGACGATGTAGGCGATCAGCACCACCAGCCAGCTGATGATCGCCACGACCAGCAGCGCGAGAAGCGCCGAGAGGTCGTCGTCTGTGGTCACGACGGACACCGCAGCCATGTCGAGTGCCCCTCCCGTGCCGAAGAGCGCCTCGACGCGGTCGATGGCGAGCCCCACGACCTCGTAGATTGCGGCCATGAGGTCGAAGCTGTGCTGGATGAGGAAGAGGAACACGGCGAAGAATACGAGCAGGAACACGACCTCCTTCACGCCCGGCATCGCCTGGTTGCCGTCCATGCGCTGCGATATCTCGATGAGCTTCAAGGTGAAGACGAGCCCGAGCACGCCGCAGCCGATGGGCACGATGGCGACCTGCCAGACTCCGCGCGCGATGTCGTACATGGACACGTCGCCTGCGGTCGTGAGCATGGTCGCGAAGGGCGCGGAGAGCACGCCCTCGGCACCGAGGGACCTCATTACGTCGGTCTGCGCGCCGAAGATCCAGTTGCACCAGTCGCGGAGCACGCCGCAGAGCCACGAGTTGATGTCGTCTGCGATGGACGCCCAGGCGGGCTGGGCGGGGACGAGCAGCGCGGCGAGAACGGCGAGCGTGATCGCGAACGCGTATGGGAAGGCCCTGTTGCGGGGCAGTGACTTGATCCTTTGCATGCCGATCAGAGCGCCTCGATGGAGCCGTCGGCGTTCCTCGTCACCGACACGATGGTGGACGCCCCGTCGTCGAGCGTGAAGCTCGTGGTGGCGGTGCTGTTGGCGAAGTCGATCCACACCTCGGCGTCCCATATCGCGCGGGCGGCATCGGGCGAGACCGCTGCGGCGCGTGATGCGACGGCGGCCTCGACCTTCGCGGCGTCGACGCCGAGCGACTCTTCGAGCTTGCTGGTCACGCCCGTGAAGGTGAGCGACTTGGGCTCGGTCTGAACGGAGGCGTATTTGGCGGCAAGGGCATCGCTTTCGATGAGGGTGCGCCCCGCCGCCTCGTGTACCGTGACGAGCACGGGGCTCGCCGCCTCGGTCATGGACTTGGAGGCGAGGACGGTGGCCGTGATGCCCCCGTCTGACTCCTCTTCGGAGTCGACGGTGAAGTACGTGACGGTGTTGCTGCCCTCCTTGCCCTCGACGAACGCTCCGTCGACGATGGCGAGCGTGAGCGTCGGGTCGTCCGCTCCCACCCATGAGGTGCCGACGAGGCCCGCGAGGCCGGAGACCTCGTCGATGTCGGCGGTCTCGTCGATGTCGGCAGCCTCGGCTTGCTCTTCTTCCTTGACGTCAGCCTCCTCCTGCAGCACCGCCTCGGCGCTCTCTGCCTCCTGGATGTCCTCGGTCGCGAGGGTGCAACGCGCGACGCCCGACCCCACGAGCAAGAGCAGCGCTACCGCCGCTGCGGCTGCCATGATCTTGTTCTTCCTTGTCATGTCTGGATCCTTTCCCTATCTGATCTTGATGGCGCTCGTGAAGTACGACGCGCCGCTTGCGATGGTGCAGACCGCACCTGAGTGCGGCTCGTGGATGTACTGGTCTCCTCCGATGTATATGGCCACGTGCCCCGGCCTCCAGAGGATGTCGCCCGGGCTCGCCTGCGAGATTGGGACCTTCTTGCCGAAGGCGGCCTGGGCCTCCGACTGCCTCGGTATTTGGATGCCGGCCTTCGCGTAGCAGTACTGCGTGAGGCCCGAGCAGTCGAGGCCTACGCCCGGCGTGGAGCCGCCCCACACGTAGGGCACTCCGAGCTGGCTGTAGGCGGCCTGCACGATCGCGTCGCCCGAGAGCGCCCCGCGCTCAAGGTCGTCTGCGCTCATCGAGTCGAAGCGGCGCAGGTCGTAGGTGTCCATGATGGATTTGAGGCTCTCCACGTAGCTTGAGCTCGTGGCCCAGCCCGCGTCCTTCAGGCCCTCTGCCATCTTGTCGGACGACTTCTCCGATATCGCCTCGCGGATGAGCGCGTTGTTGCGGTAGTGGGACGCCTGCAGGAACACGCGGCTGCGGAAGCGTATGCACTCGACGTCGCCCTTGAACACCGTGAAGTACGCGGTGATGGTGGTGATCTCGCCGGGCGAGTACTCCTCCTTGGTGGACCATCCCGCCTTGCCAGCGACCTCGGGGGCGGAGGCGAAGCTCGCCGCCCATTTCATGCCGAAGAGGTTGTGGTCGCGCGTCGCGAGTTGGCTCATGGAGTCGCCCTGGCCGGACTCCGCGATGATCTGGGCGATGGTGCAGCCTGCGGGATGCCCGTACTCCTCCTGGCAGCGGATGGCCTCCTCGACCATCTCGTAGGTGATGTAGGGCGGAAGGCCCTCCATGGAGCGCTTCTTGTCCTCGGCGTCCCAGAACCCGAAGAGCGCCGATACCATCTGGCCCACGAGGAGGGCTATGAGCACGAAGGCGATGACACCGCAGAGGACCCCGCCCGCTGCGGCGAGACCGCTTCCACCGAGCGTGCCCGCGACCGCCGTGCTCCCAGACGTCGATGCGGAAGCCTTGACGGCCGTTCCCGCAGCTTGCGCTGCGGCGTGTCGCGTCGCCTGCGCCTGTGCGCCGCTCGCCCCTGACGCCCTGGCAGCCCCTGACTTCTTGGCACCCAGGGCGCTTGCGCGCTTGGCGGATCCTTCGACTTTGCCAGCAGCGCTTGCAGCATCGCTCTTGCGTGCGTTTCGTGCATAGCTCGCTGCGCGCTTGGTCGTCCTCCCGGCATCGTATGCGCCTTGGGTACCCTCGAACTCGTCGGTGTCGTCGAGCTCGGACACTGCTTCCCGCATTGCGATCTGGCGGGCGCGCAGCGCTTTGTCCTTCGCATCGGTCGGCTCGGCGTATTCGTTGGACGATTCGAGGTCTTTGGGTTCAGCGCCCGAACTCGATGCAGGCACAGCCTGCTTTGCGCGCGCTGTCCTGTTGGCTTTGTCGCGCTTTCTCGGCGTGCGCACGCCGAGCGCGTCTTCCCGCTTTGTGAGCACGGAGAGCTTCTGGGACTCGTCGTCCTTGACGATCCCTGCGCTCACGGCATCGACCTTGCGTGCGGTGACGATGTCTGAGATGGCGCTGCTGTCCTGTACGAGCTCCTTTGCATCCATATGATCAAGCGCCCTTCCTGGCGTTGTCGTTGAAGGCCTTGGCGCGCTTTAGCTGCGCGATTTCCTCCGGCTTGGTGTTGAAGAGGTCGTAGAGCAGGCCCTTGGGGAAGTCGTCCCGGATGGGCACGCGCGCTCCTCCCGCCACGAGAAGGCCTTCTCCTGCCTTGATCGACTCGTCGATGTACTCCTTCTCGGCAGCGGAGAGCGAGAGCATCTCCGCCCACGATGCGAGGTCCTGGGCCGCCTGCTTGTGCAGCAGGCAGAAGTCCGAGTTGAGGACCATCGTCCGCGCGCGCTCATGGGTGAGCATGTGGGAGGTGTTCTGGGAGATGCCCGTGCAGATGAGGTTGAACTTGCGCCCCTCCGCCCAGAACTTCGCGAAGTAGTCGATGATGGTGGGATGGCCGAAGAGCGATTGCACCTCGTCGATGTAGAGCCAGGTGGTCACCCCCCGCTCGAAGTTCGCGTACATGCGGTTCCTCACGGTCTCTAGAGCTGTGAGCATTCCGAAGACGCGCATGTTGGTGGAGAGGTCGTGCAGGTCTATGTTGGTGATGCGGTTCGCGAATCCGATGTTGGACTGCCGGTTGAAGAAGGAGAGCGCCCCTGTGACGTAGCGCTCGTAGCGGAGGGCTATGTCGCGCGCCTCGGCCTCGGGCTGCTCCAGCAGTATCCCGTGGAAGTCGGTGAGCGTCGGAGTCGCGCCGTCTTCGGCATGCCTTGCGTACGCCGCCTCGACGCAGCGCGTGATGATGGACTTGTCCGCCTCGGGAAGCCCCTCTGACGACTCCGCCATCATGGCAGAGGACAAGGCCAAGAAGGCATCGATTTTGAACGCGAGCTGCGCGGCGTCGGCGCGGCCCTCGACGTCGGTGAGGTCGAAGGGGTTCAATGCCGTGTCGGCATCGGGCGCTAGCCGCACGTTCACGCCTCCCAGGGCCTCGATGAGGTTCCCGTACTCTCCGGCCGGGTCGAAGATGATGATCTCGTCGTCGGGGTATGCGAGCACGGTGTTGGTGATCTCGCGTTTCACCGAGAACGACTTGCCGGAGCCCGGCTTGCCGCAGACGAACCCCATGGGGCTCGCAAGCTTCTTGCGGTTGCAGATGACGAGGTTGCCGGACTGCTTGGACTGCCCGTAGTAGCCGCCTCCCTCCTGGTTGAGCTCTAACGAGGCGAAGGGCATCTGCATGGCGATCTGGCCCGTGGTGAGGTAGCGGGTGACGTCTATGTGGTTCAGCCCCAAGGGCAGCACCGAGTTCAGCGCCTGACGCTGTCGGTAGTAGAGGGGCTCGATGCCGAGGGAGTTGCCCTGCCCGACCGAGATGATCTGCTCGACCTGGCGCTCAAGCTCCTCCACCGTGTCGGCGTAGGTGTAGACGAGCCCTGTGTATACGAAGAGGCGCTCGTTCTTGTTGCGCAGGAAGTCCAGGAGCTCTTCCGCCTCCTCCTTGGAGTACCGAAGCTCGGGCGGCAGGATCGTGTAGTCGTAGCCCTTCTTCATCGCGCTCATCTGCTCGTCGATGATCTCCTTGTCCATCCAGTCCAGCTGGCGCTTCACGAGCGCGAGCGCGTCTGATTGGGCGATGGGCTGGATGTGGAGGTTCACCGAGAGCGGCATCGGCAGGTCGATGATGTTGGCGAGGTAGTGGTCCTCAAGCATCGAGCCGAACGTGCGGATCGAGAGCACGCAGCCGTACGTCTTGTCGACCTTGAAGATGTCCGAGCGACCGTCCGGCTTGAAGTCTATGAGCGCCGGTGCGATGAGGTCCTTGGTGCGCACGTTCGATCTCGGGCTGATCTTGTCCCATGAGAAGGTGAAGGGCGATCGTGGGCGCAGCTGCGACTGGATCGCGCGCAGCCGCTCGGTGCCGTCGAGCGCGTGCGCCTCGCAGCGGATGCGCGAGAGCGTGTCGGTGACGTCACCCTTGATTCGGGCGAGCTTCGGTACGGCCTCGTCTACGTCGGCAGCTCCCACCATGTAGGTGAGGTAGCGGTGGCGAGTGAGGTTCGAGACGCCCTCGCGCATCTTGTCGTTCAAGATCTGGTTGTACTCCCGGGCGTATCTCGCCGTGTCCTGGCCGGACTCCGGAAAGAAGCGCTTGTTGCCGATCTCCTCGTCGGGGATCGGGACGTTCGCTATGGTGAGCTGCACGGAGGAATCCGCGCCGAAGTAGTTGTAGAGCGAGGAGAGCACGGTGAAGATGTTCTGCTGGCTCTCCTTGCGCGCCGATTGGTAGGAGATGTCGGCGAACTCGACGGTTTGGGAGAAGAGCCCCTCCTCGACCTGGGCGATGCCGTCGCGATAGATGGCGTCGTAGCCGATGAAGGAGGATATGTCTCGCGCGGCGGCGCGCGCCCTCTTCTGGCCCGCGACCTTCTCCTCGTGCGCCTTCTTGCTGCGGTCGGCGTTCGATGAGCCACCCATCATTTGGCGCAGCATCCCAGCGCCAGCATGCGACTTGGCCTTGCTCCGAGCCGCCTTCCGCTTGCCCTTGAGCGCCTTCTTCTCTTCCTTTCGCTTCCTTGGATCAGATGTCTTCTTATCGGGATGGCTCATTGCCTTCAGCTCCTTTGCGTCGGGCTGCCCTTCTCGCGCGCCTTGTGGGCCTACCCGCCTCGGCCTTCTGGAGGTCGGGGGCGGCGGGGCACGAGTAGAGCAGCTTCTGGTCTTTCAGGTGGTGGTTAGCGAGCAGCGGCGCGAACTTCTCCGCGTGCATGCCGAAGGGCCGCCAGAAACCGGCGAGCCAGAACGGGATCGATGCGCACATGACGGGGAATGCGGCGTCTGCGACCTCGATGCCTATCCAGAAGTGGCATAGGGCTGCAACGAGGATCGCCGAGCCGAAGCCTCCTGCCACGCACACGAGCGTGCGGAAGGAGAGCTTGCCGACGATCTTCTCCTCGTATTCGCCGATGTCCTTCTGTATGGGGATCTGCAGTGACATGGCGACCACGCCCCTACGATGGGAGCCAGGATGTGTCTAGCATCCCGAAGTAGACCGCTGCGGCGATGATGATCGCGCCGCCCGCGATGGTGGAAATTGCGGAGGCGATCTGGCTGCCTCCCTGCTGTTCACGGATCGCCAGTCCCAGGCTTACCGCGCCCCATACGACGAGGAAACCGCCGAGGAAGGTCACGCAGCCGGAAACCAGGCTGATGATGTTTGCGAGCATGTTCTTTGTCCTTTGCGTCTTGATTGCCCGCATGCGCCCCTGAAGTGGAATGGGGCCCTTGTGGGCGAGGGTATAATTGGTAGTTGCGAAGGGCGCGATGCGCTCCTTTGCGTCTTGATTGGCTGCGGCGACCGGTGGTGCGTGGAATCATTGCCGGTACTTGGAGGCTTAGCCTGCCGCAGCTTACTCACTCGCCCATGAGCATCCCCTCCCTCCGCGCGCGATACCGCTTGAAGTCGAATGCGCCGCGCTTGCTCGCGGCCTCAAGCGACTCTCGCCTCGGGTGCGCATCCAGCGGGTATTTCTTGTCCAGGTAGGCCTGCGCGCCGTTGATGAGGACGAGCGCCTGGTCGCGGGGCATGCGGGACACCTCGCTCGCTTGCATGAGGTCGCGCTCGATGAGCCCGTAGTTGTGCGTGTAGGTGGGGTTCGCGCCGCGCGAGTCGTTCACGGAGACGTTGGCCACTGTCTGCTTGCCGATCATGTCCGCGATCTTCTGGTTTGTGTCCGCCGACTTGCCCCCGAGGTAGAGCAGCGTGTCGCAGGCGTTCATGATGGTCGCCGCGTTGTTCTCCCCGTAGTTCTCGTCGAGCTGGGAGAGCGACTGGCAGATCATGGACACCGCGATGTTGCGGCTTCGAGTCACCGTGATCATCCGCTCGAAGTCTGGGATGGTGCCTATGTTTGCGAACTCGTCGAACACGAAGTGCACGCATCTGGGGAGAGCGCCCGAAAAGCGCGAGAGCGCCGCCTCGCAGAGGGTGTCGAGCGCCTGCTGCATGAGCAGCGCGAAGACGAAGTCGAAGGTGGAGTCCGTGTCCGACATCGAGCAGAAGACCGCCACCTTGGCGCGCGCGTCCCCCAGGTGGTCGAGCGCCATCTCGTCGTAGGCGAGCAGCTCCTTCATCTCGGCGATGTCGAAGGGCTTCATGCGCACGTTGCACGAGACCATGATCGACTTCAGGGTCTTCCCGGCGGCCACCTTGAACTGCTTGTAGCTCGCGAGCGCGAAGTCGTCCTCCGGACGGACGGGCTTCGCGACCTTCACCCAGGCATAGCCGCTCGATGCCGGCTGGAACTCTCGCGATGAGATGTCGTAGCCGCTCGACTCTGCCACCCTCATGAGCCTCTCGCCGGTCTCTATCTCGTGGAAGAGCATGTCGAGCGGGCTCATGTAGTCCTCGTCGTCCTCGCGCGCGTCGGCGAGCGCCAAGAGCGAGAGCAGCCCTGGGACGCTATGGTCCTCCTCGGGGCAGTGGAGCAGAAGGTACGAGATGAGCGCGGTGTAGAGGAGCTTCTCGGCGTTCTCCCAGAAGGGGTCGCCTGAGTGCTGGTCGTCTCCTGTGGTGTTGCGGATGAGGCATTCCACGAAACGGAGCGTGTCCGCCTCGCCCTTGATGTACTCGATGGGGTTGAAGTGGAGGGACCGGGTGAAGTCGATGGTGTCGAAGGTGCGGATCTCGTATCCGGCGTCTTCGAGCACCCACCCCATGTCGTGGATGAGCGTGCCCTTGGGATCGGTGATGAAGTAGTTGGCGTTGAGCTGCATGAGGTTGGGCTTCACGAAGTAGCGCGTCTTGCCGGTGCCGGGGCCGCCTATGACGAGAACGTTGTTGTTCGTCTCGGTCCTCTGGTCGTGGGACTTGTCGATGAGGCGGATTTTGGCGTGCTCGGTGAGCAGGATGTTGTTGTCGGCGTCCTTCCTGTCCGAGAACGCCTCCATCTCCTTTTGCGTCGCCCAGCGCGCCGACCCGTGCTCCTCGCCCTTGCGGTAGCGGCCGCGACGCTCCCACCAGCGCACCCATACGAGCCAGACCGCGCAGGCGCATGCCGCG
Organism: Adlercreutzia sp.; assembly: GCF_056795635.1. NCBI lineage: Bacteria > Bacillati > Actinomycetota > Coriobacteriia > Eggerthellales > Eggerthellaceae > Adlercreutzia > Adlercreutzia sp. Next base: position 143,455 of record NZ_JBQIIT010000004.1, on the reverse strand, counting down.
CCTATGGCGAGTGGCAGGGGCTCTAGGGACAGCAGGGTACCGCTTTGCGCCATGGACAGGGCGGCGCTTGCGACGTCGCCCTCCGAGTTGCCCATGGCGAAGAGGACGGCCGTGGCGGCGTCTCCTGCGAGGAACGCGATGGCGGAGAGCGCTGCGATGAGCGAGAGCTCCGCCCTCATCGGCTCTTCACCTCGACCCGCTCGACCTCGCGCGCGGCGTCCTTCGCCTCATGGGCGGCCTTCGATGCCTCGCGGGCTGCCTTGGCCTTGTCCTCAAGGGGCTCTTGGTCGCGGGCCTCCGTGAGCTCGATCTCGCGCGCCTCGCAGGCGCGCTCAAGCTCTGCATCCACATCTTGCTCAAGCCCGGCGAACACCTCGTCGACCTCCGGCGCGTCCGCGATGCGGAACACCAGGTGGTCGTGGCCGTCGACCTTCGCGAAGTCGTGCTCGATGGCCGCATCGTCGAGCCTCTCGCCGATGATCGCTTTTAGGCTCTCGTAGTCGGGGAGCTCCTCGAACTCGGACATGTCGAGGCGCGCGAACTCGCGCACTTCCTCGTCTTGCTGCGGGGCGGCGTCTTCCAGGTTCCCGCGAAGGTTCTGGATCGCGCCTTTGAGCCTCTCGGCCGAGGCGCGGAGCGCCTCCTCGCTCATGTCCTGGCCCATCCTGAGGAACCAGTCGAAGAGCTTCTCCCCCGACTCGTCTCCGAAATCGCTTGCCATTTCCTGCCTCCTTCGTCTATCTCTCGTTCGAGCGCGCATCGCTTGCGCGTTCGGCTTTGCCTTGGTGCTCAGCGGCGAGCCTCGCTTCCTGGCTGCGCTGCTCCAGGGTCGGGGTCGCGGGCTCTTTTGTTTGCGCCTCGTACGCCTTGAGCTGGGCGTTGATGGCCTGCAGGAGCGTCATGCCCTCTTGCTCCTCCTCGGGGATGTCGATCAGGTCTATGCCCTTGAAGGTGAGCATCTTGCCCAGGTAGTTGCCCTCCACCGACATGAGGAAGTTCTCGCCCCTGGCTATGACTGAGCCGTCGTCGAGGTAGGGAAAGGCGTTCCCACCCCAGGTAAGCCCTGCGCTTATCGGCAGGTAGTCGAGGTGCTTGCACTCGTCGACGGTGGCGATCCGCATTCCGGCGACATAGCGCACGAGCTCCGAGCGCTCCTTGGCTATCGCCTGAAGGCTGAGCGACTCGAAGGGCACCCAGTCGGGGCCGTCCTGCTTGAGCGTCCACCACTCGTCGCCGCCGTCGACCTGTTGTATGAAGGCGAGGTCGCCGTAGATGACGCCCTGTCGGATCGCCCAGTTGCCCGCCTTGAGGAAGTCCGAGAGGTCGTCCATCGAGAAGCACCTGTCGAACTCGTAGGGGTACTCCTCAAGGTATGGGTCGTCCTGCCAAGCAAAGCCGCCTCGTTTGAGCCAGCCGTTCTTCTGGCATGCCTCCTCAAGGCTCTTCTGCTCTTCCGGGGTTGCCGGTGCCATGTTGTACATTTCCTCATCCTCTGCTTCTGTGTTTCCAGCCGTTCGATCTGAAGGGCGCGGCGGGGTCGCGTGGTTGTCTCGGCCCGTTTCTCGTCTGCGTTGCGTTTCGGCTGGCGTCTGCTATCCCCGCCGCTTAGGTGCTTTATAGGCCAGACGTTGCAGCGACGACGACGTCGACCTGCGGTTAAGCGTCCCTAAGCGTCCCTAAGCACTTCCTCCATCAGATTCACATTTGTCCGCCTGGGCAGGCGTATGAGGCGGCAGGTCTCCTTGAGCCTCTCGGTGATCGCGACGGCGCTTTCGCGCTCGCCGTTGCGCGACATGCGCCTCATAAGCTCGTCGGGCATGTACTGGGAGGTGACTATCGTCGGCCTCATCGCCTCGTAGCGCTCATTGATGATCTGGAACAGCGTTGTCATCACCCATGAGTTGGCGTTCTCCTTGCCGAGGTCATCGACGATGAGGATGTCGCACGAGGCGAATCTGGCTATGCCGTGCTTGGCATCGCCGTCGAAGCTCGCCTTCACCGCGTCGAGCATCGAGAGGGATGTGGTGATGATCGTCCGGTATCCGGACGCGCAGAATGCCATAGCAATCGCGGATGCCGAGTAGGTCTTTCCCGCCCTCGATGGTCCGCATATGTACAGGCCGACCCCGGGGCTTTCTGAGAAGCCGTCGAGGTAGTTCGAGAGCGAGGCATGGCAGATCGTCGCATCGAGGAACCTGCGCTTGACGCCGCAGCGCACGAATGCCTCCCTCTGCCGTGCCTTGGCCTCCAGCTCCTCTCGCTCGGCCTCCTCCTCCCGCTGCTTGGCCGCGCCGTCGCAACCGCATGGCTCGGCCCCTATCCAGTGGAACGCCCCCTGGAATCCCGTCATGCCGATCGGCTCCAAGGTGCTCCCGCACCATTCGCATACGATGGGATCAGGCGTAGGAACATCCAGCCCCTGCTCTTTCGCCTCCGAGTAGGTCAGCACCTTCATGCCCCTCCGTCTCTGCATGTCGCTCATTCGCTCTTGCCTTTCTTTTTAGAACCCTTTGTTTTCTTCTTTACTTATCAGGTGCCAGCTTTTCACCCCATCGGATGACGGGTTGTCACTTGAGGTAGCAGCGTTTATGCGACCTGTGTCAGGGGGTGCCAATTTGTCATCGCTGGGAGGAAGCACGGCGGGTCCAAGCCGGTAGCTCCGGGTCGAGCAGCCGTCCAGCGCCCAAGCGAGCTCGTCCTCGGCGATGAGTCCGTCGTCTGCCAGCTCGCCGATGGCGCGTATGACGGAGCGCTCCGAGATGCCCAGGTACGCCGCTGTGTTCCTCCGGCTCTCGTAGAAGCTGCCGCCTCCCTTGCAGAAGCCGTAGACGCGCGCGAACACGAGCAGCTGAACCCCCTTCAGCCCAAGCTCGCGCCACATGAACGGGTGGACGATGAGGAACGCGCCGTCGCTGTCACGATCCTCGCTTGCGCTCATCGTTTCCGCCCGTCCGAGACGAGGCCGAAGTTGCGCCGCGCCCATTCGAGCATCTCATCCCTGAACACGATCGATCCCCGCTTCATGCCGGAGAGCCTGCGCAGGGGGAACGGGTCGTCTCCGCCCCTCGCGAGGTCCCAGATCCGGTTCACCTTCATCCCGAGCAGGGCTGCTGCCTCATGAGGCGAGTAGATGTCTTGGATCGGCACCTGGTGTTTGGTCTCTGTCGCGTTGGTTTCTGTCATGGTTCAAATAGTCCTGTCTGCTCGCGAGCAGGTTCAGCGGACTGGAATTCCCTCAGCGCCCCTTACCTGATGTCTTCTCAAGGAGCTGCTTGTATCCTTTCGGCGTGATGCGCACCAGGCGATTGAGGTGCACGGCCTCGATCGCTCCTTCCTTGACCATCTTGTACACGGTCGCCTTGCACACCTTCAGCTTTGCCGCCACGTATCCGACGTCGAGGAGCCCCTCGACTTCTTCTACCGGTGCAGCGTTTTCTGGAGATGTCGCCATTGGGGCGTCGGGGGCAGATTTTGGTTGCCTTTGTTCGATCTTCATTTCATGACCTCCTGCGGGAATGCGGTTGATTCGAGTTGAGCGCAATTGAGCGCTGCGCATTCGCAGATGGTTGCAGGGCTTCGCAACGTCGGCAAACGTGAAGTTGCGGTTTAGCGTCCCTAAGCGTCCCTAAGCACGTCTTCCGCAAAAAGCACACATCGGGGCTTTCGCCGTCGCTTGTGACCCTGCTCTAGTGAATAAAAAAGCCCCGACGGCTAGTCGAGGCTATTTGCAGGTTTCGCGGAATCGCGTCATGGCTCTATCATCGCCGCTCGCGGTTCCTTCGACTGAATGCTCGCGAGGAAGTGGTGGGAGGGCAGTTTGATCTTGTTCATCACGCCCTCCTTCCTGCGCGTCGTCTCGTAGTCGGTCATCCTGCCTGCCGCATTCGCGAACGAACACGGCGATGCGTACATACTATGCTCCTATGCGAATATAAGATGTGCATCCATGGTACACCCTGCTTGAATATGAAGGTTTAATATGCGATGCTGCCGATCTGTAACCTTATCAGGGTCACTCCTGAAAGACATGTCGTCTGCCAAAGACCTTCTCGCAAGCCGGGCGCTGGTACAACTTGCATCCTCGAGAAATCTCGTTTCCGTACCGTATGGTGAAAGAATCATCAGACAGCTCGTAGCTGAGGTGCCTTCCGATTTCCGTATTGTCGAGCTCGACGAGCAAACGCCTTGTTCCGTACCAGAGGACCTCGTCGATCGCCTCCATACCCACTTCGAGCGCCTTTGTGACGATTTGCCTCGTTTTCTCAGGAATCGCCTTGTGGGACACGTCGTAAGGGAACGCCTCGCAACGGTTGTTGAGGATCTCAGACCCAACGTATGACTCAAGCAGCTCGAATGGGAGCTCGTCGTCCATGAAGGAGCACCAGGTGATTCCGTTGAGGGAGAGAGGCGGCAGACCGTCGTCGCCCTCCGCGTAGAAGCTGAGCGACCATCCGTCGCGATAGCAGAAGTATTGGGAGCGCTGTGCCATGGAGTCGTTTGTTATCCCCCGCATGGATTCTATGCAATCAGGCGTGAGGAGGCTCTCCATGTTAGCTGTCTGCCGTTCGGTGAGCTCCACGCCAACGCAGTACTCGGATTCCGCGTGCCTGCGGATGACCTCGAAGGCGGCGCGCCGCTCTTCTCTGTTCTCGCTAAGAAGGAGGGACGAATAGCCTCGGCTCCTCGTCTCCTCCCAGAACCGCAGCCTTCCCTCATCGAGGTCGCAAGCGATGTAGTAGCCGATCTCACCTGTGGCGCAGAGGCAGAATCTCCGGGCACCCGGCTTCGGAGTCCCCGTGGCACCCATGCGGCTCACCATTCTCGTGCCAGCTTTTCGGACAGTGCTTCGAGCCATCTGTCGAACGTTCCGTCGGTCACGCATTCCAGGAAGTCCTCGCTGTAGCCGTCCCACCTGTCTGCTCGGTAGATGAAGGCCATCATCGCGATGATGACGTCGGCGTCGAGATCGCGCACGTCGAGTTCCCTCATGCGCTGGAGGCTCGGCTCGATACCGGCATCCTCGATGATCTCCGAGTATCTCCGGAACCTTGGCGCTGCGTCGGCGAGCGCGTCGATGTCGGCGCGCATCTCGCTTGCGGTCATCCTCATGTCCTCCATGTGCTCTTCGAGCTCGTCGGCGTCCATGCGTTGTTGTTCGCGTCCGTCTCCGACGCGATTCAGGTAGAGCGCGATGTGCTCGCGCGGGTCGATCTCGCCCGGCCTTTCGACGAAGCACTCCTCGGGCTCGCATCCCGGCATATCGAACCTGTCAGCGAGGAATGAAGAGAGGGCTCCGAAGCCTTCGGGGTAGCAGTTCGACCCCTCATGCGTCCTGCCCTCGAAGGTGAGGCTCCACTGCGTCCCGTCGAGCACGGGATTCCAGTAGTTTGCAAACCACCCGCGCACGCCAGCGCCCTCCAGCGCCCGTTCAAGCTCTTCTAGGTCTTCGCCGGAAACCTCGAACGTGCGGTCCCTGCCCGCCTGGGGAAACTCCGTGTAGCGAGCGATGATGCGGCCGCCCTCTTCGACTATGCAGAGCTCCCTGTATCCGCTGAATAGTCCGCCGTAGCTGAACTCGAAAATCTTGTCGTTGTTCATGTCGCCTCCTTGTTCACTGTCTAAATTATCGTTGGACAGGCTTGCCCTTGATGACCTTCCATGGGACAGGCGCGATGATGCCCAAGGTCTTCATCGCATGACCAAATTGACGATTTCTTCGAAGTTTTCCCAGCTCAGCGCGACTGGGACAATTTGTCTCAGTCGAGTCCAGCTCGGTACAGGACGTTGACGCGCGGCGTCGGTCGGGCGCTCGAACCCAAAAAACACAATCTGTTCGATTGACTAATCCTTCTTTGGGTAGCATCATTGAATATCCCATAATCGAACATATGTTCCTATTCAATGAGGAGGTGCTCCGTGCGCGAGCGCGTGATCATGCATATCGACATGAACGCTTTCTACGCATCCGTCGCGCAGCACCTCGACCCGCGCCTTCGCGGCAGGGCGGTGGCCGTCGCCGGCGACCCGGAGCGCCGGAACGGGATCATCCTCGCCAAGTCGCGAGAGGCCAAGGCTTGCGGCGTGAAGACGGCGGAGGCGATATGGCAGGCCAGGCAGAAGTGCCCGGAGCTCATCGTCGTGCCGCCGGACTACGCCGCCTACAAGCGCTACTCGCGCCTCGCCCGCATGATCTACTACGAGTACACCGACCTCGTGGAGCCTTTCGGGCTCGACGAGTCCTGGATCGACCTGACGGGCTCCCTGCAGCTCTTCGGGGGCGACGCGATGCTCGTGGCGAATGAGATATCTGGCCGCGTGAAGGACGAGCTCGGGCTCACGGTCTCCGTCGGCGTGTCGTGGAACAAGGTGTTCGCCAAGCTCGGAAGCGACACCGACCCGGGTGACGGGATCGTCTCGATCACGCGCGAGAACTACCGCGATGTCGCCTGGCCCATGGCGGCATCCGAGATGATCTACGTCGGCCCCGCCACCGCCCGCAAGCTCCACGCGGCGGGCTACGAGACCATAGGGGACCTGGCACATGCGGGCGACTACTTCCTCGGCAGGCGCTTCGGCAAGATCGGATTCATGCTGCGCGACTTCGCCAACGGCATCGACGGGAGCCCGGTTCGGCAGATGGATCTCGCGAAGGCCGACGTCGACTATGTGGTGAAGGGCATCGGCAACGGGCTCACCGCCCCGCGCGACCTCGTGTGCGAGTCGGACGTGAAGGCGCTCGTGTGGCTTCTCTCCGAATCGGTCACCCAGAGGATGCGCGAGTCGCGCCTCAGGTGCCGCACGGTATCCGTGGGCGTGAGGCGCGCGGGGGATCTGTCCGGGTACTCCAGGCAGACGACGCTGCGGATTCCGACGTGCCTGACCTCGGACGTCGCGAAGCTCGCGATGGGGCTCATCGAGGCGAACCAGCCGCTCGACGAGGAGCACGCCATCCGCGCCATCCACGTTCGCGCAACCAACCTCTCCTCGATGGACGACCCGCTGCAGTGCGACATCTTCGGCGACGCCGAGGAGGCGCTCAGGGCCGAGAGGCTCGACCTGGCCATCGACGAGCTCAGGTCCCGCTTCGGCAACCGCTGCGTGCACCGCGCGGTGGAGCTCACCGACGAGGTGATGGGAGGCCTCGACATCAAGCGGGACAACACCGTGCATCCGATCGGGTTTCTGAGGTAGGAAGGAGGTGACGGGCATGAAGGGAGCCGACGGCTGGCGCAAGCGCTACGTGTCCGTCACCGCCCGCATGGACGAGGACGGCCGCGTTCGGCCGCTCTCTATCCAGTGGTACGACGGCAAGACCTACGCCATCGACGACGTGCGCAGCGTCCGCCGGTCCTCGTCGCGCAAGGTCGGGGGCGACGGCATCTGCTACACGATACGCATCGGCGAGCGCATCACCCAGCTCTACTACGAGGACCCGCGCTGGTTCGTGGAGGAGATCGTACCGGACGAGCTCGTCTCCTAGCGGCTCATATCGACGCGGCGCGGGGCCCCGCCCATCCATTTCTAATATGCGGCTCCAATCCGCTTGCCGGTGCAGCCCGTTTCCAAGCGCCTCCTTGCTTGGCGGCATGGCCCCTCACACGCCTCTATCCAGATAACGCTCGCACTGAACCCGCGTCACGCCTCAAGGCGCTCATCTCCTCGCGAAACCCGCACAAGCGACGATGCGCCCATCCATGACGTGGTGCAGGTTTCGCGAAGACATGCGCTCTGATCCTTGCGGCGCGCGCAGAACCAGCGCAGGCCATCTGGTCACGAGGCGGTGAGCGAGGGGCTCGCCGCATTAGACCAAGGAGGCAAGACCATGGGAAACAGGGCGGTCATCACGACACCGGACAAGGAGCTGGCGCTATACCTTCATTGGAACGGCGGGCGCGACACCGTGGAGCCGCTGCTTCGGTATTGCGAGCTGCAGGGGTACCATCCCCCGAGCTCCGACAACTACGGCTGGGCGCGGATCGCGCAGGTGATGTGCAATTTCTTCGGCTGCTCGACGAGCGTGGGCATCGACCGCTTCAAGAACCTCGGCGACCAGGGAGACAACGGCGTCTACATCATCGACGGCTGGAAGATTGTCGGCCGCAGGGAGGTCTCCTACGACGAGGACTGGAACGTGAACGGATGGCACGACATCCCGGAGTCCCGCGAGCAGCGCGAATACGACTTCGACGAGATGCTGCGAAGCTTCGACGAGGCCATGCCCGAGGCCCTGCGCCTGGGCGATCTCCTCGATGCCGTCGAGGTTCCCACGTCCGAAGTCGAGATCGGCGACGTCGTCTTCATGCGCGAATACGAGTCCGGCTGGAAGACGTACCCTGTCGTCGGCATCGGCGAGGGCAATCGCAACAGGCCGGAGCTTGCAGGCGTGCCCTACGTCGAGCACTACGACCACGACGGCGACTACTCTTGGAACGCGAACAACTACATCCGCGAGGACACGGCCTTCATCGTCGCCCGAGAGTAGGCCGTCGGGGATCGGCGCCGCCGGGCCATGCTGGGACGGTGGCGCGCATCCCGGTTGCGATTCGGCTACCGTTCCCGCAGGCGCGCGGGCTGGCTGCTACGATGTTGCCATGTGCGGAAGATGCGTCATATTCACATTCGACGAGGTTCTCGAAATCGTGCGGCAGATCGAGGTCGGCGCGCCGCTCAACTTGGAGCCAGACTGGCCTGCGCGAAAGCCGCAGGCGTACCCGAAGTCGCTTGCGCCCCTCATCGTGCCGTCGTTCGACACGGCGCAGCCCGCCCCGAACCTGGGCCCGGGGAGCCTTGCCGCCCGCGATCTGTCCTGGGGCTTCGAGGAGTCGTGGAAGCCCGGTGTGGTCTTCAACACGCGCATCGAAAGTGCCATGAAGCCCACCTGGCGCGACTCAATGGAGCACCGTCGCTGCGTCATACCGGTGCCCGCGTTCTTCGAATCCAGCCAGAGCGAGACATTCCCTTCGCCCAAGACCGGTAAGCCCATCAAACGCCAGTACGAGTTCCGCGTGCCCGGGCAGGACATCATCCTCATCGGCTGCACATGGAAGGGCGATGCCTTTTCAATGGTCACCACCGAGGCGAACGCCGACATGGTGCCCATCCACCACCGCATGCCGCTCATCGTGAGGCAGGAGGAGCTGTTGCTCTGGCTCGGCCCGGACTACATGGAGCTGGCGGACCGATCGTCGATCCACCTCGAAGCCCAGCCGGCGTAGCTCATTGGAGAGTTTCCAGAGAGAAACGCCTGTTCAGGCGCACGGGGTCAATTTGACCCCGTAAACTCTAGGTGTCGTGCAGCGCTCAGCGCTCTTTTGTTTGAATCCCATTCCAGTAACTCCAGCGCTTGCTGCAAATCGCACCAGAGGTATTCGGTATGCTCGCAGCTGAGCTGGATTGGCGTATCAAATGGTACGTCCGCTAAGAACGAGTACTCGGGGAGCAGCTCGACGTCATGCCCCCAGCGATAGAACCCCGCAACGTCCAACACTGACAGAATCTCTACTGATTCAAGGTCGATCACGCTAGAGACGCTCACGCCCGTCTCCTCCACGGTCTCCCTGATCGCTGCCTCGACGGGTGTCTCGTCGCCTTCGCCGCCGCCGGCGACGCCTTGCCATACGCCCATGTCGGCACGTCGGAGCAAGAGGTATTCGGCAGTCCCGTGATTGCTCCTCCGCAGGAAGACGAGCACTTGAAACGGCGCGCGACCCATGGTGCTCACAGAGCTTCTTCCAATGCGCTTGCGAAGGCGTGAGGGTCGTCCAGGCTCATACCAATAGCACGCACCCGCTTCTCACCGAGCATCGTGCGCACGGCAACTGGGTGCTTCGACACGATCCAGACGTTCGCCTGATAGAAGGTTCCGTAGTTGAGCTTGTCCGACTTCTCAATGTCTCGGATGTCGTCCTCGGAGAAGCAGACTTTTTCGATATCAGCGAACGGAATCGTGGCATGCATTTGGATGCCGCATTCCAGGCGAACGCAGTCAACACCGATTGCGACGGGTCGCATGATGCGGGCCCTCGCGTCGCCGGCGAGCCACACGACCGAGTAGACCGAGAGGGCCGTGACCAGGCACGCCGCCGCGATGCTCCACTGGGACACAAGCATGTGTACGCCGATGATCTCCACCGGGAACGCGAGCGCAAGGCCGAGCATCATGTTCATGTAGCCGCCGGCGTTGTGGTAGCCGAACGTCTTCTCATCTGGGAGCACGTAGGGCTTCTTCCGCCAAGAGAAGAGGGCGTAGTACCACACGCTGAGCTCGGCCGCCGTCATGCTCGCCGGCATGTCCCTGCGCACGAGGTAGCGCATCGTGTCCTTGAACCACGCCATGGGGTCGTCGCTGCTCGCCTTGGCGGTCCGGTAGATCCTGACGATCTTCCGGACTTCCCTGACTGCGACGGCGAGCTCCACCGGGACCAATACGGAGAGGAGGTACGGGAGGATGCCGGCCTCGGGCGACCCGAGCGCGACTACGCTGAGCGCATATCCCATCCAGATGACCGGGATGACGGCGAGCAACGTGAGCTTCCTCGGCCTCACCACGAGCAGGTAGAAGCCGAGCGGGATTCCGACCATGAAGTCGAGGGGAAGAGCGATGCCCTCGATATGGAAGGGGATGTATCGAGCGGAGGCAACGCCGTAGGCGTAAAGGAGGAGGCCTAGCGCGCAAAAGAATACGAGGCCATTCTTTCGAGTTCTTGCTGCATCCATCTTTTTACCTTCCTCGGCATGAGGGGACGAATCGTCTTCGGAGAATTTGGCTTGGCGTTGCTCGGAAAGAATCAGCACGAGAAATCTTCCCGCGTCCCATAGCCGACGCAAGTTTGTGCGAAATGCGCCTGCATATACAAGTATAGTCGGCCCATAGACGCCAAGTCCCGGCAAGCCCTCTAGGAGGCGCCTGGAATCCACGAGGCGGGGCAAGCCGGCGTCACCGGGCAAGAGCGCCAGGAAGGCGAAGACGCTCCCCATGATGCCAGGAAAGGAAGCAGCCGGGGCAGCGATCGACCCCGTGAGCGATGCCTCGCTTATCTCAGGGCGCTCACTCCCCGTCAACCACTAGTTGACTTGCTGCCGAGGTGCGTCCACGCACTCTCGCTTGTTCGGGGCATTTCTGCGGCGGATAATTGAGTACGTCAATCGAAGGAGCGCCCATGAGCAACTTGTCCCTAGCGAACACCCTTGCCTCCCTGAGGACCGCGCACGGTCTCACGCAAGAGGAAGTCGCCAACCACCTCGGGATCACCAAGGCCGCCGTCTCCAAGTGGGAGTGCGGCCAGAGCATGCCCGACATCTCGATGCTGCCCCTCATCGCCGAGCTCTACGGCGTAAGCATCGACGAGCTCTTCGGCAGAGCCGACGATGTCACCCAAGACGAAGCTGACGCCATCTACCTCAAGGCGCTCAGCCTCTTTGGCGAGGACCGCGCCTCGGGGATGGACTACGTAGACGCCCAGGCGAGGCAGCATTGGTCGTGGCTGCCAGTCGTGCGGCTTCTCGCCATGGCCACCTTCGCCCAGATCGCGGCGAGCGACGGATTCGAGGCTCGCCCCCTTGAGGGCGACGCGGCCACACTTGCGGGAGCAGCGGAGAGACTCTTCCGCCGCGCCATCGACCTGGGCCCGCAAGGCGTTCCCTCTCAGACCGACATCCTGCCCCTCGCCCGCATACTGCAATGGACGGGCCGCTTCGACGAGGCGAAGGCCCTCGTCGAGCACCTCGCGCCGGCGGAGCCGAACCTGGCGGCATTGTCCCTGGCCCAGCTGCACCTCGAAGAAGGGCAACGAGACGCCGCGCTGGAGACGCTCCAGCGCCAGCTGCTCGTGTCGCTCGTCGAGGCGATGGGCGCCCTGGCCGCGCTCGCGCCGATAGCCGCCGACGAGCAGCTGGAAGAGATTTCCGCCCTGGCGGGGCGCATGCAGGCCTCGCCAGAATATGTCGCCCTCTTCCCGGCGCTCCTGCCCTCCGTCTTCTACGAATCGGCCAAGCGGTCTGCGGAGCAGGGAGATGCCGGCGAGGCGCTGGATGCGCTTACCTCGCTGTCCGAGGCCGTCGACGGGTATTGCGGGATTCTGCTGCATCCGCACAACGCTTTGCTCTTCGACCGTATCCCGGACCTCGTCTGGGAGGAGTCGGGCGACCAAGCAGTAGAGGCGGAGCGCATAAAGGCGGCGGCCATCATAAGGCAGACCTACGCCTCCAAGCTCGCCGACGAGGGCTGCTGGGACGAACTGCGCGGCGAGCCTGCGTTCAAGGCAGTCCTAGCGCATATAGAGAACAAGGATGCCGAGGATCCCTGCCATGAGTAGCGTCGATCTCGCCTTGAGGTACCTTATCATCGCCGTCGCCTGGCACCTTGCCTGCGCATGGATTCAAACGTTCCAGTCGTCTTATCCGATCGCCGATGCGTTCGAGCTGGCAGGCACGGCAGAGGAGCAGCTGTTCAAGAGCCTCGGCATCAGCTGGCGGAGCCTCAGTGCGGCCGCCTCGAAGGCGGCGCTCGTCTCGATTCTCATCGAGGGCTTCCGCAGAGGAGGCACCGGATTGCCAACCCGCACCGTTCCCGCCCTCCATCTTCAGCATTATTTCGCGAGCAACCCCCAAGCCTATTGTATGCCCCCAATCTCCAGCAACGCCGCACTGATGTCCTCGCAGATGCTCACGTCAGCGTTGCGGAGCGCCTCGACGATCCTGCTTCGCAACGCGGGACTCTACCTCACGATCGGCTGATAACTTCCTGCTTTTTATCAAATTGCCAGCTCAGACCCACGGGGTCAATTTGACCCCGTTAATCTGGGAGCCCGAAAGAGCGCATGCTTCGACGGTCCTTGCGCTTGCCGGAAGCGTCCTCGCAGGCTTTAGATCATGTGGGAGAATATAGGGAATGCAAAAGAAGATTCCGTCTCGATATCCGGTCGGGACTGTTTAGGAGCGCAGTTGCCCGACATCAGATGCAGAGAGTTCTCTGACTTCCTTTCGACCAAGAAGGACCACTACCCGTATTCCGATAGGTATATTGCCGAAGTCCACGATTCGCCGGACAAGACGGGCCGGACAGAGCGCGAGCACATGGTCGTGTGGTTCCGCGCGAACGAGACCAAAGGCTCGGGATCCTATTCAAGGGAGACCCCAAACAGGAGCGCCCGCCGTTGCTACAACAGCCTCATGAACGCGGCATCGCTGCTCTGGATCGCCGAGGCGGTTGGGGTCGACGACCTGACCGTTCGTAGAGCCTTCGAGGCTGCTGTCGCCGCCGGCGACTATCGGCGCGCATGCGGGGCTATCCGCAAGATAATCACTTGGGACATGATTTATGCCCTTACGTAGCGGGAGTAGATGTCTCCCCGAAAGCCGCAATATGCTTCGTCGCATTGCCGAAGGAGGAACACTGTGGGAATAGTCTCTTTCGATCTCAGCGCGCCACTAGACAAGGCGGGTATGAGCATCGAGGAATTGGCGGACAAGATAGACCTGGGCGATGACAAGCTTGAGCGCGTCAGAAACCAAAAGCTCTCGGCAGTCAGGTTGTCCACATTGGCTGCCATCTGCGACGCTCTCTCTTGCGAGCCAGGAGACGTGCTGAAATACTCGAAATAGCCGCGCGTGGAAGCAAGGAGCTTGTCTCTCTAAGGCAGAGCGTTCCTCGCTCATGACACGTAATCACTTTTGTGAAGATTGTAATCAGCTTATCTTGTTTCCGCAGTTAGATGGCATTTTCTAGACTGCGACATTTACTCCTTTTCATATTCCCGGGGAGTAAATTTCCTCCATTTTGCAGGTATATAGGGGTGCCTGTAATCAGGCGCTAGCATTCGCGCGGCATCGCCGCACGTCAGCGGCCATTTCCTGGCAAGCCGCCATTTACTCCCCGCGTGCAAAGAATAAATATTCGATAAGGCAAACCGAGTTCTGGTAACAGAACTTCTTGGACAGTCTTGGTCTCCTTGGAATCCATGTCTCCAGGTAGCACGCATAGGACGCGCTATTGGCTATGTCCCCATGGAGTGGGAGTAGGTAGCTTCGGAAAGCTGCATTACTTTCTAACAAAGGATGCCATAGAATATATGCTTGTTAGCCCCGGTTCGACTGCTGATTCAAGTCACCGGGGCTCTTTGTTTTTCCTGGCGTGCGCGGAGAAAGCGAGCGAGTCATGCACCATAGCAGATGACATCACCCCTTGACAAAAGTCATAAAGGGAAGAAAAATGGAATGGTAGATTTCTAGAAATCTTCCTTTGAAAGGGATTATCGTGCCTAAAGCCATCAAGCCAGCATCGTTCGAGGACTTCCTTGGAGCAGCCGCTCGCCTCTCGGAACAGAAGGTTCTCCATGCCGGTAGCTCCAGCAGGGAAGAGCCAGCATCCGCAGTCAAACCCTCTTCTGCGCCCAGCGCGAAATATCCCAAAGCACCCTCTCGCAAGGTAAAAGTAGGACTGACCATAGACGAGGATCTTATTGATGCCGTAGATGACTACATCTACCACGCGCGGAAGCAAGGGCGGAGACTTAAAAAGAACGATGTATACGAAGCCGCTCTGCGCCAATTCCTTGAGGCAGAAGGGATCAATGTCCAATGACCGCGAACGGAAAGCTCTCTCTCGAAGACAACATCTTCCTTGCCAAGCGAAACTTGGTGGACAGCATTTGGAAGGAGGCACGCCTTGAGGGCATCGCCGTCACGTATCCCCAAACCGCCGATGTGCTAGAAGGCCGCGTGGTGGCTGACCTAAGCCTTGAGCAGAACCTTGCGCTCAACAACCTGAAGCAAGCATGGCGTTACGTCCTCGATGAGCCCCACTCCATAGGCTTCGATACGCTTCTGCACCTCAACCTGCTTATCGGCCAAGGCGGAGTGGTTCGCTATGCGGGCGAACTGCGCGACGGACTCGTGCGCATTGGAGGCACCGATTTCGTGCCAGCCGTTCCCGACGAGAATCAAGCCCGCAGCGAGTTTGCGCAAATTCTTTCCGTGGAAGAGCCCGTCATGTGCGCTTTGCTAGCATTCGCGTGGACGTGTCGCTCGCAGCTGTTCCGCGACGGCAACAAACGAACAGCGCAGCTTGTCACCAACGACATCCTCGTCCATTCGGGCGAGGGCATTCTAGCCGTGCCCATTGACGCCCAAAACGAGTTCTTCGGACTGCTGGTGGCGTTCTACGAGAGCAACGTCCCCGATGAGCTCATTTCATTCCTGAGCGAGAAGTGCATCGAAAAGCCCGCGATTGGGAAGGCCGACGCTTAACGGCCGTAGTCTCTTGCATGGGGAAGAGGTATACCCTCTTCCCCACAATGCCTGGGTCAAATCGAGTTCTACCCAAGCACAAACCTATCGCATCGTCCACGAAGCCCCGATATCTGCCGCGTCCGCTACGATCTGGCCCCAAAGCCGGCAGGAACGGTCGAGCGAGAACGGGAAATGAGAACTCGGGATCGCAAGAAGGGTCTGATCTTGTGTTATTACCATTTGCCCTTTAAAGATAAGTCTTTAGAAAGATCGTGACCAATTCGCATATTCGACCAATGCGGAAAAGCACTCTAAACAGACAAATTAGCATTCGTGCAAATTGTCGAAATAGCTTTCGGAAGCTCGGCGGCTTTCTTTGAGATTCGAGGGGGCAATTTCTCAACCACTCGATCAGCTCATCGCGCAGAACGAAAGACCCGCCGCCCCCATCGGGGAACCTGCGAATGGGCAGAGGGTTGCCTCTTATGGTCGAGAGGTAGAGAACTCGATTCCTGCTCATCCCCAGCAACTTCGACACCTCAGTGATACTGTAGACATCTTGAGAAACCATAAATTCCCGGATGGACTTCATGGAGAAGAAAGCTTGTTCCTTGCTAGACTTTACATCGGCCGACAAAGCATCGTTTACGAGATCGTTGATGGCGCCCTTCGGCACTTTCAATTGGGCCATGGCTTATGCCTTTCCCGGCTAAATCCAAGGCAGCACGCAGTCCCCGGAACCCAGCCGTTTTTTTAAAGGCTGGGCTGACGGGCGTGCTTCCATCAGCTCATATGCCAAAATAGGTTTAAGTCATAACTGCCTCCTTGGGTATTTGCCGATTGCTTCAAGCAGGTATCTATTCGGAGCAATCGGCTTGTATAATTGAAGGTTGAAAGTTCGGGAACTTTTTCAGCCCCACGAACACTTCAAACGACGAGATGCATTCTTTCTTATTTGCTTTTCACGTCGGGGAAAGTCAGGGAAACATCAGGGAAGTTCGAAGAAGGTAGTTGTGAAAAAATCCATTTCATTCAGCCAGTTTGCAGAAGCTGTGCGCTGCCTTTTCCCAGGGGCCCTAACTAATGGCGAATACGTTAGAGAGCTCTTTCTTCAAATAGTAGATTTCGGAGAAGACGAACAAGGCAATCCTGTTTTTTCGAGAAGCCTAGATACATTGAAGAGGTATTTGTCTGGAAATTCTCTGAGAAAGTTTGCAGGTAGGTTAGTGGGCAATCTCGACAAGTTCAAGTTCACCAGCTATGTTGAAGCGCGACCTCCAGATGAGCAGGAAACCGCGAGAGAGAAGCTCGCTGAATTCCTCTCATCAAGCCAATTCGCCAAATTCCCTGATGCTGTAGCGGAATTGTTCGAAGAAATAATTAGAGCAGAGGCTGACGGCAAAGAGTATACAATCGCCGAGTCAGTGCAATATGCTCTGCCGTTGTCAATGGATTATATGCCAACTCCCGAAAATGATTTTTTGAGGGAAGAATGTGCGGGTAAATGCTTGATTTGCGGCAAGAGACTGCAGAACTACTCTGCCGTGGAAATTATTCCAAAGGCATCTAATGTGCAAGTTCGAAACGAAATACGCGAGGCCCTGAAGGCCCGTGGCGTCACTGATTTACCAGATTTGAATGGATCGTTTGATACCAGCAGCACCGAGAATCATGCTCTGCTTGATCCAAATTGCAAGGCTGATTACGAGACGCTATTTAATCCAGAGAAAGCAGCCAAGCTACTCATCGCCAAACGCAAAGCAAGTCAGCGGATAGCGTTGATGGAGAAGATCGACTCCTTGGAGATAGACGAGTATCTTGAAGAGCTTTTGGACTCCATGGACAGCCTTATTGACCTTGAGAAAATGGAATCGTTGCAATACGCCCCTCACGACATCAAGGAAAAAATTGAACCCGAGTATGTCACGATAAGGAATGATGTTAGCAGTAAGGTCTCTATGTATTACGGGTTTATTGAAGAACAACTACACCAGCGAGACGGAATCAACGGGTTCGATTTCGATGACCTTGCCATGAGCGTAAGGCATTGCTACAAGAATCTTTCTAAGCAGGGTTTAAGCCAAGATCATATTTATAGTCAAATGGCGTTATGGGTGCAACGAATGACCAGATGCGAGAATTTGGTCGCATGTCAGATTCTTGTCGCGTTCTTTGTGCAGGAATGTGAGGTGTTCGATGAAATTGCCTAGCAAGGTCACACCTTACAAGAAGAGCACACTGGCAACCTTCCCAATCATCTTGAAAACGTTAAGCACGGTTGATTTGAGCCCAGATCTTCTATACTCGAAAGTCAAGGAGGACTTCTCTGGCATCTCGCAGTTCGTCGATGCCCTCGACTGCCTGTTCGCTTTGGGCAAAATCGAATTGCTTCCAGAAGGGGTGATTCATTATGTTGAGTGAAATATATTCCGAAGCATTCAAGGAAAAAGGAGAGACACGCGACAAAGTCGAGTTTCACGCAGGTTTAAATCTTGTTGTCGGAGGCAATCGTGCGACCAATTCCATTGGCAAGACTACCTTTCTCTTGGCTATAGACTTCGCATTAGGTGGCAGCACGTATATCAACGCCGCTGGAGATATGATAAAAAACGTAGGTCACCATACGGTTTGCTTCGCACATTCTTTTGGCAATGTGGCGCACCATTTCTCTCGCTCAACTGACACGCCGAACATTGTTTCAAAGTGCGATAGCAAATACCGAGAAACAAGTTCTATTTCCCTTGAAGAGTACACTGCATGGCTTACCTCTTATTATGGGTTGAGCGGATTAGGTGGAACGTTTAGAAGCCTCCAGTCACCATTTTTCAGAGTGTACGGAATGAATCACGACAACGTGGATCGGCCCCTCATCAGTCATAACTCCGATAAGGTCTCTAAAGATTTGCAGCGGCTGTTGAAGCTTTTCGGAAGATACGAAGGCATTGCATCCTTGGATGGACAGGTTGATGAAATAGAAGATAAGAGAAAGGCATATCGTGAGGCTGCTGCATACAAGCTTATAAAGCCCACGGGAAACGCAAACGACTATAGACGCAATGTAGAGAAGCTTAAAATGCTTCATTCCCAAATGGAGGACATCCTTTCGAGCTCAGACAACGGCACTACTGACTTCGATACAGCTAAGGAAGAAAGGGCAGCACAACTCCGAAATGCTCTAAAGAACCTTCGACGCCAGCGAATGAGGATAGACAGTGCTATCAGAGAAATAGGGGAGGATCTCGAGTTCATTGACTTCAAAGCGACAAACGACTTCGAGAATTTGAAGTCCTTTTTTCCTTCGGTTGATCTTGCTCGATTCGAAGAAATAGAGGCTTTTCATAGGGGAATTACCAGGATTCTCGAGAAGAACCATTCCGATGAGTTAAAGAATCTGAGAGCTGAGCGCGAAGAGCTTGAAGGGCAGATTGCTCAAGTGGAGAATAGCCTGTCCGATCTGGGAGCGACAACTAACCTATCTGCCATGGTAATCGAACGTTACGCAGATTTGAAAACCGTTTATGACGAACTCTCCGCCGCAAACTCCCTTTATGACAAGAATCGCGAGAGCTCGAAACAACTCAAAGCGCGAAAAGTCGAACGTGAGGAAGCATGGCGCGCGGAACTAGACATCATCCAACCTTTGTTAAACGACGAGATGGATGATCTCAACGAGAAAGCGACTGACCCATACAAGACTGCACCTCGTATTGACCTAGCCAGCTCCAAGGAGTATCGATTCAGCGTCCCCAACGATGGCGGAACGGGATCGAGATACAGAGGTCTGTTCATTTTCGATATCGCGATGCTTCGTCTATCATCACTCCAGTTTGCTATTCATGATTCGCTGGGCTTAAAGCAGATAGAAGATGATCATGTGCTAGGCATCCTTCAACTTTACGGAAGTCTTAATAAGCAAGTCTTTGCAGCTATAGACAAAGTAGATTCTTTGACTGCCGAGAGCAGCATACCGGAGATTGTTCAAAAGAATATGGTGTTGGAACTATCTGAGGGACAAGAATTATTCGGTTGGTCATGGAATAGGAAAACCGAACTGGACGAGAGCGAAGAGTAGAGACGCTCGCAAGACCACCGTGACAAATTGTTATAGCAATGCAAGGGGCACTATGGTTCGACGCCCTTGTCGAAATAAGGTCAATCTACGAGAATGCCCATCCGGAGGCACAACAGTAGTAAACGATCAGCAAATCGAGCGTCTGGGAAGTGTAGGTTTCGCGGCGGACTTGACTGGGCAATAGCCTCAAAGTCGTGAAATAGATTGCAACTTGGTACAATCGCCAAAACATCACTAGTGCAAGACCGGCATCTTCGCATGCCGAACGAAAGGTGTGCAACGTGGCTGTTGAGGAGCTAACATTTGAGTGCCGGTCAGATTTCAGGAGCTGGCTCACGGCTCATTGCGCGTCCGATGAGGGCGCGTGGCTCATCTTTGGCAAACCTGGTGGCCCGAAAACGCTCGCGGCATCTGAAGCGCTTGAGGAAGCACTCTGCTTCGGCTGGATCGACGGCCAGATGCAGAAGATAGATGCCGCCGCCTATCGCAAGTACTTCTGCCGGCGACGCGCCAACAGCAAGTGGTCGGAGAAAAACAAGAAGCTCGCTGCGGAACTCGAGGAACGCGGTCTCATGACGGAACACGGACGCGCGAGAATCGAAGAGGCAAAGGCCAACGGCCAGTGGGATGCCCCCAAATCGCCCGCCATCACCGATGAGGACATCGAGCGCATTGCGGAGATGCTCGTGCCCTACGAGACGGCGCACGCGAACTTCCTCAGAATGTCCCCTTCGGTGCGGAAGACCTACACCCGAGCCTACTTGGACGCGAAAACCGACGCCGGGCGAGGGAAACGACTCGCCTGGATGGTCGACCGGCTCAACAAGAATCTCAAACCGATGTAGATCGCGTATTGCCGGGAGAGACAGATCAACCTCGCTCAAATTCGCGAGATGCGCGGAGGCGAGATGGTACGATGGGAAACCGCACGGCCAGGCAATGAGCTTTGCCCAACCGAAGGGAGACAAGATGGCCTCATCTAAGGAATACGTCAGTTGTTTCCGTTATTTTGATACTTGCAGCATCGGCATCATGAAGTTTCAGCTATGACAGTGAAAGTTTTCAGATAAGGCAAAGGCATGCCGACCAGCTAGGCCATCCTTGTCAGCGTAGCTACCAACTACCCGGCAAGGAGGCGGAAAGGATGATCGACATGCCAACGATCGAGAGTATACGCGACATGAGCCGCCAGGGGCACACGAACGCGGAGATACAGAGGCGGACAGGGGTCTCGCTGCCGACGATCCGCAAGTACCTGGCGACGGACGACTTCTCGCCGCAGATGCCCGTGGAGTCCCGGCGCGGGTCGATCCTCGACCCGTACAAGCCCTTCGTCGACTCGATCCTCGAGGACGACCGACGCGTCTGGCGCAAGCAGCGCCACAGCGCCCAGAGGATCTACGAGCGGCTGCTCGACGAGACACCCTATGCGGGCGGGTACGGGACCGTGAAGAAGTACGTCCGCGAGCGCAAGGCCCAGATGAGGGCGTCGGAGGAGGCGTGCATCGAGCTCGTGTGGGCGCCGGGCGAGGCGCGGGCGGACTTCGGCGACGTCGACGTCGTCTACCGCGGCGAGCGCGTGCGCATGCACTTCTTCGCGCTGAGCTTCCCGTTCTCCAACATGGGGTTCTGCCAGCTGTTCGCCGGCGAGACCTCCGAGTGCGTCTGCCAGGGGCTCAAGGACGTGTTCGAGCACGTGGGCGGCGTGCCGCACCGGATCGTGTTCGACAACGCCACGGGGGCCGGCCGCAAGATCGGCGGCAAGGTCACCGAGGCGGAGCTCTTCTCCAGGATGCACGCGCACTACGGGTTCTCGGTGACCTACGCCAACCCGGACTCCGGCCACGAGAAGGGCAACGTCGAGCGCAAGGTCGGCTGGTCGCGCCGGCACATGTTCGCGCCGATGCCCTCGCTGGACGACATCGCGGAGTTCAACGCGCAGCTGATGGAGAGGTGCGACGGCTACGCCGGCAACGAGCACTACGAGAAGCGCGCGAGCTGGGGCGAGGCCGTTCGCTTGCGCGCGCTACGGCTCCGCGGTCGTCGACAAGCGCGGCTGCGCCAGCGTCGACGGCGGCCACCGCTACCACGTGTCCGACGCAATGGCCGGGAGGCCGGTCACCGTCGCCTACGGAGCCCACAGCATCGCGTTCGCGGACGCTGCTGGCGAGGTCCTCGCAGGGCACGGCAGGCGGTTCGGCGCGGCCGCCGGCTCCCCGGACCCCGCGTCCCAGCTGGGACTCCTCGCCAGGCGCCCCGGGGCCTGGCGCAACTCGCCCGCGAGGGCGGCGCTGCCCGCGGACGTGGCCGCCCATATGGATGCCATGGAGGCGCCAGCCCTCTCCGACTTGGTCAAGTGCATGAAGGGGTGGTGCGCGTCGTGGTCGTACGACGAGGTCGCCGCGGCCTTGTCGGAGGTGCTGGCGAGGACCGGCGCCACGCGCGCGGCCGACGTCGAGATGATGCTCGCCCGCATCGGCGGCTTCGGCCTCGGGCCGGCCCCCGACGCCGGCCCCGACCTGACGGCCTACGACGGCCTGCTGGGGCGCGATGCCGCATGAGCGCGAGGACGGAGCTGGAGGCGAGGGCCCGCGCCGGGTTCCGCGCCGTGATGCTGTCGAACCACACGGCCGAGAAGCTCGCGTCGGAGTCGAGCGCGGGGGAGCTCAGGTTCCTGTGCTCGGTGTTCGACGAGGAGCGCTCGTGGCGCGAGAGGTCGAAGCGGGAGAGGCTGCTCAAGCGGGCGAGGTTCCCCGTGCCGAAGAGCTTCGACGGGTACGATTGGTCGCGCATAAGGCTGCCGGAGGGAATGCCCAGGAGCAGCGTTGAGTCCTGCGCGTTCATCGGGTCGATGCAGAACCTGGCGCTGTACGGCGGCGTCGGCAGCGGCAAGACGCATATGGCGATCGCCTGCGGCACGGCCGCCTGCAACATGGGCCCCTCGGTGATGTTCACGACGATATCGGACCTCGTCGCGAGGATGCAGAAGGCGGAGGAGGGCGGCTCCCTCGGGCGCGTGTTCCGGGAAGTCGAGCGCGCCGACCTCGTCATACTCGACGAGCTGGGATACCTGCCGATAGACCGGCAGGGCGCCAGGCTGCTGTTCCAGGTGGTGTCGAAGTGCTACGAGCGGCGGAGCCTGATCGTGACGACCAACTTCGAGTTCTCCAGATGGGGCTCGGTGCTCACCGACGACCAGATGGCCGCAGCCATGATCGACAGGATAATCCACTACGGCCACCTGATCGTGTTCGAGGGTCCGACGAAGAGGATGGAGGCCTCGCCCATGGCGAGCAAGCGATAGGTGAGCGCCCAAGCGGCGTGCCTTGCCGAACATGAAAACTTGCAATGCCCGACCTGAAAGTTTTGGATGCCGCTCATGAAACTATGAGCTTGACGAAAACAGCCTACACTGGATAGCCGAAAGGGCGATTCATCAACAGCAAATAGCCATTGCTATCGCTAGCGAGCGGTCGCGTGTGGCTTGCTCGCGATGATGTTCTGGTTGGGCCCCGAGCCCTTGAGCCTTGTATGCACTCGTTCGCAGACCTACAAGCTATTCGGAGAAGTACTTTACGATCGTCGAAGTGGCCTTCCCTGGCGAGACCTCAAGCCAGTCGTTCTTGGCTCTTGAGAGTTGGCTTGCGAACCTTCGATTGGAGAACACACTTCGAAGCCTGCTTGCGATATCGCCATAACTTCGCTCGCGCATGGAAGTGTCGTTGAACACGAGGGCATCTAGGGCATCGTCGAGTTTCTCCGAGTCCACGCCTCTGACGACGAGCAGATAGTAGACGTCGAAGACATCCTTGTAGCGGGTCGACGCGGCTCCGATACGGAGGAGCGAGCGCAGCTTTTCAGCAACCATCTGCTCGTTGCTGTCCGCTAGCAAGGTCACTGATTCGTCGAGCTTGGAAAGATCAAAGCAGACGTCCTCGAGCTCGGGAGAAACGAGAGTGTGGACCCCTATGTCCACCTTGCTTTCGATGGAGTTGCCTGAGCTATCCGATATGATCACGTGGATGCGCTTCCCGCTGTAGTCTTGGTGCTTGAGCTCCTCGATGCTCCCAGTGAGCTTGACGGAGAAGGCAGAGCCCCCTGCATTGAGAGCATCGATGAACTTCCTGATCGAGGCGTCCGCTATCGGATAGCGTACGAAGTCGAGATCGAAGTCCGTCGTGGCACGGCGCGCATCCTTGGAAACATGCTGCATGAGCACGCCGCCCTTGATGGTAATGTTGTCGATGAGCGTCGACTTGGCGACGAGGTCAAGCATCGCATCCTGAGCGCATCTAGCCTCCGCCTGTGCGTAGCTCATGCCGTCGTTTATGTAGGAGTCCCTGATCCTTGCGAGGCCTTCCACCTAGAGCACCTCCCTTTGCAGTATGTCGAACATCGCGTCTTGCCTCTTGAACAGTGCCATGTAGTCCTCCACGAGCCTCACATCCAAGTCTTCGGATATGCGCCTGTAGGAGGCTATGACCTCCCTATAGTAGTCGAGCGGGAGCGTCGCCTGACGGCGCATCACCTCGACGAGCAGGCGCTCCCGATCGTATATGCGAATGGTGCCATGCCCCATGTCCTTCTCGACCGCCCCTGGATCGAGGAGCTCTCGCTCTGTGAAGTACTGACGATAACCCGGGCGCGAAATCCTCGTCGCGTCACGAGCGGTTGCAAGGTGCACCTTGTCGGGAGGGACATCGGTCATCCCGTACGATGCGAGCGCGCTGTCCATGGTAATGACCGCATCCGGGTAGAGGGCATGGGCAACGACAAGAGGATCGGGATGCTCGCTTGAAGCGTAGATTCCGCGGCCAATCTTGAAGAGGTCCCCGTTTCTGACTTTGATCTCGAGTGCACCCCTCGATCCAGCTTCCTCCAGGGCACTTTCGTATGTAAGCACTACGTCTCTCATAGAGCAGATGATAGCACAAACATACACACTAACTCGATTCGTGTGTATGTTTGTGCTAATGCCACCGGTTGAAGCAGCCAACCGATTCGTCACCTTTCGCAGAAATCCATCACCGCACTTTCCCACTCATCAAACAACGGCACAACCTCCGTCTCTCCATGCCCCGCCACCAACGCCGTCGCATCACCGATAGGCCGACCGCTGCGATACAGGCTCATGGTATCGAGGAACCAGAAACTCTCGCCTGATTCAGCCTCGTAGCTCGATGCTGTCTCGATTGGCGTATGCCCTACAATCTGAGATAGGCCAGGGAACGGATCACACAGCAACTCGCGTCGATCAGCCCACAACGGTCCCGGCAAGCCCCAACCGTGGCGTGCCGGGCCGCAGGAAATAAGCGATCGCCACTGCGCTCGATCGACATACATGTCGTTCAAGTGCGCGGCAATGCCCCCCGCCTCTGTGTCTTCCTCAATGCCGGCACGATGCGCCCACGCACCTGTAAGACCCGCATGGGTTACCAAACGGCCACCTACGACTGCGGCCACCCTTACACCCAGCCCATCGGAAAGCAGCGCTGCAACTTCTTCGCGCACGTCTTCGTTGGTGAAGCCATAGCTCGCAAGCCCCAGATAGGCCGCATCATGGTTCCCCATGAGCACGGTCGCCCGCAGCTTCAAGGCCTCTGCCTTCGCCTTCCATTCCGCTGCATATTCCAGCTGCCGCACCATGGCTCGGCCGTCCACGCCCCAGTCGTCGCACAGGTCGCCTGACAGCACAATGGAGTCGCAGCAATGGCTCAGTGCCGTATCTGTCACCCGCGGCAGCACCAACGACATCTTGCAGTGCAGGTCACCTACCACCAACGTTTTTCCCATAGTCACCCCTATTTCTCTCGCAACAAGTAGTCGTTGTTAATGACCTTCATGGAAAGCGGACCTTGAGCGATCTGGCTGTAAACGGGCTCCTGCGAACGCACTACGATGCCTTCCTTGGGCACACCGCTCGAATAACATCCCCGCGCCCGTTCAAGCAGTTCGTCCACGGTAGCATAGGGCAGGCCATCGCCCGTCTCTTCAATTGGGGCCATTTCCAGACCCAGATCATCACTTGCATTCCCAATCGCCGGCGGGCCTCGATGTCATACTGCAATCGGCTCCCTCAATTGGCGCGACATCGTGGACGTATTGAACCGAAGCCAGCTTTCTTTCAGCCATGCCCTCTCCTTCATATGCAGTTGTCCCTAGATGTTTCGCGCAAAACGTGCTTCGAGGTTACTGCGTATTACAGGCCAGAACAATAGTCGCATTAGTCTGATTTTTAGGAGAATTGAAAAACGCATAAATAGCAAGGCCTGCCGGTTTGTCCTCGGCAGGCCTTCTTCTGGTCAGATATGCGGCTTACGGCACGCTTGCCCTAGGCGGGCTTTACGGGGATGCGGAGAACCGTTTTCAGGCGCTCGGGGGCAACCCGTCGCGGATCCGAGAGGTAGATCTCGTGGTGGAGGCGCTTTCCGTTCTGGTCGAACCGCAGGCCCTCCGACTCGGCATAGCTTCTCAGCGCATCGATCGTCGCAGGTTCGTCGTCGTAGGACCCGAGGTGCATGCACTGTACGCAGAGCCCTTCGTCCACCGTGATCATCTCCGCCTTCGAGAAATCTGCCATCTTCTTGCGCGTGGCCTCCTGCACCGCCCAGTCGAACACGTCGGGCGTTACGAACTCGGGCAGCCGGATGCAGCTTATCCACCCAAGCTCGGCCTTGCGCTTCGGGTCCAGCCGATCGATGGGCTCCGGAAAAGTCCAGAAGCCTTCCAGCGGCGGAACGACGTAGGGCGCATACCCCTCGATGTCGTGGCCCGACTTGGACGACATCTTGATGGTGAAGGAAATGCCGTAGAGCATCTGGAGGGCACGCTGATATTCGCCGCCTTCTTCGTTCGGATCCCCTTTACCGCGCACCGCCACATAGTTGATCGGCGGCATCTCTATGAGAGCCGGCTTCTTCGACGGCTGATAGATGTCCTTGCACTCTTTCTTGTAATCAAACGGCATGGGTTCCTTGCTCCTTACGTGATGGTTGCTGCTGGCTATCAGCTCGCCGTCGGCGAACGCGGCCAGGGGCCTTAGGCCTTGACCACGGGAAGCCAGACCTCGCTCCTGCTGTCCGGCGCGGTCATGACCGGCGTGAAGTATCTCTCGACGTCGGTGCCCGAAGCCCACGTGTACCCAGAGGCCGGCAGCCACTCGGCGAGGACGCGATGCCACAGCTCGTTCATGGCATCGGGCATCGGCCCAACGCACTCGAAGACCGCGTAGGTGGCCGCCTCGACGACGCGCTCCCCCATGCCCTCGGGACACGGCTGGCCTGTGGCCACGCAGGCCATGTAGCAGTCGAACTCGCCGTCGTCGCAGAACTGGACGCCCAGCAGGCCCGCAGGCTCGCTGCCGTCCATCAGGTCCAGCACCTTGTGGATGTCCGCCCCGATCTTAGCCCAGTACTCGGTGGCCTTCGCCCCGGCGCTCTCGACGTCCCATGTCCCGTTGTCGGACGGTATCCCGACCACGCGGAAAGACGGCTGCTCGATGATCTTGTAGTCCATTGCCTCTTCTCCCTTCACGGATAGCGTGAACGCGAGGCGTGGGTGGAGTTTGAGCTTGGTGCCGGGCAGGCGCGCCTCGCTCGGCGACGCGCCGTGCACGTTTCGAAACGCCCTGCTGAACGACGTCGGAGAGTCGTACCCGTATCTCAGGGCCACGTCTATCACCTTCGCATCGGTTGACGCAAGATCGTATGCGGCGCTCGTCATCGCCCGGTGCCTGACGTACTCCGAAAGCGTCACGCCCGCCAGGTAGGGGAACATCCGCTGGAGCTGGTACTGGGAGCATCCGGCGATGCGGGAGAGCTCCTCCAGGTCGAGCGTCCCGTCCAGGTGCTCCTCAACGTAGCCCATGGCTCGGTTCAAGTTCTCAAGCTGGCTCATCCACGCCTCCTTTCGCATCCAGGTTACCGGGCAGGAGAAGGCGCGTCCTCTCATACCCCGTGCGAGTATTGGCTGGCCGCGACCACGCATCGCGCCCGAACCGGCAGCATAGTTTAACATTGCAAAGCATGCAGAAGAAACCCTGGGCATCGCGCTCCAAAGGACATATCCTTGCGCGATGGTTATACTTAAGGGAGTCTAATCTGTTCGGAAGGGGAGGAAGATGAGCGTAGCCAGAAGTCAACGAGTAAGCTCGATCGCCTTCTGCGCACTGTGCCTGGCCCTCTATGCTTATGGTGTCGCCTCTGCTCCATGCATACCGAGCCACATCGAGGGCATCGCCCTGCCGCTTGATTTCATGGTGGGGATACCGCTTTGCTTCTATCTTCTCGTAGTTAGGCCGAGAAGGCTCACGCCGCTCTCGGTCATTCCCGTTATTTGGATCGGCTATGCGCTGAGCGCGCTTGCACTCGGGTCGCCGGATGCGGGCATCCTGCCGGCCCTGCTCTCCGCGCTGATTCCTGTGGAGGTCGCCATCGCCGCGCGAGAGTGCTTAAAGATCGTCCGCACGTTCAAAACCGCCAAGGCGATGGGCCCCGACCCCATGGCCTGGTTCAAGGAGACAATGCTCTACCTCGTCCGCAAGGATGCTGCCGCCAGCATGACAGCGGCCGAGCTGAGTGTTTGGTACTACGCGCTCCTCTCGTGGCGCAAGAAGCCCTATGTCCTACCAAGCGAGCGGGCGTTCAGCTACCACAACGCCGGCGGCTACATGAACATGATGCTCGGACTTGCGCTCGCGCTCCCCGTGGAGATCGTCGCGGTGCACCTCCTGGTGTCGCAATGGAACGTTCCGGCCGCCATCGTCGTTACGGCGCTTTCCGTCTATGCAGCCGTCTGGCTCGTGGGCGACGCGCGTGCCCGCATACTGCGCCCCATTGTGGTCGGGGAAGGCTCTGTGCGCCTGGAATGCGGCATTCAGATGGAGGCCATCATCCCCGTCTCCAATATCGAGACAGTCGCGCTTTCGGATGGCGAGATTGGGCGTATTGAGGAGTCGGACAGACTCAACTACGGCACATTCTATCGCCCGGATGCATGGTTGGTGATGCAAAGTCCCGTTGAAGTTCGAACGCTTCTGGGCACGAAGCACGTGCGCGCCATCGGTGTGAGCGTTGACGACCCGAAGGCATTCGCCGCCGCGATTAAAGAGGCTGCGGCAAGCGAGAGCCGATTGACTTTGCCCTCCGTCAAGTCAACCGTCGGTTGACTGCCAAGCCCCTCTGAACGAGAGCCGCAAAAACCGATTGGCAGAGGTGAGGGGCCTGAAGCATCTGCAACAATGATCCCTCTCTTGCGCCATTGCCTCCGCCCTCCCTGCATCTGAAAGCCCGGAATACTCCAAAAGTGCTTGCAGCCACCGGTTCCGGTCATAGAACATCCCTATAGACGCTATTAAATCTTGGCCTATGGGATTACTTTCACACTGATTTCAGGATAGAATATCCGTATGAAAGTTAGTATTTACACGGAACGGCTCGATAAGCTGCTCGATGAGGGGGCTGGGATCCTCACGACATCTGCCGCAATCAGATCAGGGATTCCAAAGGATGCTTTCTATCGCTATGTGCGCAATCGCAACCTTGAAAGGGAATCCCATGGAGTGTATATGACGGAAGACGCCTTCCCAGATGAGTTCGCGCTGCTGCAGGCGCGCTTTCCGAAGGCGATCTTCTCGCACGACGCCGCACTATTTTTGCACGGAATGAGCGAGCGCGAGCCCATTCCGCTCTCGGTCAGCGTGGAGTCGGGCTACAACTCGCGAGCGCTCAAAGAACAGGGAGTGAAGATATACTACGTGAAGCCCGAGTGGCATGCCCTTGGTGTGTGCAGTGCGGACACACCGGAGGGCAACGCGGTCAAAGCTTACGACAAAGAGCGCACGATCTGCGACATTATCCGCAAGAGGGCTTCCCTCGACGTGGCTGAATTTAACCATGCCGTCAAGTCCTATATCTCTTCGAAGGACAAGAACCTCGCTCGACTGTCGGACTACGCAAGGACGATGAACATGGAGTCGCGCGTCTGGGACGCAATGGGGGTGCTTCTATGATCGACAATCCCGGGAAGGTAAAGGATCTCATCAAGAATCTCGCCAAGGGCGACAGCGGCAAGGCACAACTTCTGCAGCGTCGCTATGCCATGGAGCGAAATCATGACTGCATAATCTGAACTGTAAGCTTTAGCTTTTGTAGGTGATCATCTTGTCTCTTCAGCAAATTGCTTTCTTGGTACCTCCTGAGCTTGATCTTGGTCTAGCAACTGGCAAACTCATTCGTTATGGTGGCGTTGTGCGCAATCAAGCAGGCGAGATCGTTGCGCACCTTGAAGAGGTGGATATCTCACTTGGCGATGCTGTTAGTGAAGCTGTTAGCAAAGCAGTTGCAGTTGCTCGCGACAACAAGGGTAAGGTAATTATCGCTGGGGCTGCTGTGGCTGCTGTTACTAGAGCGATCGCCTATGCTTCATACAAACGCATGGCAAAGCGTCAAGTGTGCCAAATCGAATTAGCAGAACGGTTCCAAGAAACAATGAACTAGTATTTTCAAGCCATTTCCAATGGTGCTCTGGATGAGGCTGTCGTCGATGAAGCTATTGCCGTCATCGACGAGGCTAATTCCCACTTGCGCGGAAAGAGCGGCGAGGTTTCTCTGTCTGGACCATCTACGGCTTCATGAAGCCCCAGCGCGACATCCCCATCATCGTCGCCAACATCCCCGGCATCATCCTCGGGCTCGTCACCTTCATCACCGCCATCGTGCACTAACGCTGATTCGCGGCGGGGAAGCGGGCGAACCTGCGCGACGCAGAGAGCCGTCCCCGTGTTGGGCTGGTGAAACCCACGTTGATCATGCACTACAATTCCAGTTTGGCCCCTGCGCACCGCGCGACGTGAAGAAGGAAATCTGTCGCCCGCGCAGGCGGCGCCCCTATCATGGGCGGAATAGCGTATTATCTCGTGGGCAGGAGACGGGCGTGAGCGAGGACACGGGGTGGCATCATGAGCAAGGTTTTGATCGTTGAGGACGAGCGGGAACTGGCGCAGCTCATGGCCCGCGCGTTTGAGGCGGACGGCATCGCGGCCGTTATCGCTGGAAGCGCCGAGGAGGCGTACGACCTTCTGACCAGCGCCATTTTCGACTGCCTGATGGTGGACGTGAACCTCCCGGGCGACGACGGCTACGCCCTCTGCCGCAACCTGCGCGAGCGCAGCGGAGTGCCCGTGGTGTTCGCCTCGGCGCGCATCGAGCCTGATGCGCGCATCCGCGCCCTGGAAGAAGGGGGCGACGCCTACCTTTCCAAGCCGTTCAGCCTGCGGGAAATGCTCGCCCAGGCGAAGGCGCTCATGATGAGGCCCGAGCGGAAAACCGGCGCCGACGAGGCCGTGCTCTCCGCCGGCCCGTTTCAGCTTGACGGCAGGGCCAAGACCATCCGGAAGGGCGGCCGGCCGATCGCCCTGTCGCCGCGGGAATTCCAGCTTGCATCCGCCCTCATGGGCAACGCCGGCCAAAGCCTCAGCCGCGACGCCCTTCTAGCGAAGGTATGGGGCGCCTTTGCCGAGGTGGAGCCGCAGACGGTTTCCGTCCACATGAGCTGGCTTCGCGCCAAGCTTGAGGACGATCCGGCCCACCCCGTCTACTTCAAAACCGTTCGCGGCGAGGGCTACCGTTTCGATCTTCCCGAGGGCGACCGCTGATGGCGAAGCAGGGAGAGTGCCTGACGAGGCGGCTTGCCGGTGCGGCCCTTGCCTCCGCACTCGCCGTGGCCGTTGCCGCCTGCGTGGGCATCGCGATTGTGGCCAACGGCGGCGAGGATACGCTACGCAACCAGGTGGTCGAGCTCAACGATGCCCAGCAGGAAATCGCGGAAGGCGCGCCCGACAGCTCCGGCGGCCCTCTCCAGGCGGCCGACCAGGCGCTCGCACGCGCCCAGGACGCGTTGCGGAACGCCGCCGAGTCCCGCAACGGCGCGGCGGTCGGCGCCGTAACGCTCACCGCGCTCATCTCCGTCGCCGCCCTCGCCTTCATGACCATCTACCTGCATCGCGCGGTAGTGCGGCCCTTCACGCGGCTGGAGGGCTTCGCCGAGGAGGTGGCATCTGGCAACCTGAATGCGCCGCTCGCCTATGAGCGATCCAACCCCTTCGGCAAGTTCACCTGGGCATTCGACCACCTTCGCAAGGAACTCGACCGTGCCCGAAAGGACGAGGAGCGCGCGAGGGAGGACCACAAGACCGCGCTCGCCTCGCTCTCCCACGACCTGCGTACCCCGCTCGCATCCCTGCGCGCCTATGCGGAGGCTCTGGACATGGGACTGGCAAACTCAGAGCAGGAGCGGGCGGAATACGAGCGCGCGATCATTCGAAAATGCGACGAGGTATCGTCTCTGGTGGAAGACCTGTTCCAGCATGCGCTCTCGGACATGGATCGCATCGCGGTGGCGTGCAAGCCCGTGCAGGCCGCCCCGATCGTGAGGCGGTGCGCCGCCGATTCGTCCGGCCTGGCCCGAATTTCCTGCGAGCGCACAGACAATGCCCGCGTGGAAGCCGACGAGGCACGGCTTGCCCAGGCCATCGGCAACCTCATCGGGAACGCTATCAAGTACGCGCGCGGTTCAGCTATCGACATCCAGGCCACGGCCGAGGACGGGCTGTACACGATAGCGATACGCGACTTCGGGCCGGGCATGCCACCTGAAGATCTGCCGTTTGCCACCGAGCGCTTCTATCGAGGCGCGAACGCATCGGGTAGGCCGGGTTCGGGGCTGGGGCTCTACATCTCGGCCTATCTGGTAGAGCGCATGGGCGGCCGCCTGCATCTGGCCAATGCCCACCCTGGGCTCAAGGCCACCATAGAGCTTCCCCTCCTACCCTGAGCCGCACATGCCGTACGCCTTAATGATTCCTTAATGGCCGTCTCTCTATGATGAATGCCGACGGCGCACAAGGGAAAGGATCAACCATGCGCGAAACCATACTCTCGACGCGAAGGCTGTCGAAGACCTACGTCGCGGACGGCGTGCAGACCCACGTTTTGGGAAGCGTCGACCTTGAACTCTATCAAGGGGACTTCACCTCGGTTATGGGCCCCTCGGGCTCGGGAAAATCCACGCTGCTCTACTGCCTCTCGGGCATGGACGCCCCCACCTCGGGCGAGGTCATCTTCGAAGGCGAGGACATCGCCCGCCTTGGGCAGGGCCGGCTCTCCGAGCTGAGGGCGCAGCGCTTCGGGTTCGTCTTCCAGGCGGCGAACCTCGTGAGCAACCTCACCCTGTACGAGAACATTGCCGTGCCCGGCTACCTGAAGCAGGGGCGCGGCGCTTCCGAGACGAGGCGTGCCGCCGACAAGCTGATTGCGCGCATGGGGCTCTCCGAAGTCGCCGCTCACCTTCCCAGCCAAGCGTCCGGCGGTCAGAAGCAGCGCTGCGCCGTGGCGCGTGCGGTGGTGAACGAGCCGGCAATTGTGTTCGCCGACGAGCCCACCGGTGCGCTCAACCGCGCGAATAGCCTGGAGGTGCTCGGCCTTTTAGGCGAACTCAACCGCGACGGCATCAGCGTCCTCATGGTGACCCACGATGTGCGCAGCGCTATTCGCGGCAACCGCGTACTCTATTTCGAGGATGGCGACATCCGCGGCGAGCTGGAGCTGGCACCCTGGGACCCGGCGGCATCTGGCGACGAAGCCTACGTTCGCGAGCGCGAGGCCATGGCGAATGCCTGGCTTGCGTCGCTTTCCTGGTAGGAGGTGCGCCATGGAACCGTTGCGCACGCTCGTGTTCGCAGGGCTGCGGAAGGACAAGGGGACGTTCATCGGCCTTGCGCTGCTTCTGTCCCTCGCCACCCTCGCGCTGACGCTGACTACCAGCCTCTTCGTCGACCTCTCCAATCGCGAGGAGGCCTTGCTCGACGAGGTCGGGTCGGGGGATGTTGCCGCCAATGACCTTGTCTCGAACCTCACCGATGAGGACGTTGACGAGATAGAGGCGCTTCCCGCAGTGGAGGAGGTGGAGGTGACAGAAGCCTTCGCAGCTCCGACACGGGTTGAAGACGCCCGAGGAAGCGAGATCGTCAAGAGCGCTCCACCGTCATCGAGCGTCTATGAAGCCTGGGGTGCGTCCCTCGATTTCAACGTCCTCGATGATGACCTCTCGTCGTATCGAGACGCCAAAGGCGGGCCGGCCGACGACGAGGCCTACGTCCGTGTTGCGGAACATGCCCTGCATAACATACAGATAGGCGACTTCCTCGTACTCGATATCGGTGGGCGCGAGACCTCTCTACGCGTCGCGGGATTCTACGAAGATCCGCAGATGGGAACGCCCTTCATGGAAACAAAGCGTTACCTCCTGTCTGCCGGCACCTTTGAGAAGTTGCTGGCGGAAATCGAGATGACGGGCGCATCGGGCGCGGGCGTCTCCAGCGGTGCCGTGGCCATGGAGAAGGAGGCGTACCCCATCAGGGAAATCAACGTGATGCTGACGCCTGAGGCACGCTCCCAGGGCATCGATGGGCACGATCTAACGCAGATGATCGACGAGGGGACCTCGCGGGGCGCATCCGCGCACACGCTCTTCTCCCGGCAGACCCTTTCCGGCTACACCCTCATGGTCGTGCAGGTCATCACTGTGGTGCTCGCCGCCTTCGCGTTGATCCTGTTCGTGGTGGCCCTCATCCTGTGCCTGCATACGGCGTCCTCAAGCATACAGAGCAGCTATGCCGACTGGGGTGTACTGAAAGGAGTGGGGCTTCCGCGCAACGGGCTGCGCAGGGCCCTTGTCATGCAATACGCGCTCTCTGCGCTCATCGGCCTCGCTCTCGGCTTCCTCGCC
The DNA here is from genome assembly GCF_056795635.1 of Adlercreutzia sp. NCBI lineage: Bacteria > Bacillati > Actinomycetota > Coriobacteriia > Eggerthellales > Eggerthellaceae > Adlercreutzia > Adlercreutzia sp. The sequence goes on along the minus strand of NZ_JBQIIT010000004.1, from coordinate 109,371 downwards.
GGCTGCCTTCTGGAACCGCTTTTCTGGCCGGCGTTCTTGCCCATCACGGGCATCCTCGTGGTCGAGGCATCCTTTCCTTGGGCGGCCATCGGCTGCTGCGCCGCTCTGTTGGCGGCCCTCATGGCATGCGTTGCCGTGATGGCGCGCAAGATAGGACGCATCACACCTTTGGCGGCACTCCGGCAAGGCGACGGCGACATCCGCTTCTCTCCTCGCGGGGCGAGCGCGATATCGGGCCGTCGCTTGAAGACGTCGCTGGCATGGCGCGCGATCATATCTGAGAAGGGGCGCTATGCGGGCATTGGCATCTGCTCGCTGCTGCTGTGCGCTTTCGTTGCGTTGTGCTTCGGAATCGGCGGTGCGGTTGCTGGCGACGACGCGGTATACAAGGCTTTCGGTGTGTGGAAGAGCGACGGCTCGGTTCGCTTCGACGGGCAGGAGGTGAGCCTTGACGAGGTGCGCGAGACCATTGAGGGTATCTCCCCTATAACGCACGAGTGGGAAGAGGGCGCTGCGGTGCTCAACCTGAACGGCGAGGCCTGCACCTTCGTCGGGCTTTCCGACACGGGCGTTTTGGAAGAGGCGTCCATCGTCTCGGGACGCGCGCCCAAGCATGACAACGAGGCGCTCGTGGGATTGAGCCTCGCCCGCACCAAGGGTCTTTCAGTGGGCGATGAGCTGGAGGTGGAGAAGGGCGACGGCGAGGAGCGAACCTACATTGTGAGCGGGTTACTGTCATCGGTGCTCAACAGCGGCAATAGCGTTGTCCTCACCTATGAGGGGCTTCAGGAGTTGGCGGCGCCGGAATCGGAAGGCGCCGATGTTTCGCGCCAGTATCAGCTGGCCGACCCCGACAAGGCCGACGAGGTGGCAGAAGCGCTTGCAAGCCGCTTCGGGGACAGCGTTGACACCGAGTCGACCGGGTTGTTCGGATCGGCAACGAATATGCTCTTGCTCGTCAGGGACATGCTTACGGTCATAGGCTACGCGATGTCTGCCTTCGCGTTGGTTCTTGCCTGCGTTGCCGTGATGCTGACAAGCAGACGGACGCTTCTCTCTGAGCGCCGCGATATGGGCATCTATCGCGCCATGGGGTTCACGGCGGCCTCGCTGCGCGCCTCGTTCGCACTGCGCTTCCTCGTCGTGTCGGCGGTGGGCGCCTTGGCGGGATCGGCCCTCACGATGGCAGCCGGGGGTGCCCTGATCAGCACGCTGTTCAGCCTGTTCGGTGTCGGCGCGTTCAGCCTCGCCCTGCCGGCCTGGGAGGCGCTTGCCATCAGCGCGGCCTTCGCTCTGGCCTTCGCGCTTTCGGCCTTCGGGATGTCGAGGAGAATCAAGGAGGTGAGCGTCCGCGAGCTTGTGGTGGAGTAATGCCACTGCATATGCGGAAAGCTTCTCTGCCCGGCGGCCTGAGAGCCGACGGGGAGGCCCGTTCCCCGCCTGCGAAAGCTCGAACAGCGCCATCGAGCTTTCGCCGCCGAGCTAGCGGAAATCACCCGCGGCACCTGGGTAGGCGTCTGCAGGCTTCCCGAATAACGGGGCCTCGCACGGCGCCTGCTCGACCACATCCGCACCGAGGCGTCCGCCATGGGCCGCAGCCACCTGTACCTGGCTACCGTCCTCGTAGGGCTCTACGAGAAATGCGGCTGGGAGCACGTTGGAGAAGTGAACGAGCTCGGCGGCGGCCCAATCCGCCTCTACGGCACCAACGCTCTTCTGCAATAAGAGGGAGGGAGTGCTCTCGGATACCCCCGCCATCGGTCGCTAATCGAGATCGTAATGGGCCAGAACGTACTGGTCGAAGAAGGGCAAGAGCAAGCGCACGTAGCCGCGTTCCTCCCCTGAAATAATGCCCTTGCGGATAAGGCGCTGGCGGTAGGGATTAAACTCGTTGGTGCTGAGCCCCAGCAGTGCACGTATGTCGCCAATGCAGCCCGACTTTACCTGGGCAATGCCGTAAAGCACCTCGCGATCTTTGCGCGAAAGTTCAGACCATACCTTGTCGTAGGCGTACTCGTCGAGGTACTGACGCGCAAGTTGCTGAGTTGTCCGGGCGTCGTCGGCGTTCTCCCAAGCGAAATAGCCGAGCACTTGAAACGCAAAGGAATACCCCTTGGTCAGCTTCGCAAGGGCCATCCCCTCTTGTTCATCCAGCCCAAGAACGGACTGGTAATCTTCGGCAATGGTTCCGACATTCAAAGGGCCAAGGTGGATTTTGGGCGCTCGGTAGAGGAAGGTCAGGCTCTTCTCATCCTGAAGGGCACTCACGTTCTCGTACAGCCCCGTCATCAGGAGGTAGACGGGGAGGTCTTGGCGGAGAAAAATCTGGAAGGCAGCGGCGAATGCCCTCATCTGAGGGGTGTTGGTAACCTCGTCAACGCTGATCAGCAGGCGCTTGCCCTTCTTTTTCAGGCTGAGCAGCATTTTCTGGAGAGCCGTCTCTATCTCGGTGATGGGAGCGGCGCCCTTGACCTCCAGACCGAACCCGAAGAACGAGAGGTTGATCTCGGCCGACTGGAAGAGGCGCGCGAGCTCGTTTTCGCTGGACAGCTTCGCGGCAAGGCTGGTCAGCAAGTCTCGCTCGGGATTGAGCTCAACACTTATCCAGTCCTTCTGGGAGGCGATTTTGCGAGCGGTTTCAGTCATGAACACCGTCTTGCCCGACCCGCGAATGCCGGTGACCATATACACTTGCTGAGTGCTTGGCTCACCGAGGAAGGCGTCAATGACCTGCTGAGACTGAGCTGCTCGCGCGATGAGTTGAGTGGGCTCCTTGCCGAATGTCAGGGTGTAAGGATTCTGCTTTCCCATAGCGCCTCCTCAAGTTTTACTGTTCTTCAAAGTTTTTACTGTCGTTTACTGTTTCTTGTATTTTTTACTGTCGTTTACTGTTTTGTCAAGAAGGGAGTGGAGGAGGCCGAAATCCCTACAAGTGCCGAAGGTTGGTGCGGTAGCTCCGCAGACGCTCCTCACCAATGTCAGCAATGACGGCGTCGAGAGCCGCGAGGAGCTCCTCCCCGCTGCTCGGGCAAACGACCCTGCAGCATCACCGGGTTGGAGGCGCCCAGCATGGCGAACTCGGTCGGCACGAAAGGAGGCCCGGTGACCATAGGCGATCAATCCCGAGGCGATATTGAGCAGCTTGGTACGTGGATTCGCGCGTGCACACCCGCGCGCATGGTGTTTAGGAAGCCGAGCAGATACGCAAAGCGCTGATGGGATTCGATCAGAATATCACACTTGGCACGCCCGCCGCCATCCCCTCCGACCCGGCGTCGATAGGCGCGGGCATATTGGGTAAGGCCCGCGCCATCAACCGTTCCGCCGTCGCTCCTTCGTCGTCCCCTTGTCACAGCGGCTACAGCTTGATGGCAACCCGGGCCTCTGCCGCACCGTGCCGCATTCGTCGCCTACGATACCCCGAAGCGCTCGAAAAACCGCTGAGACGGCACGAGGCGCGAGGTACCGAGGACGCGACCGCCGAGGCGGGGCGTCGGGTGAAAGGAGCTGTCATGGCCATTATTTCTGATCCGTTTGTCATGGAAGTGCCGCGGAAGCTGACCGATCAGGAGCTCATCAACGCGATCCGCCAGGACATCATCGGCGAGCTGGAAGCCATTCACGAGTACGATGCCCACGTGCAGGCGACAGACAACGAAGACGCGAAGAAGGTGCTCTCCGACATTCGCGACGAAGAACGTGAGCACATGGGCGAGCTGCTGGAACTGCTGGAGCGCCTGGCCCCCGACGAGAAGGGCCTCCACGATGAGGGCCGCGAAGAAGTGCGCGAGATGCTGGACAAGTAGCCCCATCCGCCGAATACCGCTGCGAGCCCCTTCGCCCGCAGCACGGAGAGGGCCCGGCACGTCATGACGACTGCCGGGCCCTTCCACAATTGTTGGAGAAACGGGGTGATTGCCCTCTCGCCGTGCACCTGTCGCTTCCCGAAGGCCGGCCGCGCCTCCGTTCTTGGCCTGCTCGCCCACCGCGGTTCGCCCACGAAGCGGGGGAGGCCTCCTACGCCCCCAGCCGGTCGGCCAGATCAGCCAGCGAGGCGCACTCGATGGAGGGGTGCTGCGCGGCAAGCTCGTCGGCGGGGAACATGCCCCACAGCGCCGCCACCGTGGGGCAGCCGGCAGCGTTGCCCGCCTGGATGTCATAGGGACTGTCGCCCACGTAGAGGCAGCGAGCCGGTGCCACGCCCAGCCGCTCGCACCCGTGCAGAATAGGGCCGGGCGCCGGTTTGTGCTCGGGCCAGTCGTCGTGGCCGATGAGGAACGAGAAGTACTCGGCGATACCGCTCATCTCCAGCCCACGCTGGGCCATGGCGTGGCGCTTCGACGTGACCACCCCCATGGGCAGTCCCGCCGCTCGCAAGCGCTCGAGAGCCGCCTTCGTGTCGTCGAAGGCGCTAATGTGCGCATCATGGACACCGTCGTTGTGATCGCGGTACATCTGCATGATTTCCGCCGCCCGCGCCTCATCGCCTTCGGTGAAGTGAAGCATCTGGTCGTACAGCGGCGTGCCCACACCAGCCATCAGCTCCCTGTCTGACAGCGAGCAACCGAGCCCGTCGTTCACCGCATAGCGCATCGACGTCAGAATGATGTCATAGGTGTCAATCAACGTCCCATCCGCATCAAACAAGATGCCTTCGATATGATTCACAGGCCAGCCTTTCTCGTAATCTCGTAAAACTATTCACCTGATGTTTTTGTCCACATCCAATATAGAGTCGCTCAAGACACCGCGCGCTCCATAACTATTGCCTAAATGGTCATTTGGCTGCGCAAGTTGCTCCAATCTGAGCCAAATGCCCTTATGTTAATCAGCACATCAGCGAAATAGCTCTACGTGAGAACTGGTTCTCTGGAGACAAGCGATCCCGCCGTCAACGCACCAGATGAGAAGCCAGTCTCCAACGTTGGCGACATGGCACTCGCTGCTTCCCTCCCATTTGCCTGAAAGCCGGTGCATGTTGTGCCGACGTTTCAATACCTCGATCGATTCGGCGCTGTTGCCCAAAATAAGATCGATCACGGACTCCAGATCGGAGAGATTCCAATTGCGCTTGGTGGCTTTCTTTTTTAGATCTCTGCTAAATGCTGGCGTGAATTTCGCCTCAAGACGGACGCTCATGCCAAAGCAGCCTGAATAAGATCATGACCGCTGCGATAACTTTCGCCTGATCCGCTCGCAATCATTTCCTTTGTCTCCCGAATGGCGATCAAACTTTCTTCATTGGGCTGCTCGTAATCAAACGAGAGAGGAAGTGCGTTAGTGTTCACAATCTGCGTTAGAAATGCCCGCATCGCAGTTGAAATATCAAGCCCATAATGCTCGACGACTCGCGAAGCCTCATCCTTAAGATCGCTATCAAGCCGGATGGTGAGAGTGCTGGCAGCCATAATTGCCTCCCTGTTTGCGTGCGTATGACCGTCTATATGATAACGTTTGTATGTACAAACGTCAATTTAGTTAATCATATCACAGCAAGGAAGTGTAAATACATGGTGCCTGGGACCGAGCTTTGGCACCGCGGCAGCCTCCGAAGGGAGGAGCCGAAGCTTTCGGCATGGGGCGGAATGGCCTCTGGCCTGTTCAAGAGCTAACGGTAAACGTCACGGCACAACCAACTACGAACTACGCGACAACGCCAACGCATCAACTCGAACGTTCCACTGAATCCCCAAGGGGAAAGTTGCCCCATGCCCGGAAAAGTTCACGAGCGCGAATCCGACGAGGAAGCGGCCGCTCTCCATCTGAGGGCCCGACATCCGTCGCCGCGCGACCGCTTTCTACAGTTCCACCTCGAACGTCTGGGTCTGGTTCGCCAGATCAAGCTCAAGCTGGATGGCGGCGATCTTCTCAGAGAGGGCCTCGTAATCCCGCTCGGCCTGGCGCACGTCGTAGTTGGCATAGCGGTATTCCACCGTCGTGGCACCACCGCCCACCAAGCGTTCGCCGAGGCGCATCTTGGGCTGCTGCGCCCGCAGTTCGGCCACACGGTCGCGCTCGTTGGATAACTGGGCCAGGGCAATCAGGGCCTCGTCGATGGTAAGCCCACACTGGGGAAGCACCGTTGCCATGTTGAACTGATGCAAGGCATGGCGCACGACCATCGTGGTGCGGTCGATTTCCGCCACCTTCGCCCGCGTCTCCTCATAGCTATACGCTGGAGGATCGGCCACTTCCTTATCGCCGAGTACGTAGGTGCTGCGCTCTGCCTCAATACCGAGAATGAAGTCCTTCTCATCTTGCAGCCGGCGCAGATACTTGTTAGCGCTTGCCGACGTGAATTCCATGGCAGCCCCCTTTCTTGGGCAGTCGCGGGTCGCCGCCCCTCGGGCAGAGCGACCGATGACAGCGCTCAGCATGCCCCAAACAATGCAGAAGTCGCAAGGGGCCGATTCTGCTCTGTTGGCAACTTGTAAGGCACCATGGCCCAAACTGCGCCCCTTGCAATACCGTCGCGCTTGGCGCTCACCCGATTGATGCCGTATCTCCGAGATGACATACGGCGTAGACGAACCGCGGCCGATCATCGAGCCGCTGGCGCAGAGCCAAGCGCCGGGCCAGGGCGTCGCGCTCCTTCCGGAGAGTCTCCAGCGCTGCTTCCAAGGCTGCCCGTTCGGCCCGATCATCGGCGGCACAAGCCCCCACGTCGCTACAGGATGCGGCAGGGCCGGCACGACCCGCAGCGCCACCCGCATCGGCTGCGGCCCGGCGACCCTGAACCACTACCGCCTTGAGATCCGCCCGGCGGTAGAGCGTGCTGCGGGCCACCCCTACGCGCTGGGCCACCTGGTAGAACGACGGAATCTTCCCCTCTGCCGCCAGGTCGTTCACCGCCGCCTGTACCCGCGCCTTCAACGACGATCCCCTTGCACCGGGCGTTACCTCAACGGCCCCCTTGTTCGTTCTCGCGCCCATAACTTCCCTCCAATTCCAAACATTTGTTCTTGTTTTGGAAGTTAGTGTAGCGCGAAAAAAGATTCCCCGTGACCCAAATTGAGGACACAGAACCTCGCGGAGGTCCCGTAGGCGATCTCCGCTGGACCATTGAGGGCCGCGACCGGACCAACAGCTAATAGAGAGCGGTTCGGAGCAGCGCGAACAAGGTTTCGTCGAGCGGCTTTTGATGGCGGGCAGCCTCCACCATGGTGTTCCAAATGAGGTTACAGAGAGGCTCGGGGGCAAGCGGGCCCACCAGCCGCTCGCGACGCACAGCCGCATCGCGCTCGAGCGCCACCTGCAAACCGCGCCGCACGTGGGCGAAGCTCGCGGCCTCCCGCCGACGGGCCACGGCAAGATCGTAGGCACCCATCGCCGTCAGCCCCTCGAGAAAATCACTACGAAACTCTTCGAGGGCCCGAGCCATCTCGCCAGCCAGCTGGCGGCAAAAGTTCACGAAATCGCATGAACCGAGAGCAGCCTCGCCGTCTTCCGCCGCACAGCACCCCATACGATCAGTGAACGCCCGCTGCCAGAAGCGACCCACCACATCGTTGACGAGATCGGACTTCGTGGGATATGAGTTGTACACCGTGCCCACGGCCACGCCGCACGCGCCAGCCACCGCGCGAATGCTCAGCGCCCCGAGCCCCCGGGTCGTGGCAATCTCGTAGGCCGCATCCAGAATCTGCTCTTTGCTGATGACGGGACGGTTGCCCATGGCCACCTTCTCTCTCGGACGATGAATCATGTTCATTATGAACGAACGCTCGGCAACGAAACTGTGGAAACCGTGCGAACTCGCCCGATTATCCTTGCCACAGGCGCCCTTCCTTTCTATTATGAACATCGTTCATTAATGAACAGTGTTCATAATAACGGCGCGCCCATTGCGCGCGACCTGCCACAGGAAGGATCCATATGTCTCCAGAACTGATTTTCGCCACCGTGACCATTTCCCTGGCGCTCGTCTTCTACACCTGGGGCGTTTTCGGCGAGCGCCGCCATGGCACTCTGAGCCTGAAATACGTGTTGCTGTTCTGGGCCGGCCTGGCCTGCGACACCACGGGCACCCTCACCATGAGCCACATTGCCAGCCAATCGGCGGCCACTGGCTTCAGCATTCACGCCCTCACCGGCGTCATCGCCATCGGGCTCATGCTCGTGCACGCCCTGTGGGCCACGATCACCTACCGCCGCGGCAGCCAGCGCGCCCAACAGCGCTTCCACACCTTCAGCACCGTGGTGTGGCTGGCGTGGCTCGTGCCCTACATTATCGGTATGCTCGTAGGCATTCCGGCCATCCACCTGCAAGCCGTCTGCGCCATCGGCACGAGCATCGTCGTCGTTTCGTTCCTGGCCCTCTTCCTGTTCACGAGGGACCGCCGCGGGAAAGATGGCGCGAGCGGCCACGCCCTCTCGCATTAGGGAAGGCAGCACTTCCCCCGTCGGGCGGTTTGGCGTATGCTGGCTTTTCCCGCTGTCTCCTTGAAAGGACCGTCATGGACATCGTCCTTGTGCAGAAGCGCACGCCAGAACTGATGAGCCGGCTGTTCGCCCTGTGGCGCCGCTCCGTGGAGGCGACCCACGATTTCCTCGGCCCCGCCGACATCGACCGCATCGCCACCTATGTGCCCGACGCCCTGCAGGGTGTGAGCCAGCTGGCCATAGCCACTGACGGGACTGGCGCGCCCCTCGGTTTCGCCGGCGTGGATGGCGAAACCCTGGAGATGCTCTTCGTGGATCCGTCCGCCCGGGGCCAAGGCATCGGCCGGACGCTCCTCACGTTCGCGGCACAGAGCCTGGGCGCACGCCTTCTGGACGTGAACGAGCAGAACCCCCAGGCCCGCGGCTTTTACGAGCACTGCGGCTGGCACGTTATCGGTCGATCGGAAACCGACGGCCAGGGCGAGCCCTACCCCTTGCTGCACCTGGAGCTACCGCCGAGCCCCGAGGAGCTGGCCAAGGCACGGCGCCAGATTGATTCCACCCTGCATAAGCTACGGGCCACCTTAGAGACCCTTGAGGCCAAGGACGATCCGAACCGCTACAAATCCCAAATCACCCTGGCGCGCCGACGCATCCAGGCCTTCGGCCTTGCGAATCGCCTCATTGAACGCGAAATCAACCGCGAGGATTAATCGTCGATGAGCGGGTTGTGCACCATGCGCAGGCCGCGATCGAGCCCGGCCACGATGCCCAGAACCCCGAGCGTCGTGTTCAACCATTCCGGCAGCGGCAGCGTCGGCACCGAGAAGCCCAGGGGGAATCCCAGCCACGCCGCCCCATTCGCCAGGCTGTTCAGCAGGTGGGGAAATTGCGTGACGAGCGCGATGGCGAGCACCGTCCAAGCCCCAACGGCAATGGCGCGGCTCGCCACGGGATGCTCGCGGTCGAAGGCGAACCGCAGTGCCTCGGCCGTACCCGGCAAGGGCAGCAGCGCCCGGGCCCGGCCACCCTCAACAAGGTGCGCCCGCTTCATGCCGTAAAGCGCCATGGCCGCCTCGATAACGGCCCCATCGCCCAGCGCGAATCGGGCCGGAGACTTCTGCTCGTCTACCAAGCGGCCATCGCGATAGAGGCGCACCTTCTCGCGAATATCGAAGAAGTCCACCTCTACCACGTAGGACGAGCCGCCGTGGCCGATGCCGAACAGACCCCGCCAGAATACGTCGGCCCCCTTGGCTGGACGCAAAAAATCGCCCGACTTCTGCCCGTTCTCGCATACCGTTAACTCCATGGTGCCTCCGACTCTCTTTTATAATACGAATGTATTATATTACACTTGTATTAGAATGGAAGACCCTATCCGGCAACCGCGACGAACGCGCCGCGCCCTACCCCGAGGAGCACCCATGCCCAAGATCATCGACGAGCAGGCTCGCCGCGCATCCATTGCCGAAGCCGTGTTGGCCATTGCCGCCCGCAGCGGCCTCGAAGCTGCCACCGTGCGCGCCGTGGCGGCGGAATGCGGGCTGTCCACGGGGGCCATTCAGCACTCCTTCCCCACCCAAGCCGCCTTGCAGCAATTCGCCATGGAGCTGATTGTGCAACGAGTCACCGAGCGCATAACGGCCCTGGACGGGCTGCCGGAAGACAACGACGGCGACGAAGCCACAGAAGCCATTGCCGCAATGCTCTTCCAGCTGCTGCCCCTCGATGATGAGCGGGAGGCCGAGGCCCGTGTGTGGGCCGCGTTCTCCACCGCCGCCCTCGTCAATCCAGCTTTGGCCCCCTACGCCCGCAAGATGGATGAGCTTCTGGTATCCTTCTGCCGCCGCTGCGCCGAACAGCTGGCAGCCGCATCGAGCAGCCGCGGCATCGGCGCCAACAGCGCCGCCATAGCTGCCCCGGCATCGGCGCCCGCAATCGCCCCCGATGACCGCTCCCTTCAGGGCGCCCACCTGCACGCTCTGCTGGACGGCCTCACCCTGCACCTGCTCACCGACCCCGCTACCGACCGCCGTCGCCAGGCCGAGGCCCTCGTGCGCTCTTTCCTGCGGCAGCTCGCGGCCTAGGACTCCCGACCCGCGCCCCCGTGGTTGATAGTCGTGGCGAGGGAGTGGTTCTTCAGGAACAGCATCATAATCAGGCACGCCAGCATCAGCGGCACGAACCAGAGGAACAGGGGCAGCAACGCATCGGAGTAGCCCTGGGCAATGACCATCTGCGTGGCCGTCGGCAGCTTGTCCACCACTTGGGGCGTCAACGTGGCGAGGGACAGGTTATCCACGTGGGAGATGCTCGCGGCCACATCGGCCGTCAGACGCATGGTGAACAGCGCCCCCACGAGCGCCGTGCCCACCGAGGCCCCGATCTGCCGGAAAAAGTTGTTGGCCGCCGTAGCCGTTCCCACCATGACGTGGGGAAATTCGTTCTGCACCACGAGCACCAGCAGCTGCATCCCCAGCCCCATGCCGAAACCGAGCACGAAGAGGTACAGCACCGGCACCCACAGAGCCGTATGCACCTCCAGGCGCGACAGCAGGAACAGGCCGGCGGCGCTCACCACGCACATGGCGATGAGCATGGGCTTATAGCGACCCGTCTTCGAGGCGATCCAGCCGGTGGCCGTCGAGGTGATGAGGATGCCCGCGCTCGTCGCCGTGCACACGAGGCCGGCCACTTCCGGCGCGAGGTTGTCCACAATTTGGAAGTACGTGGGCAGGTAGTTGAGCGCCCCCATGAAGCTGATGTTCAGCAACAGCCCCGTGGCGGAGCAGAGTACGAAATTGCGATTGCGGAACAGACCCAGGGGAATGATGGGCTCGGCGGCGCGGCGCTCGATCAGCACGAACACCACCGCGGAACCGACGGCCAGGGCCACCAGGCCCATAAAGGGCAAACTGCCCCAGGGAACCAGCGTGCCGCCCCAGGCCATGGCCAACACCAGCGAGGTAACGGCCACGGTCATGGCCATCATGCCGGGCCAATCCAGGGGCGTGCGCCCGAAGGGCTTCTCGTCCTTGGGCAGCGTGAAGCCGAGCACCACCACGGCCAACAGGGCCACGGGCACCGTGAACCAGAAGATGCCGCGCCAACCCGTCACCTGCACGAACCAGCCGCCCATCACCGGCCCCAGCACATTCGACACGGCGAACACCGCGCCGATGATGCCCATGTACGTGCCCAGCTTGCGCGGGGGCACCACGTCGGAAAGAGCCGCCTGGGACAGGATGATGAGACCGCCACCGCCCAAGCCCGAGACGAGACGGCCGCCGATGAGCATCTCCATGTTCACGGCCAGCCCGCACAGCACCTTGCCCGCCGCGTACAGCCCAAGCGCGGTCATGAGCAGGCGCTTGCGCCCGATGAGATCCCCCAGCTTGCCATACACGGGCATGGTAAGCGTGGAAGTGAGAATGTAGGCGGTGGACACCCACTGCATGATCTCCACGCCATTGAGGTCGCCCACAATGGTGGGCAGAGCCGTGGAGGCAATGGTCTCGGACAGCGAGCTGATGAACATGGCCAGCAAAAGCCCGAAGAATACGAGAGCGAGCGCACGGCCATGCAGCCCGTGGGATACGGGGGATTGCGCAGCGGTCGCGGGGCGGTCCGAGGGCGATTCGACAGCGGTTGGAGCCGCGCAGGAGGCAGATTGCGCGGCAGTCGCGGAGCGGCTCGACGCCGACTGCGCGGCGGCAGCGCCCGAAGTGGCCAACGGTTGCGCGGCGGTCGGGGCCTCGGAAGGGGCAGTATGCGGAGCGGCCGAGGGACGGCTGGCCGCCGAGGCAGCGGGGGAAGACGGTTCGGCCATGGCGCGATCTTCTTTCGTGAGGGAGGGGCGGCAACTCCCTCGATTGTAGAAGACGGAAGGGCCCGCAACGCCTGGTCGCGGGCCCTTCCTCAACGGATCGTTGCCGTCACGTCGCCGATCTGCTCTTACGCCTGCTCCGCGCACCAGGCCACGAGCGCATCACGCAGAAACGCCGTCGCCCCCTCGCCCGCTGCGTCGTCATAATAGGCCGTGAAACGCGGGTCGGCGACGTAACCCTCGGCCAGGGCACTGTGGGCCGCCGGACTGTAGGTACCCGGCCCCCAGTGCATCTGCAACCAGCGGGCGTGCATGGCGCAGAGCCTCTGCGCCTCGGGGCCTTCCGCCTTGCCAGTGGCCATCGCAGCGCGCAGCTGCTCCAGAATGGCCGCGCCCAGGGCCTCGGCATCGTGCCATTCCGCCTCATCCATAGAGACCAGGCGCTCATTGGCCCCGTCCATGGCATCGTCCCCGTAGGCCTCGCGCACCTCGGCGCCGTAGCGCTCCTCGTTCTCGGCAATGGCACGCTGTTTCATGCCCTCGAATCGTTCTGCATCAGTCATCGTAGTTCTTCCTTCCAGGGACGCGATGGTCTTCTCCACCGTTCCCACCAGGGTTTCCAGTTCTCGTTGTCGTGCACGCAACGTGGCAAGGTGATCGGTGAGCGCACTGTGGAAGTCGAAGGCCTCGTCGGCCAAGGCCGCGCCGATCTCGCCCAAGGTGAGCCCGCAGGATCGCAGTAGCAAAACCTGCTGGAGCCGGGCGACATCCGCGGAGTTATAGCGTCGGTAGCCGCTGGCGGTGCGCGCAGGCTTGAGCAGGCCCGCATCCTCGTAGTGATGCAGCGCCCGCACAGTCACCCCGGCCAGTTTCGCCAGTTGCCCCACCGTATAGGTAACCGCTTCCACCGTTGCTCCTTCCGTTTCCGCCTTGCCAAGACCAAGGATAAACCCTCACGCAACGGAAGGGTCAAGAGGGAAATTCTTCCATCGCCCAAAAAAGAAGAGACAGCCCCAAAGGACTGTCTCTTCCGCATGGAGGAGACGGAGAGAACATTGGCGCCGAGGATTCCCTCTGCGAGAAAGCCCTCGGCGCTCGTGCTTCGCCCCAACGCCTTAAGCCGGCTACTTCCTTAGCAGCTTCTGGCACAGCACCGTGAAGGCGCACAGGCCCAGGGCGAAGATGCCCACCGTGAGCGCGATCTCGGGCACCGTGGGAGCATACACGCCCGCCGTCGCCCACATATCAGCCGCATTGGCCTGGGCCGCGGTCGTGCCGAGCGTGATGCCCGGACCCCCGGCGATGTTGGGCACCGCGAAGCCGGTGAACATGAGCCAGCAGCGCTTGCAGAACACACCCGTCACTACGAGCACCGAAGCCACGCCGACCACCTTCATGTTGCGGCGGTTCCTCTCGAATACCAGCAGGCAGAAGGGAATGGCTAGGCCGCAGATCACTTCGAACCAGAAGAACGGAGCGGTGCCGCCAAACAGCAGCGTGTTGATCACGGCCATGCCACCCTCGGTGCCGTTGTAGGCGGTCGTCAGAATCTCACAGCCGATGAAGTACGCGTCCACGGCAATGCACGTGCACAGAAGCCCCGCCAAGCTCGTGAGGAGTTCGTCCTTCGTTTCGAACACACCGCGAGAGCGCAGGCCAAGCAGAGCCAGCACCAGAAGCGCCAAGCCGGAATCGAGCGCGGAGGCCACGAAGATCGGCGCCAGGATGGCGGTATGCCACGCCTCGCGAGCCACTTCCAGACCGAAGATCCACGCCGTCACGGAGTGCACGAGGATGGCCACCGGCAGAGCGAAGCGCGACACCGCGGCCACTTTGGAAGGGTCGGCTTTGCTTGAAGTCATGAAGTACAGATACACCAGGTTGATCACCAGGTAGCACGTGATCACAATCATGTCCCAGGCCAGAGGCGACATGAAGTTCAGCCCCGTGAACATGCGCCAGATGCGCTGGATGCCGCCGAGATCCACGAGCACGCAGATGCCGGCGCAGCAGATGCACACGAGCGACAGAATAACGGCGGGCAGCGCCACGACCTTGTACTTCTTAATACCGAAGATGGAAGCCGAGGAGGCCACGATAAGGCCGCCGGCGGACAGGCCCACGAAGAACATGAAGCACGTGAGATACAAACCCCAGCTCGTGGAGTTGTTCATGCCCGTGATGCCGAGGCCGAACATCAGCTGATACACGTACACGCCGATGCCCACAAGAGCGATGGCGCCTGAGCCCACCACGAGCGGGTTTTTCATCAAAGAAGTCATAACTCGCCTCCCCTAGCGAACGTAAAAGACTTGCGGGCGCGTGCCCTTCTCTTCCAACAGCACCTCGGCGCTCTGCTCGCGACGCAGGCGCGACACGGCGGAATCCGGGTCGTCCAAATCGCCGAAGATGCGGGCATCGGCCGGGCAGCAGCGCACGCACATGGGCTCGTCGCCCTCGTCGGTGCGCTCCTTGCACAGCGTGCACTTCTCCATCACGCCGCGGCCGCGCTCGGGTACGCGGGCGTCTCCATAGGAAGCGCCGGTCGCGCGCACCGGCTCGTTCCAGTTGAACGTACGGGCGCTGTAGGGGCAGGCGGCCATGCACATGCGGCAGCCGATGCACTTGTCGTAGTCGATTTCCACGCGGCCCTTATCGTCCTTATAAGTGGCACCCGTGGGGCACACGCGCTCGCACGCCGGGTTCTCGCAGTGCTGGCATGCCAACGGCAGATACGTGCGCGAAAGGTTCGGATAGGTGCCCTCGGCACTATCGAAGCGCTCGCACCCCTCGGTGAGCACGCGGTTCCACAGCATGCCGTCGGACACGTTGTTCTGCATCTTGCACGCCACGGCACAGGTGTTGCAGCCGATGCAACGGTGCAGGTTAATGCCAATAGCAAGTTTCGTCATGGCTATTCACCAGCCTTCTTGATCTCGATGAGCGTGTCGTTGAAGGGAATCATGGGGCCGAAGGGCATCACATAGCCGCGCTCGTTTAGCTGGTCATTGGAGACAGACTGCATAATGGTGCCGTCCAAATACTGGCGGTAGGTGCTCTCCACCATGAAGGCGCTATCGGGACGCACGGCCTCGTTCAGGTGCAGCACCGTGCGGAAGGAGCCGCGATCGTTGAAGACCTCCACCGCATCGCCGTCTTCCAGACCGCGGGTGGCGGCATCGGCCGGGTTCAGCTCGATGCAGGGCTCGGCCACTTCCTGAATCCATTTCGCGCCCGAGTAGGCCGAGTGCACGCGGAAGCGGGAGCGGGCCTGATTGAACTGCAGCGGGTATTTCTCGCGCAGCGGGTTCTCCGGATAGGCCTCGCAAGGCGCCTCCCAAGCGGGGAAGGCCTGGCCGAACTCCAGCATGTTCTCGTAGTAAGGCTCTTGGCGGCCTGAGGGGGTGGTGTATTCGAAACCGATTTCCGGCACTCGGAGCTCCTCCGACCCAATCAGTCGCTGGGCGCCGTTGTTCTCCTTCAAAGTCTCCAGCGTAAAGCCAGCCATCTGGGGATCGTCGCTCGACAGGAGCGCCCGGGCGTACTCTTCGCCATCGGCCGGGAACAAATCGCCCAGCCCCATGGCCTCGGCGATGCCCTTCTCGATGTAGAAGTCCGACTTGCTCTCGAACAGCGGATCGAGCACCTTCAAATTGGCCAAGATATGAGCGTTGGCGCACTTTACGCCGCCCACCTCATCAGCACACTCGAATTTGCTGCACACCGGCAGGACCAGATCAACGAAGTCGGCCACTGAGCTGTGATAGATATCGGCCAAGGCCACGAAGTCCAGGGAATCAATCCATTCCAAAGTCTTATTCCAGTTCGCAGCCTTCTGGGTGGGAATATCGCCGAAGAACATCGCGCCGTGAACGGCGTTGTCCTTCACCACATCGAAGAAGCCCTGAGTGCTCACCGGCGCCATGCCCTCGGGCAGCACCCAAGCGCCCAGCGCCGCCTCGTAGGGGGTCACATGGTAGCCGTAGATGCCGCAACCCGTGCCGCGCTTGCCGTAGTTCCCCGTCAACGAGGCAATGAGCACGTAGCAGTGGCCGGCCACATCGTTGTTATAGAACTTGTCTATACCGCCGACGCTGTTGCAAATAATGGAGGGGCCCTTCGCGTACTGGGTAGCCACGTCGACTATAACCTCAACCGGAACATCGCAGGTCGCGGAAGCCCATTCCAGCGTATAGGGCTCCATGTCCTTCCGCAAGCGCGTGAACTGAGTAACGTAGCGCTTGCCGTTCACAGTGAACTCGCCTTCCAATGCCGGAGTCGCACCCTCGGTGGTGTGGGGCACCGCCGCGTTCGTCGCTTCGTCCCACATATAGAAAGTCTTCACTTCCACCGGTTCGCCGGTTTCCGGATCCACCGCTTCGGCCACATCGGCCAGGCAGAGTCCCGTTTCGGGATCAATCAAGAACGGCAGCGCGGTGTGAGCCAGCACATGCTCGCGGTCGTACAGCTCTTCATCCAAGATGTACTTAGTCATGCCGAGGAAGAACGCCGGATCGGTACCAGCGCGCAGGCCAACCCACTGATCCGCCTTGCTGGCCGTCGGACTAAAACGCGGATCGAGGCAAATGATCTTCGTACCCGCTTCCTGGGCATTCATCATGGCGCGAGCCCAAGTCAAGCTCGTCTCAACCAGATTGCAATTTGCCATCAGCACCACCGCAGCCTCATCCCACTGCCAGATGGTGTTTTGAGCGAACAGACCGATCCATGGAGAAAATGCCTGAAACTGGCCGTTGCCCTGACCTAAATCATACCCATTCATGCTGCTCGTCTGAGCTCCCAGCACGCTCGGCAGCAGCGGTGGGAAGCGCTGGGAGGCCTCCGTGGAGAACTGGATCCACAGCGCCTCCTTGCCATACTTGTCCTGAATGGCCTTGAAATTCTCGGCGATCATTTGGAAGGCCTCGTCCCAGCTGATAGCCTCGAACTCGCCGCTTCCGCGCTCGCCCACGCGCTTCATGGGACGCTGGATGCGGGCGTCGCCGTAAATGTTCTGCACTTCGGAGATGCCCTTCAGGCATACGTTTTGGAAGCGCTTGTCCTCGTTCTCGCGCGGCTGGATCATGGCCAAACGCCCGTCGCGCACGGTGCATTGCAGCATGCAGTTGCACAGGCAGTGCTCATTGTGGTACGTGTAGCCGAGCGTCTCGCCGACGGCCTTTTCAGCCGGGGCCGCTCCTAGAGCCACACCCGTCAGACTCGTTCCGGCGAATCCGGCCGTGCCCACTGCCGCAGCTGTTTTCAGGAAGCTGCGACGGCTGAGCTTGGCGCCGTCAAATCTCTGCTCCATGATATCCTCCTGCTCCTAGGCTTCTCTCGTGCCTCCGCCCGCGCCTTCCCCGGGCAGGGCGGTTTCTGGGGTGCAGTCTACGGAGCGTCAACAGAGAAATCACTGCCCATTTACCAGGGCGCGTGGCTTATGCCGCACTTTCTGGAAAGTGGGCATAAACAGGTATGTTCCCCGAGGTGCGCAAGCCGTTAAGATACGGGGAGCCGAAAGAACACCGCAAGGAGGGGCCATGACGGACAAGAAGAGCGATCTGCGCGTCGTGCGCACGCGCAACGCCCTGCGCGGAGCCTTCGAGGAGCTGATCGCCGAGACGACCCTCGACAAGATCACCGTGAAGGCCCTCACCGACCGCGCCGGCATCAACCGCAAGACGTTCTATCTGCACTACGAGACCATCGAGGCGTTCTACGACGAGATCATGAACGGCATCATGGACGAGTTCTTCGCCTATTACGAGAAGACCCCCGACGATCCGTGGGACATGGACGGCCATGCGCGGCGCTTCTTCCGCTACCTGGCCGCCCAACCGCCCATGATCGAGCGGCTCGTGTGCTCGCCGAGCTTCTACGACTTCGGCGAGCGCATCTACGCCACCCAGATGGACCGCTACCGCGCCTTCGCCGACGAGCTGTTCTGGCGCGAGGGCATCGATTCCCATAGCGAGGAACTGGTGTGCGCCCTCATCCGCAATATGGCCTTGGAGTGCTACCGCCAGTGGGTACGAGCAGGGAAAGTGGTGCCGGTGGAAGATGCCGCCCAGCTGCTGGGATCCATGACACTCCACAGCGTCGAGCACCTCATGAGCCCGCGACCGGAATAGCAGGCGGCCCGGTTAGAACAGCGACATCTGATCGGGGTCGGCAGGCTGCTTCGGGGTCTTAACGGGCGCGGGCTCCTCGGTGGCGGTCAGGGGAATGGGGGCGCGGTTGAGCAGGGACCGCGCATCGGCGGCAGCGAGCCAAGCCAGAGCCTCGGGGGCCGTGAGCGACAGGGGCATGCGATGATGCACCGTTCCCACGACGACATCGGGCTCGCAGGTCACAAGCGCGAAGCGGTCGCCGATGCGCAGGCCGGCCAGCAACAGCGCCGTTCCACCCGCGGCCGCGAACCGGTACTGAGGACGCCGTCCGCGGGGGCGCGCACCGGCCGCCGGGGCGTCCTCCAGGCCCAGAATGCCCTGCTCGATGTCGGCCACCGCTCCGCGAGTTAGCTCGGGAGGGTCGTCGGCCGCACCCTGGACCGATGCCGCCGCGCCTTCCCCGACCGCCCCCGCGCCGGGAGTGCCCTCGCGGCTCCGGGTTTCGTAGAAGGCCCGCACGGGCACGATGCAGCGACCACGCTCCATGGCCTCATGCCACATACCCGAGCCCGACAGCGCCGATTCGATGCGAGCATTGAACACCGGTCCCCGCTTCCAGGGCACCTCGATGCCCCAGACCAGGCTCACCGTCGCGAAGTCGCTACCGCCGCCCCAGGCACGCGGAACATCCTTGCCATCAAGTGCCCCGTCGCCGTTGGCCCCCTCGCCCTCCGCCACAATGACCGGGCTTTCGCGCCCCGGATAGCAGTCGATGGCCTCCAAGGGCATCGCGGCTGGCCGCCCGAACACCGGAGGCATCACGGACGCGGCGCCCCGCCCCTCGGCGAGCGCCCGTCGTACCGCCCGCAGCCAGTCCACCACCGCACCGGCCTCTTCCCCGCTCAGCATCTCAAACCGATGGCACATGGGCGCCCCCTATATATCCAGTCCGTACACCGTCGACAGCAACTGCAGAGCCTCGCAAAGATCCATACCAAGGCCAAGCTGATCCACCCGCAGGCCGGAATCGCGCATATCGTCAACAAATGTCCTCAAGTCGGCGCGAATCCGCCCTCCCACCTCGACCGACATCCCGGCGGGAAGCAGCGACAGTAGCTGGAGTACATCCTTGCGATGCTTTTTCAAATCCCGTTCATTCACGTGATCGCCCCGTTGTTTGCGCTCGCTCAAATCAATGTGGGCTCTCACCTTAAGGGGAATGATATGGGCCGTATCGACAACGCTCAGCCCCTCAACGCGATCAAGGCCATCCGCAAGAAAGCCGAAGTAGTCGTCATCCAAAATAATGGCCGATAAGCTTGAGATGTCTTCTTCCAGAGGAAGAGGAGCAACGATTGCCCGCTCATCGTGCAAAGGGAAATCGGGATGGCGAGAAAATAACTCGATCATCGCGGGATAGGCGACGTTCTCCGGATCGGTAAAGCGATAGAAATGAACCCTCTCGCTGTTCCTCCACCCGCACGTATAGCCGGCCTTGAGAACAAAATCCCAAAACACTTCGCCGAACTCCCTACTCGGTCGATGGGAGAGCACGACGATATCCAAGTCCTTCGTTGCCCGAAACCTGAGTCCCTCGCGATCGAAGAGCAGGTCACAGGCGCTGCCGCCAATCAGAGCATAGGAAGTCGCAAACGGCTCGAAGGCCTCGCGGAAGAGCTCGATACCATGGACGCTCACAGACCAATTCTCCTCTCTAGAACTTCCAACGCTTCGTCCAAGCGGGGATCCTCTCCCTTCCTATCGCGGAGGGAAAGAAACAGCGGCACATCGCGAACGAACCCATCTACGGTCTCCACGTCATGGGACCACAGCTCAATAAGCGCATCGGGGCCATCCCCTTCATCGACTCGCACAACTCCAGCAGCCTCAAGGCGATCTAGCGCATCGGAGCCGTACATCGCATAGGTCGGCCACGGATCGTCGCCCAGCATCGTCAGGGAACTCAAAGCCGTCAAACCCGCTCGAGCGCAGCAGAGCTCCCCTAATGCCCCCGCCTCTTTGGGCCGCTTCACATAGAAGCGATCAAGACAGGGGGACGCAAGCGCCTCTTTAAGCTTGTCCCACACTTCGCGTTGCTGGGCGGCTGAGAGGGGAGAAATACGTCGCGTGCGACCCTCTATGACAAAAACTTCGGGGCTTCGAGCGGAAATTTCCGCAAAGTAATTCGAGACGCTCGGCAAGCTTTTTTCCATCAGCGCCGCCACATCACTCGTCGATTTACCCGCCCAGGACTGATCGAGAATACGGCCGGCCACCCGTTGGGCTTGGGGGCTCAGAATTCGAGTCTTCGGCCGATGCTTCTTCATGCTGCTCATCACAGCGAGCCCCAAAAATGGCACGAAGAAGCGCTCCGCTGAAGCAACCCAGGCGATGCGCTCCTCGGTCAGCCGCTGTATCTGGTACAGGCTCAGTTGGTCGGAGGCGACCACGCACGGCTTCAGAAAGTCAGATTGCAGCCGTTCCACTGCTTTCAAGAGCGGCGTAAGCTTTACTTCACCCCGCGGCATCACGAAAAGACATTCGGTCTCCCCCAGACTTCCTTCAACAATGGAAAACAGCGTAGAGAAAAAGAACGGGAGTCCCTTCGCGTCAATAGGCTCTCCCTTTTTGAGGGGAAACCCGAGAATCTGTGCGGGCAATTCCATATTCGCCTCCTAACTTTATACAATTTTAACTAATTTTACTTTATGAGTAAAGTTAGAAAAAATGAATAAATACAGCAGGTGGCATTAAGGCGAATTACCGCATCGCCCGCTACAGTCCCCATCAAACGCACGGGCCCCGCTGGCTAACGGGGAAGCGCCAGCGGGGCCCGGAAGATTCGTTGGCAGGCAGGAGAGATGCCGTCGCCTCGGGGCTTTACGCCGTGGGCAGGTACTCGTTCACGGCATGCTCGGCCGCCCAGTAGCCGGACACGCGGGCCCACAGCTGGGTGGAGCCGGGGGCGCAGGATACGTCGTAGTAGGGGCCGAACAGACCGCCGGCATCGGAACCGCCGGCATACAGACCGAGAATGGGCTTGAAGTCCCGACGGATGACGCGGGCGTACTCGTCCACCTTCAGGCCGCCCACGGTGCCGTAGAAGGCCAACAGGCAGCGGAAGCCGTAGAAGGGCGGCGTGTCCATCTTGCGCAGGAACTCCGGCGCCTTCAGGAAGTCGTGGTCAGCGCCCTCGTCGCAGTAGCCGTTGTACTTGTCCATCTCGGCCTTGAGGGCCGTCGGATCGATGCCCAGCATCTCGCCGAGCTCCTCGATGGTGTCGGCCTTGAACACGCGGGGGTTGTCGCGCTGGGTAGCCGCATCCAGTTCGTCCTGGAATCCCGGCACCGGCTCGCCCGGCTCGTAGTAGTTGGCACGGCGGGTCGTCACGCCCTCAGTCTTGATCTTCTCCACGAAGGCCTGGTCGATGATGGCATAGACATGCTGTTGCTGGGAGCCGATGTTGCCGGACAGCGTCCAGTCCTTGATGACGCTCTCATCGCAGAAGCGGCGCCCCTCCTGGTTCAGGAACACCTCGTCGGCCTGATTCACGCCGCACACGGTGAGCGCGCTCTTGTTGTAGTGGCCGGGCAGGATCCAGCTGCAGTAGTTCACCGCCTCCGGATGGTGCAGCAGGGCGTCGAGCTCAAGGCCCATGGTGATGCCGTCACCGCGCTGGGTGCCCATGGAGCCGCGGGGAATCACGCACTCGTAGGGCACGTTGGTGTAGCGCTCGAACATCTCCTTGTTGGCTGCGAAACCGCCGGTGCACAGATCCACGGCCTTGGCGTTCACCTGGATGATCTCTCCGGTGCGGCTCTTGCACAGCACGCCGGCCACCGCGCCCGCGTCATCCACGAGCAGCTGATAGGCCCGGGCGTCGAAGAGGAACTGCACGCCCTGGTCCTGGGCCAGCTGGTACATCTTCATGATGGCGGTCATACCGCCCGAGGTGCCATCCTCGCCGTGGTCGTACTTGCCCTTCTTGTTGTAGGTGATGCCCTGGAAGTCCGTCGTCCAGGCGCGCACCTTCTCGCCATCGTTGGCATAGCGGCGCGTCACCGTGGTGCTCGAGGCGTAGCGATGGTAGCTGGCCAGACCGTCGTAGTAATGGTCGGCCGCGCCCACGTTCTCCAGGGCGTTGTCAGTGCCCATAGCCACGTTGCCGATGTTCTCGACGTAGCGGGAATTGCCGCCCACGCCGTTCTCGGTGTTCACGTCCACGAGAATGACCTTGGCCCCCAATTCAGCCGCGCGGTTGGCGGCGCACAGGCCCGCCGTGCCCGAGCCGCACACGACGAAGTCGCAGTCATAGGTGGCAGACACCTCTGCCGGCGCCTCGGCGTCATCGGCCTCGTCGGCGTGAGCCATCTGGGGAGCGAGCCCCAGGGTGCTTGCAGCCAGGGCAGCGGCGCCCAGGGTAGTGGAGCCGAGCAGGAAGCTGCGGCGAGAAAGTTCTTGCGTCATGATAGTTCCCTTCCTTCCGTAATTCCTACTCGAATCCGTCCCAACCCTCGGGCAGATCCATGTAATGGCACTGCACGCAGTTCAGCGTCGGCTGGCCGTGCATGGAATGGCACTGGCCGCAATCCACGTCGCCGCGGTGGTTGTCGTGCACGTTGTAGAGGCCCTCGGGGTTGTAGACGGTCTTGTCGCCATCGAGAATGGTGGTGTCCACGATCTTCTCCCAGCTGTGGCAGCCGTCGTTCAGGCAGAACTCGCGCGTGGCGATGGTCTCCTCCGACGGGCCCACCAGCTCGGTGAAGTTGCCCACCTCGTCCACAACGGCGTCATCGTGGCAGCTCTCGCAGGTGTTGCCCAGCTTCTTGTGCATGGTGATGAGCGTCGCCGGATCCTCGGCCTCATAGCTGGCCACGTAGGGATCATCGGGGTGCTCGGCCATGACGGCCTCCCAGTCGCCCCCGCCCGTCTCGCTCATCTCCTGCCCGCTGGGGCTGCACGCGGCAGCCACGCACGCCATGGCGCCCATCAGCGCCAGCGTCGCAACCGCAACCACCATTTTCCTTGCTTTCATGATGCGTCCCTTCCTTTCCCCTCATTGGTTCGTTTCGGGTTCTCTTCTGTGCCGTGCCCCGTTCGCCCATGAATTGGAACTTGTTCGCGGCACAGTCCCGATTGTTTCACCGCACAATCCGGAAAGCACCTCATGTTTCATGGTGAATTTCCCGCCACCCCGTCCCCTACAGGCCCCATAAAAGCAGGGGGTTGACAAAGAATTGCCTGATCGCACTCTCAAACCGTCCTCTTTCCTCTCCGAGAAGTCCCTTTCCCTCACCTTTGCCGCCCCGTTTCCCCACCCCGTGGTTTCGGGTAGAATGGAGGGGCAGAATCCCCGGGCGCAGGGGATGCGGAGCCGCAGGGTTTGAGCCCGGACTTCCGCGCAAGAGCGCCATGGTTGCTATCGAGGGGTTGGGGTGTTGGTCACATTAAGGAAGCGTCAGTTCGCGCTGGCCCTCATAGGGCTCGTCTTCAGTTGGGTGTTTTTCCCGCCGGTCATGATGGCGGGGTTCTTTCCCGAGGCCCGGGCCTATTCCTACGCCAATGAGACCATCCTCGGCTTCTGCTTCCTGCTGTTCTTAGCCGCCGCCGTGGCCCGACGTCCCGTCGAGCGATTCATCGCCCAGCATCGTCCAGTCGTGTTGGGGCTCGTGCTTTTGGGATTGGCAGGCTATGGGGCGCTGCTTGCTGGATTCACCGTAGGGTACTCGCTGCCCCTGGCGCTGACGGCGACGTTCCTTCTGTCGGTCAGCTACGTGAGCCTCATGCTCGGCTGGATTATCCGGCTCGCCACCCTGGTTCCGCGCCAGACCATGGTGCTCCTGTTCGCTTCGGCCATTGGCTACGCTGCCCTCACCATGGGGAACTTCCTGCCCATGGAGGGGCGCATGGCCCTCTGCGGCCTGTCGGCGGCCCTGTCGGGCATCTGCTGGTTCGCGGTCTCGAAGGTGTCGGCCGACCACGCTCTGCCCCGGTTCAGCCACGATCTCAGCGCCTTGGGCCATGCCCCCTTCGTGCTATTGGGACTTCTCGCCGTGCTGCTCATCGGCGGCCGCATCGTCACCGGCCTGTACTTCAACCTGGATAAGGACGTGCCCTTCGGCGAACTGCTCGCCCGCTGCGCGAGCATTGCCTGCGTCATGGCCTACTGCCTCATATCGGCCCGGCGCGGCGCGTCGCTCGAGCAGGGCTACCGCAACACCTGGATACCAGCCGCCGGCCTGTTCCTGCTCGGCGCCATGATGATCATAGGCCTTCAGGGAGCCGCCACCTACGCCGGTCTGGGCATTGCCCACGGCGCCTTGAACTGCTTCGAGGTGCTCGCCTACCTCATCCTGTTCCAATTCGTGAAGAACGACCGCGTCTCACCCGTCTTGGTAGTGGGGCTGGGCATGGTCGTGTTCAAGGTGCTGCCTATCGCCCTGCAGCGACTCGTGTTCCCGCGCATCATCGCCTCCCTCGGCCTGACCGAGGTGGATGTGGTGCCGGCGGTTATCCTCATGTCCATGGTCGTGCTCGTCTCCGTGCTCGCCTTCGCCAACCACCGCCTCACCGCCAGCGAGTTGCACGCCCTTGCTCAAACCGACGAATCTGAGAGCGAGCGGGAGGATGACGAGAGCGATCACCCCAGCTTCGAGGATGCCTGCGCCGCCCTGGCCGCCGAGGCGGATCTCTCGGCCCGCGAGGCGGAGATCATGGCCCTCATCGCCCATGGCAACAGCCAGAAGCACATATCGGAAGTGCTGTTCCTGGCGCTCGGCACCGTGCAATGGTACGCAAAGACCATCTACCGCAAGCTGGGCATTCACTCCAAGCAGGAGCTCATCAACCTCGTGAACGAGCGCACCGGCGGCGCCTAGGCGAAATGCTCTTCCACACGGGCCGCATCTCCGCTACCATGAAGACGGGCGCGATCGTCGTCGCAGGAACCGCACCCGATCCGCAGTCTGCGCAGCACCGTCCCGCAGCCGCGCTGAGCGCCGCGCCTCACGTAACGACATCCCGCGCCATTCACGCATCCCGACGAAGGAGAACCCCATGACCACGAGCGTTTTGTTTTTGGAATACCCGAAGTGCTCCACCTGTCAGAAGGCGAAGCGATGGCTTGACGAGCGGGGCGCGGCCTACACCGACCGCCATATCGTGGAGGACAACCCCACGGCCGACGAGTTGCGCACCTGGCATGAGCGGAGCGGGCTGCCCCTCAAGCGCTTCTTCAATACGAGCGGCATGCTGTACCGCGAGATGGAGCTGTCGAAGAAGCTGCCCGCCCTGTCCGAGGCCGAGCAGTACGACCTGCTAGCCACCAACGGCATGCTCGTGAAGCGCCCGCTGCTGGTGACCGCCGCCACCGCCATCCCCGGCTTCAAGGAAGCCGCCTGGGCAGAGGCCCTGGAGGCTTAGGCCGCGAGCGCGTTTCGCGCTCCACTTCAACGAAAACTCAAATCGCCCAGGCTGGGAAGACCCGTCAGCTCACGCCAAATCAGCAAAAGACCTGACCACACCATGACGGGTCTTCAGCGTGTCGGTGCCTGAGTAAACGACTTCACGGGCCTCCGGAAGAACGCCAAGTACATCACCGAGCACATCAAGCGTTGCGAAAAACTTGGGGCTGTAAGTGGCCGAGGCCTTAATCTCAATGGCCCGTTGAATTGAACCGCCCTTTTCAACAATCACATCGATCTCGCGACCAGAAGAATCCCGCCAAAAATAGATGCTGGGAATCTTCCCCTGGGCATAGACCCCCTTCAACAACTCGGAAACCACAGCGTTTTCAAAAAGCGTCCCTTTGAAATAACTTGTCAAAAACTGCTCAGAGGTCTCAATCCCCAACAAGGAGCAGGCGAGACCGGTGTCGGCGAAATAGAGCTTCGGCGTTTTCACGAGTCGTTTGCCGAAATTGCGATGATAGGGGTGTAGCAGATGAATGATGAAGCTCTGCTCCAACACCGAAAGCCAATCCTTCGCCGTGCGCACGTTAATACCGCACTCCGTTGCGAGAGACTGAATGTTCACGAGGTTGCCAATACGCGATGCGCATAAGGCGATGAAACGGTTGAATTCTGTGAGTTTAACAACTCCGAGCTCACGACGGACATCGCGATCCAAATAGGTTTGAATATAGCTTGGGAAGTACTCGTCAGGATTCAACGCTACATCATACAGACGCGGATAGCCGCCCTTCACCACCCACTCCTCAACAGTCGGCGGCTGGCCGCCCGTCCCTCTCACTTCGCCATAGGACAAGGGTGGCAGATGCCGCACGGCAACACGACCCGCGAGAGATTGAGATATTGCCTCCATAAGAAGAAAGTTCTGAGAGCCGGAGATGATGTACTGTCCCGGTGCCCCCGATTCGTCCACCTTTCCTTGAAGATAGGAAAAAAGCTCCGGAACCCGTTGAGCCTCGTCGAAGATGGCATGGGAGTCGTACAGCGAGAGAAAGGAGCGCGGATCGTCTTGAGCCAACGCGCGAGCATCAGGATCCTCGAGCGAGACGTAGGCGTATTCGGGAAACTCGTACCGCAAGAGCGTAGTCTTGCCACTTTGACGGGGGCCCGTAAGCGATACCAGGGGAAACTGCCTCAGATTGCGTCGCAACGTCGCAGAAATTGATCGCGGGATCATAGCATCACCTAGCTCTTCGAAGAACACAGACTTTGTCGCGATGGACCATGCTGATAGACTACCAGAATATTCGATACCTTACTACAAGATTATCCGTCCTATGACTACCAGATTAGCGCAAATAACTCCCGCATCGGAGCAATACAAATCCACGACAAAGCCTGACTGTGACGAGGCCACAGCGAGCCTCTACACAGGGTAATCACCCAAAAGCTCCTGCAATTCCTGACGGTTGGCCACGCCGACCTTTCGATAGATATGGCGCGAGTGAGTTTTCATGGTCGACTCCGCTACATACAACTCGGAGGCGATGCGGGAAAACGTATAGCCGCGCATCATGAACAGCAGAATCTCCTCCTCGCGACGGGTGAGGCCATAGCGCTTCGCCACTTTTGCGCATCGCCGCGCCTCTCGCTCCTCCTCCGCCAAGACCGAAATTGCCGTGTCTGCCGCCCCTTCTCGCGGCATCACGCCCCAGGTGGTCTCGAAGTCGCGATCCGAAACCAACAGCATGGAAAGGGCCACCAGCACCACGACAAGGACGGCGACGGCAGCAGCGGTAGCCTCCTCTGGCACGGCGAGTAGCGACGCGCCCTCGGGAAGCACGGCGCCCAAAAACGAGCCGGCGGTCAACGCCGCTTGGGTGATGCCAAACAGCCAGAGCGCATTCACACCATAGCGAAACGCGATGGCGCAAAACACCGTCGCTATGAAAATGGAAAACAACGTAAACGCCGCATTGGAACAGAAAGCGGCCGCCACCGACACGCCCGTTCCTCCCAGTTCGCCGCCTTCAACACCGACAATGCGCGCATGATGGGCATTGAGGACGTCGATACCACCGAGCTGGTGAACGAGATGATGATCCAATGCGGCCATCGCGCCGACTTCCGCGTACTCAAGCGCTGGGCCGACCATTGCGGCGAGGCCTTCGACTAGTACGCCGGCGCCTACGACGGCCTTCTGTGGGAGGTGCCCGGCGGCGATAAGCTCGATCAGGAAACCCAGTACTACGTGGGGAACAACAACATCTATGCGCCCTATCGCTACGGCGTCGACCATGAGCGCGTGTTCACGGGAACCCTCTCGTTCCGCACTCCCGAAAAGGGCCACAAGCCCATCATGATGGCCAATTTCCAGAAGGCCTTAGATACGGGCAATGTCGAGGCCATTTTCAACGCTCGCGCCCGCCAACTGGTAAAAGATGACGCGGGACGCATTGTCGGCGTCATCTTCGAGGACGTGACCACGGGCGAATATACCCAGGTTAACGGTACACGCGGCGTGGTATTGGCCACCGGCGGCTACGTGCGCAATGACGAGCTTTTGGCCCACTATATGCCGTGGATCTACAACCTGAAGGAGAAGTTCACCTTCACCTACCCCCATGCTGACGTGAATGGCGAATACAGCGATCAGGGCGATGGCATGCTCATGGGGCACTGGGCCGGCGGCCACATCGAAGAAGGGCCGCACTGCGCCATGGCCCACGGCGATCTGGGCAAGATGGGCGTGGCGGCATTCCTGCAACTCAACGCCAACGGTGAGCGCTATATCAACGAAGACCTCACCAACGACCACTTCGGTTCGGCCGTGCTGCGCCAGCCCGGCACCCTGGTCTACCAGATTTTCGATGGCGACTTCGCCGAGCAGGCGACCCACATGCAGTCGGGTTTGGGCTCTTATACCAAACTCGCACCTGAAGTCGTGGAATCGGTGGACGAGTGGACCTCGGCCAAAGGTGATACCCTTGATGAGCTAATCGCCAACCTGGGGGTTGACGAGACCGTCGCCGCCACGATGAAGGCCGAGATCGAGCGTTACAACGAGCTGGCCGAAGCGGGCAGCGATGAAGACTTCGGCAAAACCGCCGAGCGTATGTTCGCCCTGAAGAAGGCGCCGTTCTACGCTATCAAGTGGGAGGTCACGGACGGTGAGGGTGGCGATCTGCACGATTCTCTGCGCTGCCTGGTGACCATGAGCGGTCTTTCTACGAATAAGAACGCCCAGGTTCTCGATGAGAACTTCAACGTGCTGCCCGGATTGTATGCCATCGGCAACACCCAGGGCGGCCGTTTCCTCGGCGATTACCCGGCCACTCTGGCAGGGGCGAGCCATTCCATCGCTATGACCTACGGTTACCTGACCGGCAAGTTCATCGCAGGCAACGCCTAAACGCCATTCCCGCTGTCGGCCGGCCTGCCAGCTTCCCTCCCCTCGCAGGCCGCCGGCCTATTGAGCCGAGAGCCCACCCTGCGCGGGCTCTCGGCGTTTCACGAGCGGAGCGCCCCCCTCGGGGCCATAGAGCCCACTGCGGACGCAGTGCCCCATTCCTGAGGAGCCTCCTGCCCCCGCTCGGGCGAAACTCCGATAGGATCCTGTTAGCGCCCCTCGCTACAATGACCAGGCAAAACCAGCTGCAGCAACTGATGGTGCCGGGACGGCAGGACTCGGGTGCCCTCCCCAACGAAAACTCAAATCGCCCAGGCGGGGAAGGCCCAGGCGCGCTCGTTCACGGGGAACGTGTCGTCGGCCATACACACAAGCGACCCCGTTCCCACCTCGCGCTTGAACGAGGTCAACGCTGAATCAGCCGGAACTTTCGCGGCATCGAGGACCGAGAACGCGCGAACGTCTTTCGCCTGCGGCATCGCCGACTTCTTCACCTCAATGGGGAACAAGCACCCGTCGCGCTCGAGAAGCAGATCAATCTCCTGCCTGTCATTGGTCTTGAAGAAGAAAAGCGGTGCAGTCATACCGTTGTTGCAGTAGCTTTTGTATATCTCCCCGAACACGAACGACTCGAACACGAGGCCCCCCATCGCTCCTGTTTCCAGGGACCGCGCGCTACTCCATCCGGCGAGGTGAGCCGCCAGCCCTGTGTCGGTGAAATGCATGACGGGCTGCTTGCTCAACCGCTTGATAAGGTTGTTCGCGTAAGGTTCCACGATTTTGACCAGATAAGAACTCACGAGGAGGGAGAGCCACGCCTTGGCCGTCTTCTGGTCGATATCGGCGATGCGCGCCAACTCGGCATACACCACCGGCTTCGAAGTAAGCGACGCGCAGGCGGCCATAAAGCGCCGGAATTTCAGCTCGTCGGCCACTTGAGACAGATCGCGAATATCGCGCATGAGGTAGGTGTCGATGTAGGAATCGTAAGCGGCGGCACGCATGTCGAGCGGAAGAGTGCAAATGCCTGGGAAAGAGCCGGCACTGATGCGGTCGAACACCTCAGTCACCGTTCGCTCAGGCATGGCCTTTACGCGCTCGGTGAAGTAGTCGGGCGACGGAAGGAAAGGGGCCGAGGGACGGCCTTGAAGTTCCGCATCCGACAGCCCCAGCATCTCGATGATGCCCGCGCGCCCCGCCAGAGATTCGGAAACGTGGCGCATGAGGTGGAAGGGCTGCGATCCCGTGAGCCAAAACCCCCCGTTCTCACTTGCGTTATCGGCGGCGATCTTGATGAACGGCAGCAGCTCGGGGGCGTATTGAATCTCATCGATGAGGACGGGAGGCTCGTAGCGTTGCAAGAAGAGCGCTGGATCCTCTCTCGCCAACTGGCGCACGGCGGTGTTGTCCAGCGTCACGTAGTTGCGCCTGCGACCAGCGATCTCGTCCTCTTCCATAAGGTGGCGAAGCATTGTCGTCTTCCCAACCTGGCGCGGACCGGTGACGACGACGACTTTGAAAAAGTCGGAGTAGCGGCGAACGACAGATTCAAGGGCACGAGGGATGTACATGAAAATCCTCTCAAATCTGGAATATAATTCCATTTTTGAGAGGATTATAACAGATTGACCCTTGCTGCGAACAGGTTTCCCGGAATGCATCGGGGGAGTCCTTATCTGCCTTCGAGGCACATTTGAACGTGCCGGGAAATCTCGCGGCACTCCCTTGGGTGTTCTGAGGCGCCTCGGTCGGCCGAAGATGGCTAGCAGCTAGGAAATCGTCGGAGGTTCGGGAGGTGTCGGGGCTGCGGGAATGCCGCAGGTATCGCCGGGTATTCCGGGAAAGCGCAACAGGTCCGCCACGGCCTGCCAGCTGGGATTCTCGAGGCCGGCTACGGTGAGGCCGACGATAGCCGTGCCCACCGTGAGGATGACGGCCCCGACCGCAATGCAGGCCACGGCCACCAGGTGGACGTTCTTCCACGTCAGCCAGGGGAATTTCTCGCTAAGATTCATGGACGGGCTCCTTTCCGACAAACGCAGCTGCACCCTCTTCTTTCACCTTCACGAAAGGCTCCTTGGCCTTCGCGATCCACTGGCGTGACACCTGCATGAGCGTTTTGCTGGCCGCCACGGCCCCGTGCAAGCAGAACAGCCCCAGGCCGAAGCAGAGAAGGCCCGATCCCAGCTCGAACACACCATAGGCCGGCTGCCCCATGACTAACGCCCACAGGCACACGCCGATGCCGAGCGGACCGCCGGCCAGCAATCCCGCCGCCAACAGCCACAACCCCAGGATGAGGCACCAGATGGTCAGCAGCCCCGCCAGCACCAGCATACCGGCAGCTAGCAGCAGCGTGAGCCACAGAGGCGACCCCAGAATGACGAGCGTCCAGTACAACGCGCGGTTCTTCTGCTTGGTGCGCACCACCGTCCGCGGCACCACAGGCAAATCGGCGATGATGGCCCGCGCGGCGGTCTTCGGGTCGTCCAGCTGGGCTGTGGCCTCTTCCTCGGTGAGGCCGTCGGCGACGCGATCGTCGATCATCTCGGTGTAGAAGGCCACCGACTCCTCGATTTCGCTCTCGGGCAGGCAGGCCAGGGCTGCCCGCAACGAGGCGAGATATTCCTGCTTGTTCATGATGCAGCTCCTTCAGTTCGGAGGGTTTTCGTCGATGGCGCAGCAGCCGGGGCAGCTGGGACGGTCGCTGCTGGCGCAGCAGCCGCAGGCGCGACCGTCGCAGACGCGCCACCGACCGCGGCTTCCCGCACAAAGCGATAGATGGCCTCCACCTCGTTCCACTCCTCCACAAAGGCCTCCACGCGGGCGCGGCCCTCCTTCGTGACGCGATAGTACTTGCGCAGCCGCCCGTTGTGCTCGGCGGAGCGCACGGCAATGCAGCCCGCGCCCTCCAGCCGCTTGAGCAGCGG
>NZ_JBQIIT010000004.1:0-77202 GCF_056795635.1 Adlercreutzia sp. | reverse complement strand
CGGCCCTCCTTCGTGACGCGATAGTACTTGCGCAGCCGCCCGTTGTGCTCGGCGGAGCGCACGGCAATGCAGCCCGCGCCCTCCAGCCGCTTGAGCAGCGGATACAGCGTCGACTCCGTGAGGCCCAGCGACGGCGGCACGTCTTTGATGATCTGGTAACCGTAGGATTCCCCCCGGCTCAGCACCGCCAACACGCAGGCCTCCAGAAACCCACGCTTCATTTGAGCGTCCACCATACCTCCTTTCGCATGATACTATGTATTGCATAGTATAAAAGCCGCACCGCTTCGTCAAGGGGCCGAGACCTTAAATTTTGTTGAAGAAGGAGCGGCACACCAACGCGAACTCCAGCGAAACGGCCGAACACGAGACCATCCCCTCGCACAAACGGTCGGCGACAAAGCGGGCACAGCGACTCTCCCCGAATAGCGCCATGCTACAATGGCCAGAGAATGCCCCGCTAGAAAGGATGATCATGAGCGCCGAGCCGGACTACGAACGCTACGAGGAGCCGTACTCCTACCGCGTGCGCGACCAGCGCGTTCGCTCCGCCCGGGGCCTGCAAGCCGTCGACGGCCTTACCACCAGCGCTGCCTTCGACGAGCCCGCCGCCCGCTATGTGGCCGGCGACATCAGCGCCAGCCAGCTCAGCGACATGGTGGATGAGTACTACAACCAGAAGGTCGAGCGCGGCATCAACCGCTACTCCCAGGAGGCCGACCTCGTGAGCGCACGCATCTGCAATGCGCTCGATTCAAACGGCTTCACGTTCTCCCCCGCCACGCTGCGCTCCATTCACGGACGTTTATTTCGGGGCCTCATGGAAGACTCGCGATACGAGCAGCACTACCGCGACTACAATCTCTCAAAACGTGAGTTCGTCCTCGCCCGAGAATCAGTGGCCTACGGCGACTACGTATCCATTGAAGACGATCTAGCGGCCGCGTTCGCCGAGTTCAAACCCGCAATGGCAGCCCTCGGCGACTACCGTGCCTATGCCGCTTCCGTGGGCAGCTTCATAACGCGCATTTGGCAAATCCACCCCTTTGCGGAGGGGAACACCCGTACCGTGGCTGTCTTTCTCCAGCAGCTGCTGCGCTCCCACGGTTTTCCCCATGATTGTAGTGAGGCTTTCGACCGATCGTCCCTGCAATTCCGCAACGCGCTCGTGCGGGCAAGTTACCGCAACGTGCCCCTTGGCGTGGAACCCGATGCGACGTTCCTCAACGAGTTCGTGCTCTGCCTTATCGAAGGAAAGCCCTTCCCCCACCGCAATCGCGACATGGCCGTCCCCGAGCTCTTCCGCTCCAAAGGCCTCATCCCTCCCCAGGAAGAAGGCTCCCACCGTATCGGATAAAAGGCAGGGGGATGTCGCCACAGCCATCACACGGGTCAACCAGCGAGCCACCGCATGAGCCGGGCGCCTACGCTTCCGGCAGTTTGCAGACGTCCACCCACTGACTGCTGGGCGTGTAGGCGGCCAGCTCGTCGGGGGTGAGAGCGATAGCGCTGTTGGAGCTGCCGCAGGCAGGATACACCACATCGAAACGACGGAGTGATTCGTCCAAATACACGTCGCAGCCCTCGTTCACAGCGAAGGGGCACACGCCGCCGACGGCGTGGCCGATGCGCGACTCGGCCTCCTCAGCGGGAAGCATGCGGGGCTTGGTGGCGAACTGGGCCTTGAACTTCGGGTTCGCGATGCGGGCATCGCCGGCACACACCACCAGCGCCACGCGATCGCCCACGGCAAACGACAGCGTCTTGGCAATACGGGCTGGCTCGCAGCCCACTGCGGCCGCCGCCAGTTCCACGGTAGCGCTGGACGTATCGAATTCCAGCACGTCCCCCGCGCGCCCAAGTTCCGCAAAGTACGTCTTCACCTTTTCGATAGCCATACTACACGCCTTTCGCTCGCCCATTCCGCAGCATCGCGCTTCATTATCGCCGCTTGCGTCGCCTGCGCTGCTGAGGCGCTGGGCATTCGGCTTCCCATTGACCGCAAAACCGTCGGAACGGCCCTTCACCATGGGTCGTGCTTGGAAAGTAAAGCATATAGTTTACATTCCAAGCACAATGGTCTGCCACCGAGCGTTGTTCTCACCGAACCGCCCTGGCGCCACCGCCGAGATCGCCTGAGGAGCCCCTATGATTTCTTTTGAGAACGACTATTCCACCGGTGCCCATCCGCGCGTGCTGGAGGCGCTGGCGGCCACGAACCTGGAGCCGGCTTCGGGCTACGGCAACGACCGGTTCTGCGCGAGCGCCGCGGAGCGCATCCGCACAGCCTGCGGCGACCCCGAGGCCGACGTGTTCTTCCTCGTAGGCGGCACCCAGGCCAACGCCGTGGTGATCTCGTCGCTGCTCGCCGGCTACGAGGGCGTCATCGCCGCCGACACCGGGCACATCGCGGCCCATGAGGCGGGCGCCATCGAGGCCACGGGCCACAAGGTGCTCACCATTCCCGAGCGCGACGGCAAGCTGCGCGCCGCCGATGTGGCCGCCTACCTGGATACCTTTTACGGCGACGCAAGCCACGACCACATGGTGTTCCCCGGTATGGTATTCATCGCGCATCCCTCCGAGCTGGGCACTGTGTACTCGCTGACCGAGCTGGAAGAGCTCTCGGCTTTGTGCCGCCGCTACGAGATTCCGCTGTACCTGGACGGTGCGCGCCTCGCCTACGGCCTGGCCGCCCACGACACCGACGTCACCCTGGCTGACATCGCGCGCCTCTGCGACGCCTTCTACATCGGCGGCACCAAGTGCGGAGCGCTCTGCGGCGAGGCCGTGGTGTTCCCGCGCGGCGGCATGCCCAAGCACTTCCTCACCCACGTGAAACAACAGGGGGCGCTGCTGGCGAAGGGGCGCCTGCTCGGCGTGCAATTCGACGCTCTGTTCACCGACGACCTCTACGGCGAGGTAGGGCGCACTGCCATCGATGCCGCCGCCGAGCTGCGCCGCATCCTGAGCGAGGCCGGCTGCACCTTCTTTCGCGAGTCCCCCACCAACCAGCAGTTCATCGTGTTGGAGAACGCCCAGATGGAGGCCTTGGCCGAGCGTATCCGCTTCAGCTTCTGGGAACGGGTCGATAAGACCCACACCGCCATCCGCCTCGTCACCAGCTGGTCCACCACCCCCGACGATCTGGCGGCCCTGGAAGAGGCCCTGGCCGCGATACTGTAGAGAATCGCCCGCCCCATCGGGCTCGGCCGCCCGAATCGGGCGCACTTGCAGCACTCGACACAAAAACGGCCCGGCAGCGAACTGTCGGGCCGTTGGGGCTTCGCACTTAGAGGGCCACGGGGGGGTGCGGCGCGCGAAGATCGCCGCGAACCCATTCCGGCCGCCGAGTAGCCTGCGACCACCCGGAAGCGTCTCGCGCCCTACCCGAGGTTGATCTGACGGTGGAGCACCTTCGTCAGCACCAGGTAATAGGCAACGCCGATGAGGATGAACACCACGCCGACGACAAGGGCCACGGTACCCACGGACATCAGGATGCCGAAGCAGACGAGCGCGCCGAGCACCGGGAAGACCAGGTGCATGACTACGGCCTTGGCCCCCGTGCGTTCCTTCAGCTGGAACCAGCAGAACACGATGACCGACACGTTCAGCATCACATAGGTGGACAGCGCACCGAAGTTCGAGATCTTCACCACGGTGTTCATGTCGATGTTGCTGAAATGGAAGACCAGGGTCAGCACCACTGACAGGGCGATGATGAAGATAACGGCGTTCAGCGGGGAATTCGTGCGCTTGTTCATCTTGGCCATGAACTTCGGCAGGCAGCCGCCGTTGGCCATGGTGAACATGACGAAGGCGATGGAGTTCTGCTGCGCGATGGCGGTGAACACGCCCTGGGCCAGGGCCACGCCCACGGCGCACACCACCATGAGCCAGGGACCGGCGGCCATCTTGGCCACCAGGTAGAAGGCGTTGTCGGTGTTGCCGGCGAAAGCGGCGCCCGACGGATCGATGGAGGTGGCGATGAAGCACTGCAGCGCGTACAGCACGCACAGCACAATGGCCATCACCATCATGGCGCGCGACGGTCCGTGCTGGGGATCCTTCGCCTCTTGGGTCAGGGTGGCAATCGCGCCGAAGCCCACGTAGGACATGACGGCCAACGACACGGCGGACATGGTGCCGCCGAACTCGAACTTCGCGGGGTTGAACAGGTTGGTCGGCGAGAAGTTCGCGCTCTCAGGATGCTGCACGACGAACATCACGCCGCACACCACGAACAGCGCCAGAATCACCAGCTGGGCCACAAGGGCCACCTTGTTCACCACCATGGCCGTCTTCATGCCGATGAGCGACACGATGGCCACAATGATAAGGAAGCCGAAGCACAGGGCCAGAATCGGCACATCCGGCAGCATGGAATGGATGGCGATGGCGGCGATGAGGTACACCATAGCCGGGCTGACCAGGTACTGCAGAAGCATGAGCCAGCCGGCGATGAAGCCGGGAAGCTTGCCGAACACGTGGCTCACATAGGTGAAGATAGAGCCCGAAGAGGGGAAATGCTGGATCATGATGCCGAAGGAGAACACCGAGAACAGCACGGCCACGAACCCGATAAGGAAGGCCAGGGTGGGCATGCCGCCGGAATCGGCGAATACGCCGCCGTAGACGGCCATGGGGGAAATGGGCACCATGGTGATCAGGCCCCACACCACCATATCCTTCACGGTGAGGGTCGCCTTGAAGTCGCCGCCGGCGTTCTGCTTCGTGGCCACCGTCGGCTTCGTCACCTTCTCGCCGTTGTTCTCGGGCATCGAGAGGCGGGCGGCCTTGCCTGGATCCGCCGCCCTGACCGATGCCGCGCCGCCTACGGCGGCCGCGACCGATGCGGAGGCCTTCGGCGGGGCGCCCGCGGTCGTCTTTGCGTTGTTGCTCATGGAGAACACCTCTATCCTGGGCGGGCCGCGCCCCGCGCCCGGGGCGCGGCCCGCTTCGTTACTGGCTACTTATCGTCGGTCGCCTTCGGGGCCGCATCGGCAGCGCCGGCCGCACCCTCGGCACCCGTCGTCCCCGTGGCCGCGGCGCCCTCGGCGGCCGCCGTGGGATGGCCCACCTCGCGCTTGGCCTGATCAGCAGCCGCCTTGGCCTCCTTCACCTCGCGGCGGGCAGATGCCAGGTCGCTATCGGCTTCCACCTGCTGCTCCAGGGCCTCGGCCTCCACCTCGTAGGCATAGGCCTTCTCCTGGGAGGCCTTCGCCGCCGCGCGGGCAGCCTGCTCGGTCTCGGTGGCCCGCTGGGCATCGGTCACCGGGTCGCGGGGCACCGATTCGGCGGCCACCTCGTCGGCAGGGGCGGCGGGCACCTCGGCATCCAGCCGCACCGGCTCGGTTCCCTCCACCGGCGTCGGCACCGCAGGAGCCTTCTTCAGCCCCACCGTGGCGGCCGTGCCGATACCGGCCTTCTTCGAAATCACCGTCGGCTGGCTCATGGGGATGGCACCCAGCGCGCCAATGGACGTGCCGCTGGTCTTCACCGGATGGTTCATGGCCGCCGGGTCGTCGCCAGCCTCAATGGCCGGAGAGGACGGATGGTGCTTGCCGTGCACGTACTCGTCGGGCAGCACGATTTGCTCGTTGGGGTTCCACAGCTTCTTGATGGGCATGCCCATGGGGTTCTGGCCCTCGCTCATCAGCTCGGACGGCACATTGGACAGCACCTTCTGGGGCTTCTTCAAACCCTCGAGCTGCCAGGTGAACGGGGCGAACACGTTGTTCTCGTCCACCCAGTTATGGCGCTTGGAGGCCTGGTACACGCCGAAGCAGATGGCGAAGGTGACGACGATGATGGCCACGATAACCACCACGTAGGTCACCGGGCTGCCCACTTCCTCGGCCACCTGGGCCGGCGGGATGATGGCCAGCACGATGCCGAACAAGCAGGCCAAAAGGCCAAGGCCAGCCACGAGCCACGCGCCCACGTTGCCGCCGGGCACCTTGAACAGGCGCGGACGGTTCGGCTGATCGCGGCGCAGCTTCAAGAACGAGACGAACATGAGCACGTAGTACATCATGTACAGGATGGTAATGGCCTGGGTGATGAGCACGACGAAGCCCTCGATGTTCGGAATGAGGAAGCACAGAAACGCGATGAGGGTCATGAACGTCATCTGCAGGTACATAAGCCGGCTCGGCATGCCGTGCTTGTTGGAGTTCTGCAGCACCTTCGGCAGGAAGCCGGAACGGCCAGCCTGGCCGAGCATGAACGAGGGGCCGGCCATGTTGGTGACGAGCGATGCCATGGAGGCACCGAGGCCGACCCACACGAAGGCCACGTAAATCCACGGGCAGTTGAAGGTGGCGCCGAGAATCTTATAGGTCTGGTACAGGCCGTAGACCAGGTTCATGTCGGATTTCGGCGTGACGATGGCGATGCACACCGTACCGGCGATGAAGATGATCAGCGTCAGGATCATGGCGATGAAGATGGACAGCGGGAATTCCTTCTGCGGCTTCTTCAGCTGCTTGATGTGGGCGGCGTTCATGTCGATGCCCGCGAAGCTGAAGAACACGCCGGCGGCCAAGGCCAGGTTGGTGAGGCTGAAGCCGTCGCCGAAGGGATTGAACGCCTCGGGCGTGGGGGTCACATTGGACACGTTGCCCTGGGCAAGCCATACCACCGTGAAGACGACGATGAAGGCCAGCGGGATGAACGTGCCGATGATGACGCCGTACTTGGTCAGGCGGGCGAAGGCCTTCACGCCCTTGGTAGCCAGGAAGGTCAGGCCCCAATAGTAGGCCAGCCACGCCAGAATGATGAAGAACTGGTTCTCCGGATGGTTCATGAACTGCACGGCCCAGTCCCAATCGGGCGTGTAGAAGCCGATGGTGGCCGATGCCGATGCAACACCCATGCCGAAGTTGATGGAGGTCTGGAACCAGAGGATCAAAAGGCAGGTGAATGCCAGGCCGGGGCCTAAGGCCTCGCCGACCCAACGGAAGATGCCGCCGCGCTGGCCCCAGCCGGAGGCCAACTCTGCGGCCACGAGGCCGGTGGGCAGGAAGAATACGAGAGCGCCGATGATAAAGAGCGTGACGGAGGACAGCCCGTAATAAGCCTGCTGGACGTCATTGGCAACGCTGCCGATGATGGTCACGTTCATCATGACCAATGCCATGAGGCTAATATAGGCTCCACTGCTGGCCTTCGCTGCGCCCTTCGCCGGCGCCTTCGCCGGATGAGATGCGGTTTGGGAGCTCATTGTTACCCCTCACGAAAGGGTCCGGCGGAACGGTCGCGTCCCGATCCGCCGGACAGCGGATAGTGTGTGCGGGCCTTGAGATGCCCGCGGAGCCGGCCGCACGATGGGCGCGCAGCCGGCGGGTGCCCTTAGGCGGACACCGGGTTGAAGGTGTTCCAGAACGGCCAGACGATCGGGTCGGAATCCAGGGCCTTCTGCAGCTCGGGGGTCAGGCGGTCCTTGCGGATGGCCACCTCGTAGACGAAGTTGTCGAACCACTCGTCGCTGCACACGAAGTAGCCGTTGTTGCCGGTCTTCTTGCCGCCGTTCTCGGTGCCCCAGCTGTTCTCGATCTTCCACTTGGTGGGCTTGCCGTCCTTGATATCCACGCCGGCGATGGTCATGGCGTGGGTGGGCAGGCTCTCGTGGGTGGCGAAGCGCTCGGCCTTGTCCATGGTGAACTTCACGCCGAACAGCGACTCCAGATCGAACAGATCGAAGTCCATGACGCCGGCCTCGCGATCGCAATGCTGCAGCACGTCGGAGCCGAACCAGACGGGCTCGCCGTCCTTGAGCGACTCGATGACGTAGCCCTTCAGCTCGTCCATGGGCACGTTCAGGTACAGGTTGCGGCGCTCGGGAATCTGGTCGGAGTCCTGCACGGCGTACAGGCGGCCGTAGGGATTCGCCTCGCCCGGCACGTTGATGATGCCCACGTAGTCGTCCAGGTTAATGGGCACGTACTTCTTCAGGAACTCCAACGGGGTGAGGCCCAAATCGGCGTGGTACTTACCCTTGGCGTCGTTGTAGGTGAAGTCGAACTTCTCCGGGGGCTCGCCGAAGCAGACGGCCAGGATGCGGTACACCTCGGTGAGCATTTCCTCCTGGACGGCCTTGGTGTCCTTGCCCTCCTGGGCCATGGTGCGCAGCTTCAGACCGTTCTGGCGCAGCAGATGCGAGAGCACCGTGTTCAGCTCGGCGGTGTTATTGGTGCAGTGGGTTTCGCTCATGGCGGAATGGGGCATCACGCCGTACTTCTTCACCAGGGCGCAGACCATGTCCCAGTCGCCGCCATCCTGCATAGGGGCGCTGAACAGCCAGTCCACCTCGCGGTCGTCGAGGGCCTTGTCGGCGGTGGCCACCACGTGCTCCATGAACCAGGCCGCACGCTCCAGCTTGCTGAAGAACGCCAGGTAGGCCTGGGAAAGCTCGAAGGTGCCCCGGGGCAAGTCCAGTTCCTTCTCGATATGGAAGCGCAGCACGTTCAGGCAGGCGAACATCCAGCAACGGCCGGACATCTTCTGGTTGGCCACGGCCTGGTCGTCCACGTCGATGGAGAACGCGAAGTTCTTGGGGCTCATGGATTCGAGCACCTCCACGCTCTCGGCCGACGCCAGAATGCCGTTCTTGGTAACGGCGCGCTGGGCCACGTGCTGGGTTTCGGCCTTCTTATAGGCCTGAGCCATCTTCGCAAGTTGTTCCTTTGAGATTTCCATAATCTATGCTCCTTTATTCTCGATAGGCTGATGCGGTGTATGGAAAGGACGCGAGCGCCGTGGAGAGGCGCGGCATCCGGGTTCCCGGTTTTCTAGTCGAACAGGGTCCAGGGCTGGGTGGGACGATCCTGGAGGTAGCCGTCCATCCACTTCCACAGCGGATGCTGGTCCATGAAGTCCTTCGCCACGAACTCCACCCCGTCGGCGCGGCCGTAGCGGCCCCACATCTTCATATGCTTCACGTCGTCGGGGCCGGCGGCCTTGGCGTCGCAGGAGCCGGCCGGGTAGAACGGGATGTTCCACACAGCATCGGGGTCATCGGCGTAGTACTGCGGGTCCACGTCGTAGTGGGCGCAGATGTTGCGGCTCGACGGGCAGTTGTAGCCGAGGTACACGTCGTAGGTGTCGGCCAGCATCTTCTTCACGACTTCCAGATCGATCTTCCCGTAGTACGCATCGATCAGCTCCATCCAGCGCTGGCGCCGGGCGCCGGTCTGCTGGCGCGGGTCGTTGAAGCCGTTGTCCTTGCACTCCAGGTTGCGGATGCGCGGGTCGAACACGGCGTTGCAGCCGAAGTAGGCGCCGTCCATGGTGCGCTCCAGGCTCGTGAAGGCCAGGCCCTGCTCGAAGCGGGCGATCTCGCCGGTGTTGTGGTCGGCGATGAGCCAGGCGTTGGCATAGCCGCCGTTGTTCTGCTTGTTCAGGCGCTCGACGAACTGGTCGATGGCGGCCGAGAACTGCACGGCGTCGCGGATGCGCACCCACTCGGGCATGCCGGCATCGTCGTAGCGGTCGAAGCCGGCCAGGGTGGTCTCGGTGATGTTCAGGCCGGCGGCGGTCACGTAGAAGTCAGTCATGGAGGACAGCATGCACGGGGCCGAGGCCTGCATGATGAAGGCGTAGCCCTCGTCGGGTTCCACGCGCTTGCACACGTTGAAGTACTGACCGCTCCAGAACTCGTCGAAGCTCTCGTGGCCCAGGTAGGGCTTGCCGTCCACGGTGGCCGAACCCGTGGCCACGATGGCGGAGCAGTGCTCCTTGCGGTGGGTCTTCATGAGCGGGCGGCTCATGACCTTCCCGGCGTTCTGGGGCCACCAGTAGCCAGTGATCTCCATCCAGTCGTTCCAGGCGATCATGTCGTCGGTGGTGGTGGGCACGCCGGCGGCCGTCAGGCCCTCGGCCATGCCGCGCAGCTCTTCCAGCCAGCGGGCGGGAATCATGTCCCGGTGCAGCTTCAGCGCCTGCTCGGCGAACCACTCGTAGGTCATGCCGAAAGATTCCAAAGTCATGAACTTATAGACGCGCAGGGCGTCTTTGTACTCGTCAACGAGCAGGTAGCCCTCTTGGAAGCCGCACTCGTAGGGAGTGCCCTTCACCTTGAGGTGCTGCCAGCCGTTCACCTGTTGCAGCTGGGCGCGGTCGATGATCTTTTGCTGCTCGGCGGTAACCATTGTCTGCTCCTTTCCTGCGCGTCTCGCGGACGCGACGCCATCACGCTCTCGGATGGGGAAGCCACCGACGCGGCGGTCGCCCGGCACAACCGAGACGCTCCCGCGCTAGCGAGCCCCGCTCGACCCTGCGGACGGCGGCGGACTTCCTCATGGGAAATGCTGCCCTCATGATGCGCTCGGCGGTGATTGATTAGGTTTCGGCTGGTATTTCCGTTTCTGCGCCGTTACGGGTTAGTTTCCCCGTGCTTGCCTTGGGTTTCTTCCCGCCAGCGCCCTACTTCACAAATCGGTTTCGGCTTCGCCGAGAGCGGGCGCACCGCGCTGGCCAGTGGCATCATGGACTCGCATCTGCAAGCACCGTCGGCGACCGGCGCGTCGCCCGCAACCTCGAAAGAGAGGCGTTCCCATGGACAAGTACATCTGCGATGTGT
Source organism: Adlercreutzia sp. (assembly GCF_056795635.1). NCBI lineage: Bacteria > Bacillati > Actinomycetota > Coriobacteriia > Eggerthellales > Eggerthellaceae > Adlercreutzia > Adlercreutzia sp. The sequence continues at coordinate 66,617 of NZ_JBQIIT010000004.1, read as the reverse complement.
GCGGCTACATCTACGACCCCGAGATCGGCGATCCCGATGGCGGCATCGAGCCCGGCACCGCCTTCGCCGACATTCCCGAGGACTGGGTCTGCCCCGTCTGCGGCGTCGGCAAGGACGACTTCTCGCTGTACGAGGAGTAAGCACGACGCCGTTCGCGGATGCGCGGCCGCACCGTGCGCAAGCCGGCGCGGCGCTGCGTTCCCCTCAACTGAATAGAGCGCCACAAACGACCCCCAGAGCGCTCAGCGCGTAAATCCGATCACGGCACAGGCGCATGCCCTGTCATGGCGTATTTACCGCCGAGCGCTCTTCTCTTGCCGCAACCCAAAACCGATGCTGTGGAAAGAAAGAGCGCACGCAGCAACCACCGCCCGCCCGTCCAGCGAAAGCCTCCCAAAATCCTGAATCTTATTTGCTTCTTATTTGCTCCGTTGGGATGAAAATTGGCATATCCTGGATGAAAAATTGAGAATCCCCAGTTCATAAGCCCGTCGATAGCGAAAATCTTATTTGCTTCTTATTTGCTTCGTTGGGACAAATGGGCGTCTTGGGAAAGATCACCTGCAGAATTGCCCCAAGCCCAACGTAGCGCATTCCAAGGCCATTCGACGCCGATGTCCAAGGGCGGGGCAACCGACAACGATGCGGGCGCCCCTTTCGTGGAGCGCCCGCGTTTCGTTTCGGCAATGGGAAGACGAGTACCCTGCGAAAGGTTACCGGTCCTTGTTCGAGCACAGCAGCAGGATGCCGGCCACGAGTGAGCAGAAGATGAGCGTGCACACACCGAAGGCCACGGTGTTGGCCTTCGTGCCCTTGTAGATGCCCCAGGAGATCACCGACATGGGGATCATCCACGCCAGCGGGATGATGAGCCAGCAGGAGCCCACGAGCGACAGGATGCAGAAGATGAACGCCACCAGGCGCAGGTTGCGGTCGGTGTCGGTCATGGGATACAGGGTCGCCGGCGCCGCCGGGGCCACGGGCTGGGCGTACACCTGCTGGTAGGATACCGCCGGCTGCTCGTAGCTGGCCTGGTAGGGCTGCTGGGCCTGGCTCGCGCCATAGGGCTGTTGCGGCTGTGCGCCGTGGCCGTAGGGCTGCTGGGCCTGATAGGGATCGTAGGCACCCTGCACGGGAGCCGGGTCGCTCGCCGCGGCAGTTCCACCGGGCGCAGCAGAGCCGTCGGCCGGTACGGCATCGCAGGACCGGTAGGGCTCGGCCGTTGCGGCCTGGTCATTGGGGTTCAGCTGAGAATTGGTCATGGTAGATACCTCCTGTATCGAAATGGTCTGCGACCAGTATAGCCCCTTCTTCCCTTCCCATCCTTACACGACGGCTTTCAATGTCGTAAGAAAGCGAAGGCCCGCCGAAAGCGGGCCTTCGCCAAGGGGAGGGTGAGGAAATGCCGGCTACAGAGCCGCCACGTGCTTGCCAGCGACATAGCCACCGGTGATGGCACGGCCGATGGAGAGCCCCAGCACGTCCATGGGATAGTCCACGCCGCCGTAGAAACAGCCGGACACATTGCCCACGGCGAACAGGCCCTCGATGGGCGTGTGCTCGTCGGCTTTCAGCACCTGGTTGTCGGCATTGATGAGCAGGCCTCCGATGATGGCGGACAGGCCGTAGCCGAACTCGTGGGGCACCACGATGAACGGCGGCGTGTCCAGGGCGCGCAGGAAGGTGGGGTTCTTGCCGAAGTCGTCGTCGGCACCCTTGGCGCACAGTTCGTTGTAGCGATCCACCGTGGCCTGCACGGCAGCCGCATCCAGCTTATAGGCGCCGCTCTCGGTGTCGGCGGCCATGGCAGCGCAGGCCTCCTCGATGGTGTTGCCCTCGTAGAACCACTTGCAGTTCGAGGCGTCGATCTCCGGGTCGATGGCTTTCCATTCCGCAATCTGGTCCTGCCACTTCGCATCCACGATGGTGTACAGGTTGCCCGCCGTGGGGTCGCCCTCGGCCTCGTGGATGTAATCGCGGATGTAGTTGTTCAGATAGCCCTGCATGGGACCCTCGCACATGAAGCGCTCGCCCTTGGCATTCACCAGCAGATGCGGGGTGTCCACACGGCCCACGCGGGCATCGTGGATCATCTTCGTGTGGGTGGTCGGCTCAATCTCGCCACCAGCCCATACGCCCATCTTGTGCCCGTCGCCGGTGCGATTGATCTGGCACGGCGGGAACTCCTTGATGTCGGGGCAGTAGTAGGCCACCATCTCGGGATCGCACTGGTAGTCACCTGTAGCCAGGATAACGCCCTTGCTAGCGGTGAACAGCACGTGCTTGCCGCCCTCTTCGCACACCACGCCAGTCACGCGGCCCGACTCGTCGGCAACGAGCTGCTGGGCCGGGCAGCTGAAGAAGAACTCCACACCTGCGGCCTCGGCCCCCGGGGCAATGGCCTTCACCACTTCATCGTGACCGATGCGGAAGTAGGTGTTGGCGTGCAGGTACACGTCATAGCCGTTGATATGCAGCACGCGGTCGGCCTGGGGCTCGTCGGGGTTCACATCGATGCCGCCGGCCGACGCGGCCTCCTTGAACCAGGCCAGGGCCTCAAAGGAGTTGTCGGCCCAAACCTCCAAGAGCGCCCGGTTGCTGCGATGGTCGGCCAACTTGATGAGGTAGCTGATAAGCGCCTGTTTGCCAGCCTCGCTCGTCTGGCTCAGATCGACGCCAGCGGCCATGTTGCCCTGGGAAGAGGGCGTGGCCTCGCGCTGCACGCAGGCAATCTTCGCACCGGCCTCGGCGGCAGACAGCGCGGCGGCCATGCCGGAGACACCGGCGCCCACGACCACAACCTCGTAGTCGCGGGTCTCGTCGAACTCGGTGATGGGCGCAGGGGCCACCAGGAAGCTCGGAGTGCCGTCGGCCGCCGCTGCGGAGCCTTCGCCCGTGGCGGCCGTCGGGGTGCTAGACGTCTGCGGGGCACACCCCGCAAGCGAGGCACCGGCCACGGCAGCCGTGGCAAGGCCGCCGATCTTGAAGAGGCTACGACGGCTGATGGAACCGACGGTAGCGCTGGGCATGGTTTCGTTGTTCATGGGAACCCTCCTGTAGTTTCCGCTTCCCTTCCCGCCCCGGCCCGTCTGCGGCGACGGCATCCGAAGCGGCTCTTGGGCTCCCACTATGGCTCGCCGAGGGGCCGCGCACATCCCCCATCGGCCCCTTTGGCTGTTTATCTTTGTAAACAGGCGCTATAAACACCCGATTTACCAGGGAATACGCCCCAAGGCCACTGAGAGCTTTCAGGCAAAACCGTAACCGTCCCGCGCGAGGCGCCCGCTATAATGGAAGGTAGCCTCAGGGGATACGGCACGGGAGGGGGACAAACGTGGCTCACAGCGACAACGACGACGGGCGCCCGCGGACGATCGGGCGTCTGCTCGACATGCCCCTGGCCTTCTTGGGCTTCGCCCTGTGGCGGGCCTGGGTTTCGCTCACCTACGCGAACCCCACCATTCCCATGCCCGTGAACACCCTGGCGGGGCAGATCTCCTACGATGTCGTGCTCGCCATCTGCGCCATTGCCATCGCCCTGTTGTCGCGCCGCATCACTCCCCTAGCCGCCAAACGGGCCGTATACCCTGCCATTACCGTACTGCTCGCGTTTTCCGTGGCGGCGAATATCATAGCCGTGGCCTCTCCCGAAATGGCGAACGCCCTTGCTCTTCCGGCTACGGTGGCCGGAGGCGCGGGGTCGGCTCTGCTCATTCTCCTCTGGTGCGAGATTTACAGCTGCCTGGCCGCGCCGCGCGTGGCGCTGTACTATGCGCTTGCCATCATCGGAGGCGTCGTGCTCACCTTCGTGCTCCAGGGTTTTCGCGACGATTACCTCTACGGCGCGCTCGTCGTGCTGCCCGGGCTATCGGCGGCGCTCGCCTACCGTTCCTACCAACGGTACATTCCCGCGGAAGACCGGCCCACAGCTACGAGCCGGCGCCTCATTCCCTGGAAGTTCTTCCTTATTCTGGCCCTCTTCGAACTGGTGGCCAGCTACAGTTCGGCCCATATCCGCGAGGCATACCCCTCGCTCATTGGCTCCCATTCCACCTGGACGACCCTCGTCGGCGGCTTGGTGCTCTTCGCGTGGGTATGGTGGTTCTCGAATCGGCTGCCGCTGTCGGCCATCTACCGAGCCCCGGCCATCCTGCTATGCTGCGGCCTGCTCATCGTGCCGCTGTTCGGCATCGGCGGCGGCGTGGCGGGCAGCTTTTGCACGGCTCTCGGCGTCATGCTGTTCAATGCGCTCGTCCTGCTGTTCCTGTGCGACATTTCCAAGCGCTTCGGCGTGAGCGCCCTGCTGTTGTTCGGTATCGAGGAGGCCCTGCTGCTGGTGGGATGGGTCGGCAAGGGCGCCGCAGTGGCCCTCGATGGCCAGGGCTGGTTCGGGGCTTCGGGGCCCGCCATCGGAGCGGTGGCGGCCGTAGCGGTCATCACCGCGGTAACGGCCCTGGTGCTGAATCGCCGCGAGATAGACGAGCGCTGGGGCATCGCCTTCATGGGGAAGCGGCCGCCCGAGGAGAACGAGCGCACGCGCCTGGCCCGCCGCTGCGCCGCCGTGGCCGAACAGGGGCGCCTGACCCCACGCGAGCGGGAGGTGATGGAGCTTTTGGCCCAGGGCAAGTCGCTGTCGGGCGTAGCCGGCGAGCTCATCATCGCCGAGGGCACCGCAAAAGCCCACACCCGCCACATCTACGAGAAACTCGGCATCAACACCCGCCAGGAACTGTTGGATCTGCTGCTCGCGGAAGCGTAGGGCAGGCTTTGGCCGAGAAGTAGCCGCGCTATCTCAACAGCGCCGTCACCTTGCCCGGCAGAGGCCCGAAGCTCGCGCTGCGGATCTCACCCCTGCCTCGGAGGGCTTGGGAACCCAGTACGCCACAGATACCGGCCACACTACCAATCGATCTCCTCGTAGACGAAGCCCCGCTCTTCCAGTTTTGCGAACAATTCCTCGGGTGCAACGGCTTCCACCTTGGAAGCGACGAAATCCTTCACGTTGCGCGTGACGATATAGTCGGCGCCTATCTTCTCGGCACAGCGGGCCACCAGGCAGTCCTCGAAGTCGCTCCATCGGGCGCGAAGGGCTACCTGGGCATCCTCGGGCGTCACGCTCACGAGCTTCAAGAACGACAGATTGTTCTCCAGCATGGCCTGGGCACCATCGCTTCCGAAGTCCTTGCGCAGCAGATAGAACAGATCCGTCAGCATGTTCACGCTGATGTACGTGTTCGCCTCCCCCACAATGCCGAGCAGGCACGTGCGCCGCGACAGTTCGTAGAAGGGCTCGCGTCGCTGGATGTGGTCGAGCACGATGTTATTATCGAGCATCAATTCCATAGCGCTCCCCCAATCGCTGAGCACGAACCTCGTCGTCGGAGAGCGCGGGCCCTGTCGTATGGCAGGCATCGAACGCGGCGATGCGCCGGCGGATTTCCTCGCGAGAAGGCTTTTCCTGGGCCTCGAAAGGCAGCGCATCGTGGCGTACCGCGTAATCGAACAGCCGCCGCACTGCCGATGAGGGCGTGTACCCGCATCGTTGCATAACGGCAGCGCCCTGCTCTTTCACGGCTCCATCGAGCCGCACTGTCAGCACCGATTCCATAGCAACCACCTTCTGTATGACATGTCATACATTCTAGATGGCAGAAGAACCGCTGTCAAGGAAGAGGAGCTGTGTCAATCACCATGCAGCCCCTCTTCCTCATCTTCTCGTATTTAGCCGAGAAGGGCCGTGACCTTGCCCAGGAGGGGCTCGAAGCTGACGCCGCGGGCCTCGAAGTCGGGCTGTTTGGCGGACACCACCATGGCATCGGCCGTGAAGTCGGCGGCAAAGGCCGTGGCCTCGGCCAGGTTGCGGCCGGCCATGACCGCGGCCAGCAGCGTGCTGGCGAACACGTCGCCGGTGCCGTGGAGCATGTAGGGCAGCTTCGCGTTGGTGGTCTCGGTGAAGTCCACCGAGTCGCCCCACACGTAGTTGTGGATGAGGCCGTCGCCGTGCTCGATGCCCTTCAGCACCACGTTCTTCGCGCCGCGCTCGCGCAGGGCCCCCATGATGGACCGCACGGTTTCCTCATCTACATCGGCTCCTTCCCACGCCCGGCCCAGGATGATAGCGGCCTCGGTGAGGTTCGGCGTGAGGATATCGGCCCCGTTGGCCAGGGTGCCCATGGCGGCCACGAGCTCGGGGGTGTAGGTGGGGTACACCTTGCCGTGATCGGCCATGACCGGGTCCACCACGCGCAGGGCGCCCGGGTGGCTCTCCCACACCTGCTTGATGATGTCCACCTGCTCGGGGGCGCCGAGGAAACCGGAGTACACCGCATCCAGTTCCACGCCGATGCCGGCCCAGGCGGCCAGGTAGTCGTTCAGAATCTCGGTCGTGTCGTGCATGTACCAGCCGGGGAACGCCGTGTGGCTGGAGAACAGGCCCGTGGGCACCGGGCACACATCGCAGCCTGCGGCCGACAGCACGGGAATGGCCACGCCGAGCGAGCACTTGCCGTAGCCGCACAGGTCGTGAATGGCCGCTACGCGGGGAATGTAGCCCTCGCGGCGTTCGTAGAGGGCCGTTGCCTGCGGTGCATGGGTCATGGGGGATGCTCCTTTCGTTGAGTGGTCGCAACCGATTCTACTCTTTGGCGCAGCCCCCGCACCCTAGGTTTTTCCGAATGCCAACAACGCGCGGACGGCCCGATGGCGAGAGTTTGGCTGCATGGCAGCCGTCGCGGCACCGCCTCCAGGCCCCTAGCGGTTCTCGATGGCGCCGATGTTCTTGAGGGCGATCTCGATGCGGCCGTCCGGCGTGCTGAAGAACTCGATGAAGTCGGGGTTCTCGCCGTACTCGGCGGGGAAGGTCAGCTCGATGCCCGTATCGGTGCGGATCTTGTGGTTCTTAGTCACCCGCTTCGCCACGGCCTTCTCCACCACCACGCGCTCGGGAATGGCCCCGGCGTCCACGGCGCGATCGAAGCGCTCCTGGAGCACCGGCTCGTCGGCGAACACCTCGCGGCCCAGCTCGTGGGCGTCCACCTCGTCGGACTCCTCGGCGTTCCCGGCCACGTAGGACTTCGCGCGGGCCAGCGCCCGGGCCGTGTTCGCCCCGTACTCCTCGGCCACTTCCTCCACCACCGTGGTCACCGCTTGCAGCACCTCCTTGCTGGAGGCCTCCATGGAGCACTGCAGCAGACCGTCGGGAATGAGCCAGCGCTTCTCGCCGGCGATCTCGCGCTCCTTGTCCACGAACCACACGGTCATGGCGTCGCCGTCGATGAGCGCGAACGACGCCACCTTCTGGGACGGGTTCGGCAGGATGGCGTGGTGCCGCGCGATGGTGGTGGCCGTGTCGCCGAAATCGTTGGAGCCCACCTCGTGCATGTAGGCCTGGCGGGCCTCCAGCAGGATGATGGCGAAGTAACGGGTGCCGCGGCCCTTGAAGGCGGCCTCGGCCTCCTCGTCGGTCATCTCGCGCACGGTCTCGTCCAGGTCGCCCTCGAAGTCGATAATGAGCAAGTCGGTGGACGGGGTCTTCTCCATGCGGGACAACTCGCCCACGAAGAACTCGCCGATCTGCTGGGTGAGCCCCACGAAGTCGCGCTCGCCGCGGAAGTAGGCCCGCAGCTCTTCGGCGAACAGGCTGTTCTCGGCGAAGGTGCCGCGCTTGCTGTCCAAGTTCCCCACGGCCCGCTTGGCCTGGCTCGTCACGTAGCGCTTCGCCGTCTTGTTGCCCAAGTCCATCTCCGCCTGGGCGAACACGTTCACGCAGGACACGAAATCGAATACATGGAGAATGGCCTTGTTGATGTTCATGGAGCTCCTTCTATTGAGTTTTCTTCTAGCGGGTCTCGAGCCAGATGTTCAGGTCGGCGTCGGTGTCTATGCCGGGCACCGTGCCCTTGTTGGTGTACTGCCAAATGGCGAAGTTGAAGGTCACCGTGGGGTCGTCGATGCCGTACTCGGCGAGCCAGAGCGGATACTCGACCCGCTCCTCCACCGACAGGCGCATGAGATCCTGCTGATTGCCGTAGATCATGGGCGAGAAGCCGGCCTTCTGAATATGCTCGCAGAAGGCCCGCGCGTTGGCGGCGAACTGGTCGGGCGGCAGATCGTTGGCCCGGGCGCCCTCGATTTCCACGGGCTCGTGGTCGTAGGCCACCATGTGGAAGGTCACGCCCTCGTGCTCGGCCTCGCGCAGCTGCTCGATGGCGAAGGCGGCCTCTTCGCGGGCCTCCGCCTCGTCCAAGGACTGGGAGAAGAAATAAGCGCTCACGGGAATGCCCGCCGCCTGGGCCCCGATGGCGTTGGTCAGGAAGAACTCGTCCACGTCCAGCTTGCCCTCGGTGGCGCCGCGGTTGCCGATGCGCACGAAGGCGAACTGCGCCCCGGCCCCGGCCACGGCCTCCCAATCCACGGTGTGCTGGTGCTCGGAAACGTCCACGCCCCACTGGGAGCAAATCTGGTCGTTCTCGTAATAGACGGGCCGGCCGCCGTCCCAAATGAGGTTGTCCCAGTTGTACGGGCAGGGAACTTCGGCGATCTGACGGGCCTGCACGCCGGCTTCCGAGTTGCCGCAGCCCGTCAGCAGGGCCGCCACGACGCAGGCGCTCGCGCCCAGAAACGTCCGGCGCGTGAGCAGCGCCGCGACCGGTGCGATCTCGGGTGCCGTCTCCCCTCCCTGCGCGGGGACGCAGGAGTGCGGAGCCATGGTTCGTGCCGGCACGGTGGAGCCTTCTTTCCCAAAGAACTTAAAAACTGACGGCGCCTATTGTAAACCACCTCAAGGCCCCGTGGGCCCCTCCACGCCGATCACAGACGGGAATCACCCGCTCAGCGCCACGGCCCTTAGGAGAAAGGCCATACCGGCGAAGGTGTCGGTGCCCGACGTAGAGCCGTGGGCGAGCAGGGCCGCAACGGGTGCCGGGCACGGCTCTTGAAGAGAGGAGGCACCCGAAGGCGCACCGGCGATGCGGGGAAGGAACTGGGCTGCGCGGACTTCCCGCGACGACGGTCGCTCTCCCCGTGCGACCCCTTAGCCCTGGGAGCCGATATCGTCGCGCAGGGCCGGATCGAGGAAGTAACCCTCGGCCGAGAAGCGCTTCTTGTAGGCGAGGAAGCACATGACGACGATGGACAGCGTCGTGGCCGCCGACACCATGAGCAGCACGACGATCTGGTACTTCGCCGCGATGATGGGGTCGGCTCCGGCAAGGATCTGGCCCGACATCATGCCGGGAATCTGCACGATGCCCGCGGCCGACAGCTGGGCGAGCGTGGGGGTCATGCCCGCGCCCACGGCCGCCTTGATGGAGGGGAACGCCGCCTCCCGCGGCGTGGCGCCCAGGGCCACCATGGTGTAGATCTCGCTCGCGCGCGAATCCATGGAAGCCAGCAGCCGGTCGGTGGCCACGGCCGAGGCGGACAGCGTATTACCGAGCATCATGCCCGTTATGGGCACGAGCTGCATGGCGTTGTACCAGGGATCAGCGTGGATGACGGCCTCCACTACGATGAACGAGACGACGAGCGACGATACCGTGATGGACACGAAGGTGTCGGCCCACAGGCCGCCCATGACGCGCTTGGTGCGCCCCGTGGCGATCTGCGTGGCCGCGATGCACATGCCCACGAGCACGATGCCCACAAGCCACCAGGTCTGGTACTGGAAGAGGTACACGAGCAGAAGCCCCATGGCCAGAAGCTGCACGAAGGCCCGCACCGTGGAGACGGCAATGCGCCGGGTCTGACCGAGTCGCAGCCGCCACGACACGATACCAGCCACCAGCATGAGCAGGCTCGCCCCTACCAGCTCCACATAACCGATGTTCACCACACCGCCGGTCATCGGGAACGCTCCCGAGGGGCAGGGGCCGCGACCCCTTCCCCCGTTACAGGGGCATTGGAGACAGTCGCGGGATGGGCCTCGTAGCTGATCGCACCATCGGCCAGGGTGAACGTCCCGCAGGCGTAGCCGTCGTCGGCCCGATGGCGAATGCGCAGGCAGGTGGTGCCGCCGGTCAGCAGCGCCCGGGTCAGGCGGCTCACCGCCACGGCAGATTCCTCATCGAGGGCCGCCTCCACCTCGTCGAGCAGCATCACGGTCGGACGCGTGGCAAAGGCCCGCAGCAGCGCCACCCGGGCCTGTTGGCCGCCCGAGAGCTGGGCCGCGCTGTGGTCGAGGGTCACCCCGTTAAGTTGCGCGAGAGCCAGCAGTTCCTCCAGGGCCCCGTCACTCGGCGGTTGCGTGCCGGCATTCACCTTGAGCGTCCAGGGAAACCGCAGGTTATCGCGTACTGTGCCCGGCACAAGGGCCGCGGCTTGGGGCACGAGGCACACGCGACGGCGCCACTCCGTGGGATGGAAGCGATCGAAGGGAACACCGTTCAGGACGAGAGAACCGCCCGAACGCGGCAACATGAGGGCGCAGGCCGCCAGCAGCGTGGACTTCCCCGACCCCGACGGCCCCGTGAGGTTGTACAGCCGCCCGCCTTCCAAGGCGAAGCTCACGTCCGAGAAGGGCGCGAAGGGTTTCCCGCTGCGCTGGTACTGCACGCCGATATGTTGGGCTTCAAACACTGTCATGGTCCCATGCTACCCGACCCCGCGCGCCGCCGAGGCCGCGCGCCGCCAACCGTGACCGCCCCGGCAACTGACGGCATCGCGCACGCCGGTCCACGACCCCACCAACCAGCGACACACCGCGAGCAGCCCCGCAACGCCGCTCGCGGCTTTCGATGACGAAGCGAGAACCGACCAGCCAGCCAATCGCTCGACTGGGCGCAAGCGCAACCCCCCGAAAGCGCAAGCAAGTCGACAGCAGGGCGCCGGCGCGCGCCCAAGCCCCTCGCCAGTCAGCAGAGGTATCAGTTCTCGGCCGGCCCTTCCGAGGGTAGCGGGGGCAGGCAGCCGTCGAGCACCTCGTTGAACTCCTGGCGGTTGTGCACGGCGAACTTCGCGTAGATCCGGCTCGCGTGGGCCCGAGCCGCGCTCTTCGAGATGAACAGCTCATCGCTGATGGCGGCGATGTCACGCCCGCTGGCCATGAGCATGAACACCGTCGTCTCCCGCTTCGAGAGCCCCCGATCAGCGCTGAGCGATGCCAGCGCCTCACGCCGACGCGAGGCTGGGGACGATTGGGCGGCCCGTTCCAGCACGTGGCGTTCATCGATGCTGAACGGCGAGAGGCCCGCGCTCAGAAGGCTGATGGCCAGGATGATGGCCCCGACCAGCACTCCGTGGTCGATGACGAGATCGACGGAGCCCAGCTGCATGCCCGTCTCCGTCGTTGCGATGATGAGCAGCTTCACCACGGCGCAGGCCGGCAGGGCCGAGGTGCGGGTCGCATGGGCCCGCATGCAGGCCAGCGAGTAGGCGAACAGGCGGCAGCTGGCCGTGCCAGCCCCGGCGAACACCTGCACCCAGGCGTTTCCTCCGTCGAAGAACCCCACGAGCAGCAGGCCCGACACCATGAACACGAAGGCCACGTTCTTCAAGGTGCGCATATCGAAACGGCCCGGCAGCCCCCAGGCGAGTCCCACCACGGCGGCCCCGGGCACCATGTTCCCGAAATTGTCGAACACCGACAACTTCGGGAAATTCATGAGGGAACTCACGAGCCCGTAGGAAAAACAGTACACGCTCACCCACACCACCAGGCGCCACGAGACGATGGAGCGCACCTCCACGGGCGTGCGGCGGGCGGCCGACAGCGAGGGCGCACAGCCCTCCTCCACCATGCGGCGATAGGTCACCAGCAGCCCAAGGGACAGCATGAGCAGCAGCGGCATGCAGTAGATGGCCGTCTCCAAGCTCGCCCCCAGTATGATGACGAAAAACGAGTTGAGGCCCTCAGCGATTCCAATGATGAGAACAATGTGCTTGAGCGAGGTGGTGCCTACGAATTCGAGCCATTGCAGCATCATGGCCGCCGTTCCCAGGCCGAAGAGGAACATAGCCGCCGCCAGAACCGGCGCAGGAGGCGCCGAGAAATGGGCGAGCACAAACACGGCGCAGGCCGTAAGGGCCGCCAGCGCCGGAGCCACGAGCATCGCGAACGAGCGATGCTCCCCGTCGCGACCGTAGGCGAGCCCCACAAGCAGCACGAGCCCCACCACCTTGCCGGCATCGGCGCTCATGCTCAGGTCGCTCGGACCAACCCACTGAAACGAGAGATGGGACGCACAGCGGCAGAGGGCGTAGCCCGCTACGAGCACCGCGGCGCCCCGCTGACGCCCGAGCAGCCCCATGAGCCGCTCCAGCGCCGGGGGAAAGATCGTCTCGTGCGCCATTGTTTCTCCTCCCCTCGCGCCGACCTCGCAGCTCGGCGCACTCTCCTTCCCTCCATCCTAGCGCCTCGCCCCGCCACCCTCAAGACGCTTAAGCGCTTAAAGTCGCCACAAGGATATGACCTGGTCATTCATTTCCCATTCCTCTCCAGTATTTAAGCGGCGGCATCGCTGATTAAGCCGCCCGTAACGGCCCCAGCGGCCCCGAGCGTCTTAGGATGGGGCCACGGCATCGACCGCGATGCCCCCACCGCGGACCCGCTCCGCAGCAAGGAGGAGGAACCATGAAAGCACCGCAGACCCATTCCCTCGACCGCCGTCACTTCCTGAAGACGACCGGAGCCCTCGTCGCCGGCACCGTGGCTGCCGCCGGGCTCGCTGGCTGCGCCAGCGAGACGGCGCCCGCCGCGACCACCGACCAGTTCTGGCTTCCCGAAGCATGGAACGAGGAGCACGACATCGTCGTGGTCGGCTTCGGCGCCGCCGGCGTGTCGGCGGGCATTGCCGGCATGAAGGCCGGAGCCGATGTGGTGGTGCTGGAGGCGGCGCCCCGGGAACTGCGCGGCGGCAACAGCGGCGTGTGCGGCGGCGGCTGGATCTGCCCCACCGACGTGGAAGGCTACGCCGACTTCCTCTACCGCCTGAACCTCCAGCGCGACGACCGCCAGGAGCTGGTGGAATTCAGCCAGACCCTCTCGGGCATGGTGGACTGGATCGAAGAGCTCGGCATCGACTACATGGACACGAAGCGGGCCGGCTTCAACTTCTATCCCAAGGAGTTCCACGAGATGGCCCCCACCATGAACAACAGCCTGAAGGGCGTGGCCAAGACGGGCATGGAGCACCACGCCATGGCCGACGCCGACGGCAACCAGGCCATGGGCGGCAAGTACTTCTACGAGCCCATGGCGAAAATCTACGAGGGCATGGGCGGGGCCGTGCTCTACGAGACCCGCGGCCGCGAGCTCGTCCAAGACCCCCGCACGCGGGAAGTTCTCGGCGTGCGCGCCGAAGGACCCGACGGCGCGGACATCTTCATCAAGGCCCGCAAGGGCGTCATTTTGGCCTGCGGCGGCTACGAGGCCAGCCCCGAGCTCACCCAGGAGTATATCCGCGCCTGCATGGACATCGCCGTCACCGGCTCGCCCTTCAACCGCGGCGACGGCGTGCTCATGGCCCAGGCGGCCGGGGCGCGGCTCCACCACATGGACTGCATCGAGTGGCAGGGCTACGGCGCCCGCATCGAGCCCGATAGCGAGGTGAACGGCCGCGTGGGCACGAGCACCAACTGGCACAGCGAGCCGGCCATCATCATGGTGAATAAGTACGGCCACCGCTTCTTCCGCGAGGACATGCGCATGGGCCACACCCGCCAGTTCCCCGGCGTGGAATTCCTCGGCTTCGCCGACAGCACCGACACCATCAACGACTGGGCCGGCGCCCCGGCCTACGTCATCTTCGACCAGACGCGCTTCGCCGAGGGCGCGGGCAACTTCTACGGCGGCAAGGACAAGCTGGCCATGGGCTGGTTCGGGCAGCACGAGCTGTACCAGTGGAGCGACGACAACTCCCAGGAGCTGGCCAGCGGCATCATCAAGAAAGGCGAGACCTTGGAAGAGCTGGCCGAGACCCTCGGCTTCATCGGCGTGACCGAGTTCGCCGAGGAGGTGGCCCGCTACAACGGCTTCGTGGACGCCGGCCGCGACGAGGACTTCGGTCGCGATCCGGAGAAGATGGTGAAGATCGAGACCGGCCCCTTCTACGGCATCGAGGTGTGGCCGAGCCTGCTGAACACCCAGGGCGGCCCGAAGCGCAACAACACCACCTGCCGCGTGGTGGACTACGACGGCAACGAGATTCCGCGACTGTACTCCAGCGGCGAGCTGGGATCCCAGTTCGGCCTGGTCTACCACGGGTCGGGGAATACCACCGAGGCCGTCATGACCGGCAAGGTGGCCGCCGAGGACGCCGCCGCCCTGGAACCCTGGGACGCAGCTTAGGCGCCGAGGCGCGGTCCCACCATCATCTCACGGGAAGCGAGGAACCACCATGGAAGCACTGCAGAGAGTGCGGAGCCGTCTCGGCCGCTCCGCACGGAACCGAAAGCCGTCCTGGCGCCGGGGGTTGGCCATTCTGGCCGTGGCGGGACTGGTCGCCCTGGCCGCCGGGTGCGCCCCCACCGGCACGGCCACCGCACCAGAAGCGGAAGTGCCCGGCGCAGCAGAGAACGCGGCGGCCGAGGGCGCGGGCGCCCCGTGGAGCCCCTCGGCGGACTGCGGCCCCTGCCACGAGCGAGCCGTGGCCTCCCGGGAAGATACGGACTGTCTGGCGGCCCTGCACCGCGATATCCCCTGTGCCACCTGCCACAGCGACGAGACCCTGGCCGACGTCCACGAGGGCGCCACGGCCGAAGGCGGCGCGAAGGCCACGCGCCTCAAGAAGACCGCCATCGACGCCACAGCCTGCACCGGCTGCCACGGCGAGGGCGCTGACCTGGCCGCCCTCACGGCCGAGACCGAGGCCTGCACCGACAAGAACGGCCTGGTGGTGAACCCCCACGACCTGCCGACGAACGTGGAGCACGAGGATATCGACTGCGCTTCCTGCCACATCATGCACGACGACCGTACCGCTGCCGAGCAGGCCGAGAGCCTGTGCACCTCCTGCCACCACGAGAACGTCTACGAGTGCTTCACCTGCCACGCCTGATCGCTTCGACGTTTGATTGCTCCGGCGTTTGATCGCCCCGACGCTCGATCTCCCCCAGCCCCTTCCGTCCTCCCTCCCCGGGCCCCGCGCCACTCCTCGCGCGGGGCCCGCTCCATCATTTCACGGCGCTGGCATTAGTTTCCACTTTCGCACAGACACCCTGCAGTATGCGATGGTATAAAATGAGTGCAAGTGGTATAAAATGGGTGCAAGTGGTGCAACGCATGAAACCTGGAGGAGGCGCATCCATGAATCCCTTTAAGCCCACTGCCGGCAAGATGCCCCCGGTTCTCGTTGGACGACAGAATATCATCGAGGACTTCCAAGAGGCGCTTGATAACGGAGCCGGCGCCCCTGGCCGTCTCATGCTCATCATGGGACAACGCGGCTATGGGAAAACCGTCATGCTCACCGAGTTGCGCCGTCTCGCAGAGCAGCACGGCTGGATGACCATTTCCGAAACAGCCTCCGAAGGCCTCACCGCGCGTCTTATAAGCGCCCTCACACCCAAGGGCTGGCACATGGAAAGCGCTACCGTCAGCCCGTCCGTAGGCATTGCCGGTATTGCCTCCGCAAGTCTGGGTAACGCTTCTATCTCCTTCGATGACACAGCTGCGCTCACGCTACGGCGGGCCATCGACGAAGCTCTGGGCAACCGCAAATTGAAGAAGGGCGGCGGAATCCTCTTCACCATCGATGAGACCCAAGCGGCCACACCCGAGGATCTCGTTGCCATCGCCACCGCCGTGCAGCACGTCATCACCGACCAAGATCTTTCCAATCTGCCAGACAGCCAGAAAAAGGGCGTTGCCTTCGCTTTCGCAGGGCTGCCATCCCTCGTGGACGAGCTGGTGAACAACAAGGTGCTCACCTTCCTGCGCCGATCCCTGCAGCGACATGTGGGCGACGTCCCCCTCCCCGATGTGAAGAACGCCCTTATCGAGTCCTTCGCTTCCTCGGGCAAGGAGCTGAACGAGGAGGCTGCCACTCGCTGCGCCCGGCTCACATCGGGCTATCCCTATATGATCCAGCTGGTGGGCTACTACGTTTGGCAGTCGGCGCAGCGAGACAAGCGGGACGTCGTCACCGATGCCGACATAGAGCGGGGCTTCGCCGACGCGCTCCAGGCCTTCGGCGATGCAGTCTGCGCGCCGGCATTCGATGCCCTTCCATCGGCAGCTAAAAAGTTTGCCTGCGCTATGGCGGAAGACGGCACCGAACCGTCAAGGGTTGCCGACATTGGCGACCGTGTGGGAAAAAGCCGCAGCTGGGCCAACAAATATCGGGAATTACTCATCGCCGAGCGGTTCGTGGAGCAAGCTGATTACGGCTACGTCCGCTTCACCATCCCCCATATGGCCCGATACCTGTCTCAACATCGCAACGGATAAGGGGTTTCCATGCACGACCTGAACAAGACCATGTTCTACAAAACCGCCTTCGACATTCGCACGACGGATGAGGGCGACGATGCCCTGTGGAGCCTTCTGTGCAGCCTGCGGGCGTGGGCCACGCGCAAGTACCCGGCCCTTCCCCGGGAAGCGGCTTTCTGGAGTGCGCTCAAGCGAACCGGCCACGCGCCCTTCCAAGAGGGCTGCCCCGTCCGCTTCCGTTCGGAACTGTGCTTGGAAGACGGCGGGAACCACTGGGCCCTCACCATCGAAGAGATCACCGAGGTACCGGGTGCGGCCCCGCGCCATTGGACGACCGAGATCTCCTTCGCTTGGTCGGCCATGGATGCGGGCGCGGTGGCCATCGCCCTGTCCTATGGCGACACGCCGGGCTTCCTCGGCCCCTGTCAGCCCGAACCCACGCTCACCCTCCCTGGCTTCATCCGCACCATCCTGGAAAACGACCGCCTCGTCTGCACCGCTTCAGGGCGCCCTCTCTCCCTCGGGCCCGCGGAGTTGTCGGTGGGACAGTTCCGGGAGCTGTGGCGCTTCATCGCCGATGGCGAGCGGGAGACGCCCCTCGTGTACATCAGCCCCCGCTTCGAGCCCGGCAGCGACGCGGCCTCCTTCTCCGTCGATCCGGAACAGGTGGCCGCCGCCCTGGGCCCCTCGGCCTTCGTGTGCTATTCCCAGGATTCGGCATTCACCCAGGAGATGCGGGAGTGCATTCCCGACCTGGCGTTTCGCTGCTGCCATGGTACCGTGCGCGTATACGCCAGCCGCCCGCGCGTGGAAGAGCCCGGCGATGCGGGACGCCACCGCTTCTTCACGGCCCGCGACATCGAGACCCTGGGCGAGGAGGCCTTCGTCGGCATCCTGCGCCGGGCGCTCGCCCAAGATGTGCACTTCTACGAGACCATGCTGCGGGCCGACGGGGTGAAGCGGCGCCGCGCCTGGCTCATCCACACGAAGCAGGTGAAGGATGAGTCCGTCTCGGAAGCCCTGGACATGGTGGAGGCGGCCGAAGAGGAGAAGGCGGTGGCCGTCGATCTTCTGGAAGAGCTGCATCACGAGAACGACCAGCTGAAGGCCCGCAACGACGAACTGGAGTCCGAGCTGTACCTGGCCCAGGCGAAGGCGACGACCCTCGAGAGCCAACTCAACCGGACCGGTCGGCCGATGGAAAGCTCAAATGACCTGGATTGCTGGCCCTTACCCTACGAAGGCATACTCCGGCTCTTCCGCGAACACCACGGCGACCGCATCGACTTCACCGATCGCGCCCATCAGTCCCTGGGCGAGTGCATCACCGAGCCGAGCCTGGTCTGGAACGCCCTGCACGACCTGTGCGCCATCGCCCACCCGCTCTTCGCCTCCCGCGATGCCGGCGACTACGCCAAGAAGTTCAACGCTCAATCGGCCTTCGAGCTGAAGCGCGGCGCCGGGAAGATGACCCGCAAGGACAGCCGGCTCATGGCCCAGTATCAGGACATCTACCAGGGCCGCGCCATCAACGCAGAGGCCCACCTCGCCAAGGGCAACGACGACGCCAGCCCCAACAGCCTGCGCCTCTACTTCGCCTTCGACGAGGAAACCGACCGCATCATCGTCTCGCACATCGGCAAGCACCTCGACAACTACTCAACCCGCTACTTGAAGTAGGAGGGACGGCCCCAAGAATCGCGCCGCATTCGAGCCAATCGCGCCATAATCGCGCCAATCGCGCCATGGCACGAATCTGAAAGGGCGGTCATCATGAACGCGGACCAGTTGCAGCGCATCATTGAAGAGGGCGAGAACGACCGTGTCGAACGAACGGCCCATCGACGCAACCTTCATTGTCATCCAAACCTTCCGCACAAGCACGCTGCAGCCATCTTGACTTGTTCGCGGCTTTAGACTTTTTACTTTCGCAAAAATGCAGGATGAAAATTTGTAAAAATGTTAGATTCACTAATTTGAAAATGCTAGAAAATGCTAAAATCGGCAAAATAAAGATGCCAGAAAATGCATTCTAAGCCTTAATCGGCTCTTTTTGAAAGGCTATCCATGTTCAAGCGCAAAGCCTATAATCAGCTCGAGCGCTGGCGTACTCGCGCCGGGCGAACAGCCCTTCTGGTGACCGGCGCCCGGCAAATCGGGAAGAGCTATCTCGTCGAGCATCTAGGGCGCAATACGTTCGCCCATATGGTTGAGATCAATCTCTACGAAGATAAGATAGCCAAACAGGCCCTCGCTGAGGCCACCGACGCCGATGACCTCATCACGCGTATCGCCCTCTTCGCCGATTCGCCCCTTGTTCCTGGGAAAACCCTTATTTTCATCGACGAGATTCAAGAGCTCCCCGATCTTATGACCATGGTCAAATTCCTCGTGCAAGACGGCCGTTATGCCTATGCGTTCTCCGGATCAATGCTGGGCGTTGAACTCAAGCACGTGCGTTCATACCCCGTCGGGTTCGTCACCGAAATCACCATGTATCCCATGGACTTCGAGGAATTCTGCTGGGCGGCTAACGTGAACGAGGAGGCCTTGGATACAGCACGACGTTGCTGCATTGTGCACGAGGCCGTGCCAGACTTTTTGCACGAGCAGCTCCTCACTTATTTCCGCACGTACATGGCTGTCGGAGGTATGCCCGCAGCTATTCAGGCTTTTCTCGATTCCCAAGGCGATCTGCTAAGGGTGCGCGACACGCAGATCGAACTCGTCACCGCCTACGTGAACGACATCACGAAATACGCTGGCACCGATGCCCCGAACGTAAGGGCCATTTTCGAACAACTCCCGCTTCAGCTCGACGCGAAGTCGGTTCGCTTCATGCTGAACGACTTGGCGCCGAATGCCCGCTACGAGAAATTCCGCCTCGATTTCAACTGGCTCGTATCGGCCCATGTGGCCATGAAATGCAACATCGTTCAAGACCCGAGGTCACCCCTTCAAATGACCGAGAAGGCTTCCAGCTTCAAGCTGTACGAATCCGATACGGGCATGCTGGCCAGCCGCTATCCGTTCTCCCTCGCGCGAGATCTTTATCTCGATCGGCGCGAACCCAACTTAGGGCCCCTCTTCGAGAACGTGTTCGCCCAGGCCATCACCAGTTGCGGACGTCCACTTTTCTACTACATGAATCGCAAACGCGGGGAAGTGGATTTTCTCACCGAGGACGGCTTGGGAACCGTCATCCCCATCGAGATAAAATCAGGCCGGAACCCCCGCGCCCACGCTGCCTTAAACGGCCTTCTGGAGAACAGCGCCTACGACATCCCGCGAGGCTATGTTTTCTCGCGCCTTAATGTTGAGGTGCGGGGCAAAGTCGTCTACCTCCCCTGGTATGCCGCCCTATGCCTTCCCGAAGCGCTGAACCTCCCCGACGCCGACGAGCCCGGTACCTTTCGCATGGTGCTTCCTCCGCTGTAAGACAGAAGCTACCACCCATGTCGCACATAGTCGGCGCAAGCAACCTATGACACTCACCGCCCAGGCAGCGCGGCCACCAAGAATCGCGCCAATCGCGCCATGGCACGATTCTGAAAGGGCGGTCATCGCAGAAAGCGAAGCCACCGACGCCGCCAGCCCCTCTCTCCCTAGATGTCGCAGGCGAACGCCCATTGGGCTATCGTAGGGCACCGCTGTACGCTACCCTACGATTTAGAAGGTAATTGGCAAACACCCTCACAGCCCATGGGCACGCCGAGGACGAGGCGGTCACTATGGTTGCCATCAATGCAAGAATCCCCGCGATCATTGGCGCAAGAGCCCTAAAAACCACGGGCGCAAAGAGGACAGGGCTCGTATTCCTCACCCTGCTCCTCTCCTTGTCCTTATGCGGATGCTATCGATCGCCCCGCAACCCATCGCCAAATGAAGCCAAACAAAGCGAAAACTCCGCGAGCGCCTCAAACGCCTCAGAAGAGGGCGCTTATGGAGAAGAGCGCCTACGCGACCTGGAACGCGAACAAGAGGCCTATGAGGAAGAGATGCGGCGCCTCGAAGAATCGACGCCCGAGGCCATCGCCGACCGGCTTGGCATTCCCCAATCTCAACTGTGGTACAACGCCGGCCAATACGTAGGGGAAGTTTGCACTATCGCCGGCCCTGTTGCGAGCGTGCACCAAGCCACCGATGCCAACGGCATGCCCATCTTCGTGGACATCGGAGCCGCCTACCCCAGCGAGAACCGCGTCACCCTTGTCATCTGGACCGAGCATTACGACGATTATGCGGAGATGCTCTATGAAGTAGATCACGGGGGCGCATGGCTTTCCGTCAGCAGCTACCTCGATGTCTACGAGGGCTCCCTCCAAATGAACAGCGACAATGGCTGCGAATACACTTGGTGGACAGGGGTGGAATGAATGGCCAGGCCGTCCCTTAAGATCTTCTAGATGAACTCCGTTCTCGGAATAGCTACAGGGTTCACATTGCCGTCAGACCCAAGTGTGTAGGTGCAGGTAAGCAACCTTGGATTAGTGAAGTCGAGCTCGCAATCACTTTTCCAATAGGAACCCTCATCGCCAAACTTTTCCTCAAGGCCGCTCCATTCGGAGCCCGGGCCCAGCGCATAGGAGAATTCCCACACTCCCTCGGGAACGTAAGCCACCACCGTACCGCCCGAACGCACGTAGAACGAGAGCACCGTCTCAGCCGACAGGGGATCCTTCAGCTTGACAAAGGCATCCGCATCACTGGGAGCAACCACGATCAACTGAAATCGACCCCCCTGATCTATTGTCTCGAAAATGAATCCCGTAATGGGACGTTCTGCTGCTGCAAGGAAGCCCCTCGAGGGAGCCTCAACTCCCAATATATCCCCAAACGCCGCTGCGGCACGGGCAGCCGTCCGCTCCGCGCCGGTTGCTACGCCCTCATCGGGTCCATAGGTGTTCACTCCCTCGATCGAGGAGTTAATTACCACCGGGTCAGAGGCTGCATCCAACACCTCTTCTGAAGCCTGAGCACTCCCCGATGCCCCGTCTCCGGAGCCCGGCATCACCTCCTGCGAAGAATCGCGGGGCGTAGCCGTCCTGGAAGCATCCGTCCCGTCCGTACCCTCCGACGGCGCGGCATGCTCTTTCGTCACCTGCTCGGCCACCGATCTCGACACATTGCCGGACGACACTGAGTTGCCCTGCTGATCTCGAAACGGAAACCACAGCAAAAGAGCCAATAACGCGGCAAAGAGCGCTACGGGAATCCAATGGCGTAAGCGCCCCTCCCTACGACGGTCGAACCTGTTGCGGCGCCGATACCTATCTCCCTGATTCATGACCTACCAACCTCCTACTAATTCTAGGCGAACCACAACAACGCCCTTAAGCCAAATGCAGCCCAAACTCCCATTTCCATACCGTGATATGCGCTTGACAACGCCCGCAAAAGTGCCGGGGGACTTTCTCGGCGCTTTTTCATGAACAGCCAGCAAAGCGTTCCGCCAACGAAAGGCGATGCCAGCAAGACCCACCCCAGCGCGGGCCGACTAGCTGCCGCCGCAACCTGACACGCACCGACTGCCATGGAAATCTCAAGACAGGCCAGGGCACCAAAGGCCACCACCATCTCAAGCGATATACGAAATCGCGCCGCTCCTCCTTCATCGCCCTCATCCTCGGCAACTTTCGCATAGCGCCGAGGAAAGTACAGCGATTCCGGGCACGCCAGCCAGCAGAGGAACATCGCAAGAGGCGGAAAGGATCCGCATGCCGGCGCCAACGCCCATGCAGCCATCACTGAGAGCACTGCGCCACCAACTGTCCATGGCGCCGTCCGCCGATGCGTTTTCAGCACGAACCCAAACCCAATCCACCCTACGAGAAAGGCCAAGCCGGAAAGAGGCAGAGATGATTCTATGCGGAACGCCGCCGAATAGAGCATCGCATCCACCAGTTCCAGGCCAACCGTTCCGCCAGAAAAGCTCATGCGGACGACGATGCTCGCCAGCAAGGCCACACCCAGCCGCAATACCTTCTCCCGGATGATTCGCCAACGTATCATGAGGCCTGCCCATCGAGGGATGCCAACACAAAGCGGGCGCACTGCTCTAAAAAGTACACGGGGTCGGCCTGAGTGCTCTCCGCGAGGGAGAACACCGTCGTTTGCCCGTACACCCCTCCTACTACCCGGGGGTTTTCCGTCACTGCCACCACGAATGCCTCCCGCACCTCCACGCCGGACGCTTCGAGGACAGCACGCTCCTCCTCGATCTGGCGACAAGCGCACTCCACATCCTCGGGCATCAACATCGGCCCTCCCCCAGCACGCATCTCCATGCGCAGAGCGTCCATCGAGCAGAATCCAACTGCGCCAGCCCCCTCAACAGGGGCGTACCGAGACGCGAGGCGCACCATTTTTGCCGCGTCGCGATCGCGTTCTAGCAACGCCAGAAACTTTGCCACCCCCCTGTGGGGCGAAGCGGCGCCACAGCCCAGCCCGCCCTCGCGGGCATCGATAATCAGTAGGCACAACACGATCGGGCAAAGCTCCTCAATTGCATCGCCTCGCTTGTCCCGCTGAAGAAGCCTCACGAGATACCACCTCGCAACGAAAAAATCATTAGAAACTGGGCCAGGCTCATGAACAAGACCGCCGTGGCAACAGACCAACAGTATGATTTCCTCCCATATCCCGAGAAGCAATGCCTTCGAGCTGCAAATAGGTTGTACACTGCGCACCCCAGCACGGCAGCCACCCCGTAGCGCCAACCCATGTTAATGGCAGAATGAGCATAGTCTGCACCTCGAAGAGCCATAACGAGCAGATCGAGGGGAGCGAACCCGTTCATGGCCGAGCACAAACCCAAGGCGGCGGCCATCCCCAGCGTTACGGGCCAAAACACGGTAGCGTTCCCGTAACCGCGCAGGCCCCATGGCCGCTGCTCACACTCTTTTACCTGATCAGCAGGCACACGGGCACCGTTCAAAAATTGCTTGAGCCGGTCTTTCCATACTGAGAAACCACTCCGACGACGGCTCTCCCCGCGTTCGAAGTGCGCGATCATTTCCGTGGCGAGAGTCCCGGCGTCTCCGGTGCCCATGCCACGAAAACTGTGCCCCAACAGGTCCCTGAATGGGCGGGGCACATCCCACAGATTTCCCAGCAAAGGCGTGTCTTTATCGAAGCGACCTACGACTTTCACAAACCAGGGCCTTTTCACCGCATCGAATGTCGCTGCGATCATGTCCGAAGCCGACGGTCCCCTGAGACCCGAACAATCGTCCTCCCATAATCCCGCGCTCGGCGGAGGAGCGCCGTTCTTTCGCAGGAGGCTATATTCGCAGACGGCAAGGTCAACTGCTCCCTGCCACGGCAGCAGAGAGAGTGCAGTCTGATGCGAAGCGCAGCTCTCCTCCATCAGGGTAACCCAGTCTGTCGCCAGAAACACCCGGCACGTCGTCGGATCGACACGGATGCGCTCGGGAGATAGACGACCGAGGGAGACTCCCAGCTGCGATGCAACACATACTTGCACGGCAAGGTTGTACGCTACCCGCCGTCGTTCCGACCGAGCGTCCCCTGAAAAGTCCAGGTAACGGCTTAGGCTCACGCCACGATGCATATGCGTGACGATGAGGCCGACGAACTCACCGTTGCGATAGGCTGCATCCACGGGCAATGACACTTGCTTCTTCAATCCATTGAGCCGGGCGTCGCCGAACTTCAGCTGCGCCTTAGCGGTCGCCTCATCCCGCGAAGAGAGCAATCGCGCGGGCAGCTCCACGAAGGCCAGTTCCTCTTCGCCCTCCAGCAAAACGCTCCCGCAAAAGGAAGACAGCTCTACGAAGCCCTTTGCAGAAGGATGGTAAGTCTTTCCCCCTCTACCGGACAGCTCCCCCGATGTCTCTCGCGCAACGCTCACAGTCCACCGCTATTTGTCCCGATTATCAGAAGCAAGATCGGCAACCCATTTCTTAAGCACAGCTTTCAACGAGCCTGGCTGCTCGTCGGCGCCAGGTCGGTCGTCGAAATCCTCGGAAGCCTCGACAACTTCCTGGACCTCTCCTTCTTGTGCTCCAGGCTCCAACGCCTCGGCCGGGGGAAGCGTCCCGACTTCAGTCGCCTCCTCGGTCGCCGAAGGCCGCTCGGAAGTCTTGCTCTCATTGGGAACTGCGGGCCCGTCAGCGGCAAAAGGCTCGACGCCAGCCGGCGCCGCCTCTGCGACGGTCTCCTGTGCTTCACCCGTCGGCGCCGCCTCTGCGACAGCCCCCTGCCCTTCACCCGTCGCCGTCTCTGCGACAGCTTCACGCATTTCAGTCTCAGCCTCTTTGGCAGACGCCTCGGCCGCTGGCTCTTCCGAAGGAGGGGCATCGTGCGCAGATGCTTCCGTAACGCCCAGGCGCTCCAATTCCTGCTGCGCCCATTCTTCTTGGACGCGAGCGACCTGCTCTTGGGCGCGGGCGATTTCCACGTTGGCCTCGAGAGCCGCCTGACGGGCAGCACTCTCGGCCCGCGCGGCTTCCTTCTCGGCCCGCAGCTGATCCAAATCCATCTCAGAACGCTCTTGGCGCACCTGCCATTTCAGCCTTTCACGCTCAGCCCGCATCTGTTCTTTGCGCACACGACGCTCATAGCGGCGCTGTTTGAGTTTCTGCCAAGCGGCGTTCCGGTCTTCGCGCCGCTGGACCCGCACGGCCTTGGCTGCAGAAGACCTCACTTCCCGAGCCGTCTTGGCCTCGTTCTTCTGAGTAGCCTTTTCCCGGGTTCGCTGCGCCTTGGCCTCGGTTTTCGCCGCTCGCTCCTCATCTTGCTGCAGCCTCTTGGCCTGCTTGCGCCTCATTTGAGCTTCGCGTCGATCGTAGCTGGCCGCTACCGAATGCCATTCGTACATGCGCGCTTTGTCGATGCCCTCTTCGCGACGGGAGCGCTCCTCGCATACTGCCTGATAAGCCATGATATTCGCACGACGCAAGTCTGCAATGCGCTGGTCGATAATGCCATTGCGCTCCACCTGAATTTGCGCCAACCCATGCAACTCGCTGAGAAACGCCTCAACCAGCGGCATGGCCTGTGCGTCGTATTGGCCTCCGTGGAACTTTCGCTCGATAACCTGCATGCTTTCGGCCAATTCGGAGAAGACGAGGGCGTCCACATGGGCCGACGAGCACACGGCGCTTTCAAACACCGACGCGCCCACCAGGTTCCCCACGTCAATCCGGCGCACGCGCGGCCCCTGGGTCACCGGGCCCGGCCGATCGAAATCGAGGTGCGAGATACGAATCTGCCCAGGAGCATAGTAGGCAGCCGCTGGAGCTTGAGCGGAAGGAGCCGCCGAGGGAATCGACTGCCGCTTCTTGCGATTGAACCATGTCATGAGGATCCTCCGTCTATTACGATGCCTTCTCACCAGCCGCCCGAGTTTGCTTCGGAGCTTCCTCGGCGCTTCCCGTTGCCCACAACTTGAAACCCTCGGTTGCGGGCTCGTTTTCTACACCTCGCAGGCATGCGGCGAAGAACCGCTCGTTTTCTTCACGAGGCACGGTCGTGAGGGCTCGGTCGTTGATAATCTGCGTATCGAAGGACATCCGACGAAATACCCCGCGCCCGTAGCACGAAAGCCGAGCAACGAAGTCGAGGCGCACAAGGCGCTCATGGGTCGCCGAGGCATCCATCACATCCTGATATTGCGACAGCACCACCCCGGCCTGGGCCGATACCTTGTTGAGGGTTTCGCGCAACGCTTCCTCACGGGCGACGAACTCCCATTCGACCAGCACAGCACGGCGGATCCGCCGCTTTTCCGCCACGCGCTCGCCCGCGCACTCATCGCCGTCGCGATCAATGCAGACGCTCTCACTCTTCACCGCCTTCAGTCGCGGCAACTCATCGATACGACGAATGATCTCGTTGCGGTCGCGCACCGCCTCTTCCAACAGGGGCCGCAATTCGAACATAAGGCCGTTGGCCTCCTGCCATTCGGCATTGATACGCAAGTCGGCTCGTTCTACAAGCGTCTGAATATAAGGCGAATCAATGTGCCCCGCCCGAGCCACGAACACCTTCCCCCGTCGTGCATCGAGGTAGCCGCGCAGCCATAGACCCATACGCGCGGGCATCCCGAGGCTGCGGGGAAAGAACAGATCATAGCGCCGTTCGCGCGTCTCGGAGGCAATTTTGACGGCATCGTCTTTCGGCGAACTCATGACACCAGCCGCTATCCGAGCACAATTTCCACGCGACGATTCTGCTCGTCGGTCTCGTATGTAGCGTCTTCCCCCATACCCACGGCCGTAATCTGGCTCTCAGGCACACCAGCATCTACCATCAGGGCCTTTACCGTGTCCGCCCGCCTTTGCGACAAATCCAAATTGTAGGACTCGTCGCCAACGGTGCTCGTGTACCCATTGACGGCAACCGTCAGGGTCGGAAAGTCGATCAGTTGGTTGATGTGATCCTTCAAAGCCTCGCGGGCGGCAGCTTCGTCGACAAGGGCATCGGAGTCATTGTCGAATTTAATGGCCCCATTGCTCTTGAGCTCATCAAACTCAACGTTGTCGCCCGGGCGCATTGGCCTATCATTTTCGCTATCATACGCAATTCGAGGCATATCGACAGCGCTTACGCTGGGCACACCTTCCGTGGGGGCGGCCCCCGATCCCGGACGAAACGTGATGCCCCCCTCAACGCCAGCCGCCTCAAAAAGCGCACGATAGAGGTATTCCATAGCCTTGGTGGTTCCTTGGTTCGGAGAGGCCTGATCACCGCTCGTCTCACCCAGGCCGAACCAAATCACTTCATCAATGTTCTCGAATTTCACCAAATCGCCGCGTTCGCGTAAGGTCGAAATCAGCACTTCGGGCTCTAACAAGGCCTCACGCGTAGACTCTTCCGTGAAGTTAATCAAACCCGCCGTCGATATACCCGAATCGATGATGACGAGCACATTACGGTTCCCCTCAGCCACAGAACTGGAAAGTCTACGATCAGCTTCGCAAATCGCAGCAAACAAATCCACTTCCTCCGTTTGTGCATTCCAATTTGCGCCGAGTATTTTTTCTGCCTTCAATCCCTCGATCGCTTTTGCTTTCCTGCGCCCATTCGACTCGTCAGAAGTAAGTTGCACATCAAACGCCCATGGATTTCCATCTGCTACCACGCCGAAAAAGTGACCCTCGTTTTCCGCAATTGCGTCCAAGTACCCTTCCGCAACCAACATATCCTGGCTGGAGTTAGCCCTCTTCGCATATACAAAAGCAGCGTTGTCGCAGCTGATCGCCTCTCCGGTATCTGCCAAATCGGTCGACGGGCCCTCTGATGTGCAGCCAACGACGCCGAGGCCCAAAAATGCCCCCAGAATCAATGCTATGACGCCAAGTCCTCTTCTGCTCATTTCCTGTCTCCTTGCTCTTGATGATCGAAGGCGCGCTCCCGAACTAATCTGCCAATCTGAGTAAAATCATGGGCATCGGCTGGATCGACAATGCCGTTCAACTGAGTAGATAGCTCGCAAATGCGGAACGCGCTCTCTACCATTTGGCGATCAAGCTCACGTTCCTTCGTCTCATGTCCCAAAATAGCAATGGGGTCAACGGCGTGTATCGCATAGGTCTTCTCGTAGAGAAGCCTGTCTTCGGGAATGTGAGCTTCCGCAAGTCGCTTTTTTTCGGCTGCATAGAGATCGACGGAGTAGTACGAGCGAATCATGCTCATGAGAGCGCCGAGACCCATCACTGTCAAAAGGGCTATCGTCTCAAGCAGGGTGTCGTCGACATCGGACAGCGAATCAGCATCAAAAGCAACACTACGGAACCGAACGATTCCCACCAACGCCAGCACTATCACAAGCAAAATGAAGAAAAGAGCCCCCGAGACAAAAGCCGCCTTGCTTCTACTCACTTTGAATTCGGAGAACTTGCTGCCCGCCATACTGGAAAATTTCAAATACAGAACAATGAACCCGAGACATATCAGGGCAACAAAGGCAAAACCCATCCACTCCGACCGGTCGCCATCAGCGCCGAAGACATCGAGAAACGACGCGTTCCCAAGCATGAGCGCAAAAGAGTCTTGTAGCAAATAGATATCAACAGCAACGGATAATACGACAACGCCCAGAAGCCCCTTCACCCAGGGTCGTTTCGTCTTCATCGCCGCATCCAAATCAGCCACATAGGTATCGCTGGGAAATGCTCGGGGGAAGCGTTGCTCCCGACGGCGTTCACGCCATGCCCGAAAACGCCCCACGGCGCCTTTTATCTTGTCCCAAACCTTCATAACTTGGGCTCCCTGTACTCTCTCGTTGTCCCACGGGGCATTTCGCAAGCTCGCCCGTTACTGACGTAGTGTTTTATTGTACGAAGGACGCTGAGGGCCATTGCCCAATGAAGCCTGTAGCCGTCTTGAAGGATGCGGTCTCATTCGGGTTATAATTCCTCCCATGGATTGTCCCTTTTGTCATAGCAAAATCCCTGACGGTGCTGTATTTTGCCCACGGTGCGGGAAACCGCTGCCCGATCGCGACGAACCGAGCGACTTCGGCTATGCCGCCTTCATCAGCTACCGGCATTTACCCCGTGACACCGAGGTTGCTCGGCAGGTGCAGAAGGCCATCGAGACCTATCGGCTACCGCGCGGAGTTGCTATCAGGCAGCAACGCGATGAGAGCGCCACAACGGGTCCCAAGCGCCCGCAGGATGGCAAGGCCCTCGGCAAGTGCTTCCGCGACGAGGACGAGCTAGCGGCTTCCCCCTCCTTGCCCGACAGCATTCAACGGGCCCTCGAGACATCCCAGGCCCTCGTCATCATCTGTTCGCCCGATACCCAGGAAAGCCACTGGGTGCAACGGGAAATCGAAACCTTCGCCGCTCTGCACGGACGCGAACGCATCATCTGCGTGCTGGCCGACGGTGACTCAGCCCGCAGCATTCCCGACATTCTGAAAACACGCCTCTTTCCCGATGCCCACGGCATCATGCGCGATATGCCCACCGAGCCCTTGGCCGCCGACCTGCGCCCCGAGTCTAAGACCAAGCACAAGGCCGAGTTACTGCGCATTATTGCCGCCGTCGCCGGTTGCAACTTCGATGACCTGCGCCAGCGAGAGCGCAACCGACGCCGCAATCGCAGAATCGCTTTCTCCATAATGGGGGCAGTACTCATCTCGCTGGTTACCGCGCTGGCCGCCACCGCCATCCACGCCTCCTGCAACGCCCGCGCCGCCGAGTCGCGCAGCTTGGCGGCAGTTGCCCAGGAGCAACTGGCTCGCGGCGAGCGTATGCAGGCCGTCCAGACCGCTCTTTCTGCACTGCCCTCTTCCTCGTCCGATCTCCGGCGACCCATCACCTCCGAAGCCCAAAAGGCCCTGGAAGATGCCCTCGATGTGAACCAAGACACGATACGATTCTGGAAACCGAACTTCACTTTTGACGCGAATGCCGAGATTGTAGCCCTGGCGGCGCATCACCGAAGCGACTGGGTGGTCATCCTCGACAGCGAAGGAGCCCTCACGCTCGTGGACGTGTTTACAGGGGCGACGCGAGCCACTCTTCATCTCCGCGACTCTGATTCAAATCCCCTCTCCTGCACTACCGAGGATTGGATTCTGGCCCCTGCCGGGCCCAACCGATGCGTCATCGGCACGCGAGCCGATGAAGGCATTCTTATGTGCATTGACACCACCAGCGGTGCTGTTCTGTGGAATCGCGAAGACGTTCCCATAGATGCCCTTGCCGTAGCCGAAGATGGAGAAACTTTTGCGCTGTGCTTTATTTTGGAGGATGGCACCGCAGCAGCCACGACCCTCGATGCCGCCAATTGCACAATGATTTCTTGGACCCAGGCAAACTCTATCGAGGCCTTGCGCCCCAACACATTCGCCACC
This sequence comes from Adlercreutzia sp., assembly GCF_056795635.1. Classification (NCBI taxonomy): domain Bacteria; kingdom Bacillati; phylum Actinomycetota; class Coriobacteriia; order Eggerthellales; family Eggerthellaceae; genus Adlercreutzia; species Adlercreutzia sp. Next base: position 36,420 of record NZ_JBQIIT010000004.1, on the reverse strand, counting down.
TGCGCCTATGATAGCGAAAAAGATATCGTGAGCCTCGCACTCGGAGCCTATGCCCTCCTCTTTTTCGTCGAAAACGGGGAATACGAGCTTGTCGAAGTAGGGAATAACCTCATCAGCTCCTTGGCCATGCGAGATGGCATGCTGACGAGCGCTTCATATGACGCTGGCGAAGGCGAATATTGGTTCGTTGACATGCCCTTTATGTTTACCGCCTCCGACACATCTGCCGACGTCACTAGAAGAGCATGGACTACTGAAGGAATGTTCTCGGCCACCGTAGCAGGAGAAGCTTATTACGCTACCCCTTACATCGGCTATCCGCGCTTCAATGAATATGTTTTCGAGGGCAGTCCCGCTGCGGTATTGAGCGCAGGACACAGCTTGCGCATTCTCTCTCTTACCGACGGACACAGCATCTATCAGGAGGATTACCCCAATGGCATCGTTTCCGTCGGCAAGCAGTACGGCGGCGATAACGATTTCTTAGCCATCGCCCTCGCCGACGGCACGCTGGACATCCGTCATCCCCTGGAGCCGGCCCCCTCTCAGGGTGATGTGTTTCGTGCCAGTGTTCCTTACCAGATCGACCAGGCCATTCTTTACCAAAATCCCAACGGTTTCATCGTGGCGCTTCTCCACACGGCAAACCAGCCGAACCGCATGCTTTCGTACCGTTTCGATGCGCTCACCCTGGATGATTCACCCCAGTGCACCTACGACGAACTGATCAGCCGTGGACGCTGGCTTCTGCGCAACTATCTGGTTCCTGATGCTCCTCTCCATTGCCCAACGATGTAATCGCAAGCGGGTATCATAGGCACCGCAACGTTAACAATCGCCGCGAAATTGCCGACAACGAAGGGAGGGATTGGCCAACCGATGGCTAGCAAGAGACGATCGATGGCCAATCGCCCCGTAGACGCTGTGGAGGCCGCCCTCAGGCGCGAAGAGGCGCGGCGGGGCAGCACCATGAAACCCATCGAAGTGGTGAAGGTGGCTCTGGCAGCCTACCTGTCCTTCACCTTCCGCGAAGATCGGGAGGGCAACGAGAGCGCCGCCCTCCCGACGGAATCTCGCGATGCCGCCCAGTTGCGGCGCGGCACCGAGGCATCCGTCGATCGATTGCTCTTCAACGCGAACTACTGGCGCGCGGCCTACGAATCGCGCATCATTGCCGCCTGCGCTCGGCCCGAAGACGCCCAGCTGTGCCTGCAGGCCGTATCAGTCTGGAATGCCCATACCCTCAAGCTGAATCGGCTCTCCCCTGACGAGACTGCTGCCACGTTCGCGCGCTTCTGCCCACCCTTCGCCTTGAATCAGCGGCGCGGCTCCCACGAGCGCACGCGCGCGGGCAAAGGGCCGCTGCCCGATTTTAAGAAAGCCATCGAGAGCCTGGAAGAGCAGGGCGCCGAGCCCGCCGAAAGCGTCGATGACCTCCGCTTTCTCCTGGCAACCATGGAAGCCGAAGCCGCTGCCTATGAGAGTTTCGATCCGTTGACACCGCTGCGGGCCCTGTTCGACATCCTTCCCGCCTGGTGCCTGCAAAACCGCATCGAACTGGTCGGCGGTTCGTGGTGGGACGACTGCGCCGTCATGGGCGTCATCATCGACGGGCTCTATCGTCGGTTCCTCGATCTCGGCTTCAGCGAGGCAGCCTGCCAGTACTTCCTCGATTCCTGCTACGAGGCCCTCGATGCCTACCACCGCGACCTGTCCAGCGAGCCCACCCCGCTCAGCGAGTTCGATATCCCACAGCTCATCGCCTTGGTTCGGGAAGCGCGCCGGGAATACCCCACCTTCGAGACCGACGGCTACGGCCACCAGCTACCCGCATGGCTCATCAGCAAGGAGCAGCTCGTTTGGAACATCCTGGTGTGCGCCATCTACGGGCCGCCGAGCACCCGGCCTCTACTGGTGGATTCGCCCGATATGCTGTCAAGCCAGGGCTACACGGAGAAGACCGACGTCATCACCGAGCTGGCCCAAACGTCGTTCACCCGTTACACCGCCGACCGCATCGCTTCCCAAGCCGACCAGGAGTTCGCCACGTTCGCCAGCTTGCCGGCCGACCTACGCGAATCCTCCATCGCCTACATCGTCAGCATCCACCGCAAGCTGGACACCCTCGGCTACGAGGTGCTGCCCGCGGGTAGCTGTTACCCCGACCGCTGCGTGACCGCCTTTACGGCCAGCGAGGTGGAGTGCCTCGCCATTTTGGAGCACCGCCGCTGGTTACAGGAACGCCAGAAGGCCGGCTGGCGCTACGGGGCCGCGAAGGACGTGGAGGCCAAGCGCAGCCCCTACCTCGTTCCCTGGGAAGAGCTGCCCGACCGCGCCCGGGAATGGAATCGCTCCGCGGTGCGCAGCATCCCCAGCCTGCTCGCCAGCGTGAACCTCGCCGTGGTGAAATAGCTAGTCTTCCAACTGCCGTATCGCTCGGTCGAAATCGCTTTCAAGCTGGCGCATCTCACGGGCGCGATAGGCCTCGAACTCCGCCTCGGCTTTCTCGATCGCTTGCTTATGGGAGATCGCTCCATACCCCTCGAGCAGCGCTCGACGAGAGTTAACGATTTCTCGATCAAGCTCTTCAATCCACTCGGCCATAGTCATTGTTCGCTCTTCTAGGGCCTGCAACTCAGCGTAATCGAGAAAACGGGCGACCAGAAGATTGAGCGTTTGCAGCTCTTTTTCGGTCAGGTAGTTTTTCGCAATACACACGTCAGCCTTAGTGATGTAATCGCCATCGAACGTTGTCATGCCCACAAGCGGCTTTTCGCGGTCAACGCGGTCGTAAATAACCTCAGCCGCTGTGTGCTCATGGACGGCGTAATGAAGCTTGTTCTGCACGGTAGCGAAGAACTTGCGTGTCATGGAAGATTTCGGATCATAGTCAATGGCTGTCGCATAAATATCCGTTACCTGCTGATAGAGGTTACGCTCACTGGAGCGGATATCGCGAACTCGCTGGAGCAGCTCGCGGAAATAGCGACTGCGACCGTCCTTGAGCCGGCGATCATCGAGCGCGAAACCTTTAACAGCATACTCCTTGAGAATGCTTGTAGCCCATTGGCGAAAGTGAGTGGCTTTCCGCGAGTTCACGCGATATCCCACGGAAATTATCGCGTCGAGGTTGTAGACGTTCACCGTCCGCTTGACTTGACGACTTCCCTCCTGACGAACTTGTTCCATTTTGGAACAAGTTGCATCGGCCGCCAATTCGCCCTCATCGTAGATATTTCCCAGATGCTTAGTAATAGCCTGACTGTTAACGCCAAATAGCTGAGCTATCTGCGCCTGCGTGAGCCAGACCGTCTCATCCTCAAGCTGAACGTTCAGGCGAATATCGCCGTCGGGGGATTCGTAGATTTCGATGTCGCTCATGGGGCCTCCTCGGAACAAGTGGACGCGATCCCCATCCCCAAGAAACGTATCTCCTACGCCCCACGCCCATCGCAACGCCCACGCTATAACAAAAAAGCCGTCGAGCGAACTCGACGGCTGTCATTTCTTGGTCGCGGGGGGCGGATTTGAACCACCGACCTTCGGGTTATGAGCCCGACGAGCTGACCAGACTGCTCCACCCCGCAATGGGTTGCCTCTCAAAGGCAAGGATATATATTACTCTGATCTCGACCGATTGCAAGAAAAAGTTTTCCCGCACCAATGACGGCACAATTCCTGCACACTTCGACACACCATGCTATGATGCAACGACTATGGTTTCCCTCGCCCGACATACCAGCTTGCCCCCGTGGGTTTACAGGGCCGCGCTGCTCCTGTCGGCGGCCATTTGGGGCATGGGCACCGTGGTCATCAAATCCACCGTCGATGCCTTCCCGCCCTCGTGGCTCGTCGGCGTGCGCTTCCTGGGGGCCGGTCTCATCTTGGGAGCCGTCACCCTGCCGCGCATTCGCCAGGCCTACGCCCGCAACAGGCGCGGGCACCTGCGCGATGGCGCCGTGCTCGGCGTGCTCCTGTTCGCCTCCTATTGGTGCAACTCCACCGGCCTCACCGACACCACGGCCTCGAACAGCTCGTTTCTCACCACGCTCTACGTGGTCATCATCCCGTTCCTCGGCTGGATCATCATTGCGAAGCGGCCCACCCGGTTCAACATCGCCGCCGCCCTGCTCTGCGTTGCGGGCGTTGCCTGCGTAGCCTACGGCGGTGCCGGCGCCTTCTCACTGCGCTTCGGCGACCTCATCACCCTGGCCTCGGCGTTCTTCCTCAGCCTGCACGTGCTGTACACGGCGAAGTACGCCCCGGGCCGCTCCATGACGCTGCTCACGGTCGTCCAGTTCATCACCGCCGGCATCCTCGGCCTCATCGTGGGTGCCCTCACCGAGCCCACGCCCAACTTCGCATCCCTCGGCGCCGACACGTGGGTCAGCCTCGTCTACATCACGGCGTTCGCCAGCTGCGTGGCCCTGGGTCTCCAGAACATGGCCGTGGCCCGGGTCGATCCCGCCCAGGCCTCGCTGTTCCTGGCCACGGAATCGGTCTTCGGCGTCACGTTCTCCATCCTGCTGCTCGGCGAAGTACTCACCCTCTCGTCGTTCGCCGGCTTCGCCCTCATCTTCGCCGGCATCGTCATCAGCGAATACCTTCCCCTGCGCGCTGAAAAGAAAGCCGCGGAAACGGAAGCGCTCGCCCTCGACGAAGTCGATGCCGCCCTACGGTAGGGCACGCGGTCAACGAGCAAAGGCCGATCACGGCACATGCGGCGCGATATTCCAGCCGCTCTCGAAATTACTCTCGATTCACTCTCGAAGTCGCACTCTCTATCGAGAGCATTTTCGAGAGTGCCGCAAAAAAGGAGCCAACCTGGGTCGGCTCCTTTGAGAACAGCGCTACGATCGTGAATGCAAAACGAGTTCTTACTCCCTACCATCCCAGCAGTAGGTGCAGATCTTCTCCGGGTCGATGCCGATGGCCTCGATCATGCCGGTCAGGCTCTGATAGCTCAAGGAATCGAATCCCATGTCCTCGCAGATGGTGCGCAGGAGGCACTGGCCGCGCTCGGTGGTGGCATCGGCGTACTCGTCCAAATGCGCCACGCCCTCTTCGCCTTCCAACTGGTCCACCACGCGGCGGGCGATGAGATCCATATCGGACTTGCTGGAAGAGAAGCTCAGGTACTTGCAGCTGTACATGATGGGCGGGCAGGCGCTGCGCATGTGCACCTCGGCAGCACCCGAATCGTACAGGAAGTTCACCGTCTCGCGCAGCTGAGTGCCGCGCACGATGGAGTCGTCCACGAACAGCAGCTTCTTGTCGCGGATGAGCTCGGGTACCGGCACCTGCTTCATGTTGGCGATCTTGTTGCGCAGATCCTGGTTCGCCGGCATGAACGACCGGGGCCAGGTGGGCGTGTACTTGATGAACGGGCGGCCGAACGCCATGCCGCTTTCCGTGGAGTAACCGATGGCATGGGGCACACCGGAATCGGGCACGCCGGCCACGTAATCCACCTCGGGACGCGCGCCGCGGGCCGCCTCGTCGCGGGCCATGATGGCGCCGTTGCGATAGCGCATCACTTCCACGTTCACGCCCTCGTAGTTGGAATTCGGGTAGCCGTAGTACACCCACATGAAAGCGCACATCTTCATCTCGTCGCGCGCCGGCGAGAGTACCTCGATGGCATCGGGCGTCAGCCGCACGATCTCGGCCGGCCCCAGCTCGTACTCGTCATGGTAGCCCAACTTGTGGTAGGCAAAGCTCTCGAAGGCCACGCAATGGCCGTTCTCGTCGCGCCCCACGAGCACCGGCAGACGGCCCATGAAGTCGCGGGCCGCAATGAGGTCGCCCGTATCGGTCATGATGAGCAGCGTGAGCGAGCCGTCCACCTTCGACTGGGCGTACTGAATGCCGCTGACCAGGTCGTCCTTCTGGTTAATGAGGGCCGCCACCAGCTCCGTGGCGTTCACCGCGCCGGAACTGAGGGCCATGAACTGGGTCGTGCGCCCCGAGAAATACTCCTCCACCAGGGCCTCGGCGTTGTTGATGGCACCGATGGTGGTGATGGCGAAGGTGCCCAGATGCGAGCGCACCAGCAGCGGCTGGGGGTCGGCATCGGAAATGCAGCCGATGGCACTCGTGCCATGGAAGCGCACGATGTCGTCCTCGAACTTCGTGCGGAAGGGGGTGTTCTCAATGGAATGAATCTGACGCTGGAACCCGTCGGCGTGATCGCGCACGATCATGCCCGCCCGCCGGGTACCCAAATGGGAATGATAGTCCACGCCGAAAAACACATCCAGCACCACGTCGCGCTGGGAAACTGCTCCGAAAAAGCCGCCCACGGAATCCTCCATCTCAGAAAGATCGCTTACCTCGTCAGTATAAATCGTACGCCTGCGCCAATGTTGCCGAGCCGTTAAAAGGGCACAAGAATCTGCGAGGGGCACCGCGAATCCCGCGCTCTGTCAGCCGAGCGACCGACCGGACACCGCGGCCCCTCGGTGGCGCGCGACGGCTCGCCGCGACACTTAGCCCGACGCAGCGCCTACTCCACCGTGAAGCGGCGCTGGCGGTGGGCTGCCAGGGCATCGGGGGCCAACTCGCAGCCGATGCCGAAGTCGTGGCCTTCCCCGTTCAGCGTGATGATGCCGTCGGGGGCCGTATAGGCCGGCACCGTGAGATCGGCGTCGAAGTAGCGGTCCGTGGCCCCCAAGTCGCCGGGAATGACCACCCCGGGCAGCGTTTGGAAGGCCGCGTGGACGAACCGCGAGATACCCGTGTCGTACATGCCGCTCATGCACACCTCGCGCCCCCGCGAGAGGGCCTTGTGCACGAACTCCAGAGAGCGCTGGATACCGCCGAACTTCCCGATCTTCACCATGGCACAGCGCAGCTCCGGGTACTCGAAGATGCGGTTGGCCTCGGCGGCGTTCACGAAGGACTCGTCCACGCACAGGGGCATGGCCAGGGTGTGTTGGAACGAGGCCAGCCGGGAGAAGGCGTTCTCGTGGCGGCTCACCCCCACCGCGTCCAGGTTCAGCGGCTCCTCGATCCAGCCGATGTCCAACTCGTCGTAGGAGCGCAGCTCGGCCATGTGGTGCAGGCTGAAACTCTGGTTCGCATCCAGCGTGATGAGCAGGTCGGGGAAGGCCCGGCGCACAGCCCGCACCGCCGGCAGCCCCTTGCCCGGGGCCACTTTCAGCTTCACCCGCTGGTAGCCCTGGCGCACGCAGGCCCGCACCTCGGCCACGGTCTGGGCCGGCGTGCCCATGCCCACCACGGCCCCGCTGTACACCTGGCGCGGCCGGCACCGCCGCCCGGTGGGCGCCGCATGGCCCAGGGCCGCGGGCTCTTCCTCACAGAAGGCGGCCACCCGCGAAAGACGGTCGAACTCCTCGCCGAGCAGGGCCCACAGCGGCTGCTCGGTCACCTTGCCGAACAGGTCCCAGCAGGCCATCTCGATGGCGCTCATGGCCATGGGGAACCGCTCCATACCCTCCACCGCCGCCAGGTCGGCGGCCACTTCCCGGGGATGCAGGTAGGTGCCGGCGATCACACGCGGGGCCAGCACCTCCCGCATGACCGCCAAATCTTCGCCGAGGGTCTCAGGCAGATACCAGTCGGTGTCGAAGGCCGTGCATTCCCCCACGCCCACGCGGCCCTTCTTGTCCACCACCTCCACGATGACGAGCTCGCGGTAGGTCAGGGTCTCCTTCGGCGTCTTGAAGGGCTTGGAAAACGGCAGGCGCACCTTGTGCAGCACCACGCGCTTGATGTCGATATGCTGGCGGAACAGCCCCTCGCAGGCCACCCGATCGACCTTGCCGATGCCCGTGCGCGGCATCTCGTCCACGATGCAGATCTGCTCGGGAATGTAGAGGCGCGACAGGCGCCGGGCCAGGGCATCCTTGATGATAGCGGCCGACAGGGGCGGGGCAGCCGGCGCCAACTCCACCACGGCGGCGGGACGGCGGCCCCAGCGCAGGTCGGGCACGCCGAACACGTAGGCATCGGCAATGCCGGGGATGCGCACGAGAGCATCCACGATCTCGGCCGGGTACACGTTCTCGCCGCCGGACACGAACATGTCCGCCGTGCGCTCGCGGATGTAGAGGCATCCCTCATGCAGGGCGGCGGTGTCGCCGGTGAGGAAGAACCCGTCCACCGTGAAGGCCGCTCGCCCGTTCACGTAGCCAGAGAACACCCCGGGTCCCCGCAGGGCCAGGCGGCCGAAGCCGGCGCCATCCGGCTCCACGATGCGCGCGGAATAGCCGGGCAGCAGCCGCAGGCCGCCGGTGAACTGGGGCGTGACGAGGGTGTTCGCCACCTGGCTCGAGGTCTCGGTCATGCCGTAGCTGGCATAGATGCGCGCCTTGGCCTCCAAGGCGCGGCTCACCGTGTTCGCATTCAGCGGGCCGCCCCCCAGCAGCAGGCAGTGGTACTGGGCCAGCACGCTCGGGCGGCAGTTCAGCATATCCTGGAGCATCTTGTCCACCACCGAGATGTGGGTGGCGTGCAGCTCGGTGGCATCGCGGAGCACCGTGCCCGCATCGAAGCGCTCGTAGAGCCGCAGCGACCAGCGGCTGCACACGCTGCGCACGAGCACTTGGAAGCCGCCCACGTGGAAGAAGGGCAGCACCGCCTGCCACAGGCCCCGATTCAGCGTGCGCGGGGAGAGCACCCGGTTCGATGCCTCGGCCGATTCCACCAGGTTGCGCCAGGTGAGCTCGGCCCCCTTCGGCTTGCCCGTGGTGCCCGAGGTGAACATGATGAGAGCCCGGTGCCCCGCGTCAAAGGTATGGGCCGCCCGCTCGGCGAAGTGGATGGCGTCCTCCACCACGCCGCCGAGGGAATCATCCACGCGCCCCGTGCGCGATTCCCCCCGCAGCAGCGACTGGCTCACCTGGTCGAAGAGGCGCCGCTCGCTCGCGGCGTCCACGCGGTGGGCGATGCGCACGCCGCAGCGCTCCAATTCCAGAAGCCGCATGAGCTTCTCGGCATCGGTGAGCCGATGGTTGAGGACCACCAGCCCGAAGCCCCCGTAGGCGGCGGCCAGGGCCAGAAACACGTACAGCGGGCAATTCGGCAGATCCACGGCCACCATGTCGCCGGGAAAGACCCCCTTGTCCCGCAGGCGCCGGGCCAGCTGGGCGGCCATGAGCCGTGTCTGGCGATAGGTGTAGGCCGTCTCCTCCCCCGCCCGATCGACGAAGGAGAAGAACACGGCATCGGGCCGCGCCTGGGCGGTGCTTTCAAATATATCGATCATCGACGGATCCCGGCCACCCCTCGGCTCCCTCTCCTACGGAAACTTCGGGAACTGGGTGAAGTCGGGAACGCGCTTCTCCTTGAAGGCGTCGCGGCCCTCCTTGGCCTCGTCGGTGGTGTAGTACAGAAGCGTCGCATCGCCGGCCAGCTGCTGGATGCCCGCCAGACCGTCGGTGGCGGCGTTGAAGGAGGCCTTCATGAAGCGCAGGGCCGTGGGGGAAAACTGCATCATCTCGGCGGCCCAATCCATGCACTCCCGCTCCAGGTCGTCGAAGGGCACTACCTTGTTCACCAGGCCCATCTCCAGAGCCTCGGCGGCGCTGTACTGGCGGCAGAGGTACCAGATCTCGCGGGCCTTCTTCTGCCCTACGATGGCAGCCAGGTACCCCGCGCCGTAACCGGCATCGAAGGAGCCCACCTTAGGGCCCGTCTGGCCGAACTTCGCCGTGTCGGCGGCAATGGTGAGGTCGCACAGAATGGAGAGCACGTGGCCGCCGCCGATGGCATAGCCGTTCACCATGGCGATGACGGGCTTGGGCACCACGCGGATGAGCCGCTGCAAATCGAGCACGTTCAGGCGAGGGATGGAGTCCTCGCCCACATAGCCGCCGTTGCCGCGAATCTTCTGGTCGCCGCCGGAGCAGAAGGCCTCGTCCTCGTGACGACCGCCGTGGTTCACACCCGTCAGCAGGATGACCCCCACGCTGGCATCATCGCGCGCCTCGGAGAAGGCGTCGTACATCTCCATCACCGTCAGCGGTGTGAAGGCATTGCGCCGTTCGGGCCGATTGATGGAGATCTTCGCCACGCCGTCGCACAGCTCGTAGCGAATCTCCCGGTACTCCTTGCCGCACGCCCAGTTGTAGTCGCTCAAGTTCCCGTCCTTCCCCATGTCGGCCCCAGAAAATGGGGCAATATCCTAACCAATCATAATACCGCAGAAACTTCTTCTCGCGCGGAAAAACCAAGGTCGCCGCCGTCTTCCGACCAAAAAGGGCGACCGTGCGGCCGCCCTTTGGAGAGGACTCGCGCCAAAGGCCGGGGCACCCAGCCGAAGCCGGTGCCGCGACCGGCCGAAGCCCGAAGGCCAGCCCCTACATACCCTCGCTCTCGAAGCGCTTCTTGAGGGCCTCCTGGTGGATGGCGTGCTGCAGGGCCACTTCCCGGGCCACGATGCCGTCCCTCACGAGGCGATACAGGCTCTGGTCCATGGTACGCATGCCGGCCCCGGCGGAGCTGGCGATGACCGAGTCGATCTGGTGGGTCTTCTCCTCGCGAATGAGGTTGCGGATGGCTGGCGTGGCGGTCATGATCTCGAAGGCCGGTACGATGCCGCCGTCCACCGTGGGCACCAGCTGCTGGGACACCACGGCCTGGAGCACCATGGACAGCTGCATGCGAATCTGGCGCTGCTGGTTGGCGGGGAAGGCGTCGATGATGCGGTCCACCGTGGAGGATGCGCCCGTGGTGTGCAGCGTGGAGAACAGCAGCTGGGCCATCTCGGCGGCGGTCATGGCCGTGCCGATGGTCTCCTGGTCGCGCATCTCGCCGAGCAGAATAACATCGGGGCTCTCGCGCATGGCGGAGCGCAGGGCCTCGGCGTAGGTGGCCACGTCCGAGGGAATCTCGCGCTGGGTGACGATACAGCCCTCATGGCGATGCACGTACTCGATGGGGTCCTCCATGGTGATGATGTGGCCGCAGCGCGCCTTGTTCAGCTTGTCGATGATGCAGGCGAGCGTCGTGGACTTGCCGGCGCCAGCCGGGCCGGTAACCAGCACGAGGCCCTTCTGGAAGTCGGCGCAGGCCATGACATCGTCGGGAATGTGGTAGTCGGCGGGGTTCGGCAGCGTGAAGGGAATGACGCGGATGACGGCGCCGAGCGAGCCGCGCTGGCGGAACACGTTCACGCGGAAGCGGCCCATGCCGGCCACGGCGAAGGAGAAGTCGTCGTCGTGGTTGTGGCCGTCGAGGAAGATGGTCATGTCGCGACCGGACAGCCCGTAGATGGCCTCCACGAGCGCCCGGGTGTCGGCGGGCATGAGCGGCGCCATGTCCATGCGAATCTGGCGGCCGTCGGCAGTGTAGGTGAGCGGCAGACCGGCCACAATGAAGACGTCGGAGGCCTTCTTGTCGATCATTTCCTGCAGCAGTGTCTTCAGTTCCATGGGTTCGCTTTCTCCTATCTCTAGCCGAGCCACAGGGTTTCGCCTGTGCCGTCGTCGGTCCATTGGGTCGTGGTCTTCCAGTGCTCGATGGTACAGGTGCCGTCGTCGTTCACCCGCAGCCCTACAGCCAGGGTGCGGCCGCTGTCCATGGCAAACGTCGCGGACACGAGGGCGCCGTCGAAGGTGCCGGAGACCGTGATGGCCCCCGCGCCCCCATCGTCATCGGCCAAGGTCACGCCGGCGGCCGGAACGGCGTTGCCCGAGGGGGTCTCGTCCTCGATGGTCTCGCCGGCCGAGACGTCGCCGCCCCCCGCCGCGCCGGTGCCGTCAGCGCCGTCAGCACCGGGGACCGCGGCCGTCGTTGCCACGCCGTAGTCCGCGAGCACCGCCTCCAGAGCCGCAGCGTCGCCGGTCGCCAGGGCGCCGTCCACGGCCGCCAGGAACTCCTGGCCCCGCACCTCCAGCTGGTAGGTCTCGGTGGTGGTGGCCGCCTGACGCTCGGTGACCGAAAGCTCGGCCCGGGCCGTGGTGACCGACAGCACGGCCAGCACCGCCAGGCACAAGATGATGATGAGGGTGAACAGGCTGATGGGGCCGATGCGCACCGATCCGTGGGGCCTAGCCATGGGACACCTCCCCTTCGGTCGGGGCCGCACCCGCGCCATCGGCGGCCGGGCCGCCGGTCGCGCCTGTCACGGGCGGCGCCGCGGGATCATCCAGCACGACCGACAGCTCCCCACCGTCAGCCGCATCGCCGGCCGCACCGGCAGTCGAGCGGGCGGGACGGGTGCCGTCGCCGGCCACGTAGCGCGCCGTCTCCACGGTGTACACGGGCTCTTCCGTCCAACGCTCGAAGCAGGCACCCTCGGAGTCGTTGATGAGATAGCCCTCGGCCGCCGCCTGCTCCCGATCGGTGAGCACGCGCTCCTTCCACACGGTCAGGGTCAGCCGGTGCAGCAGGCCTCCCTCGGTGGGCTCGGTGGCGAAGGCGCACTCCGCTCGCAGGATGTCGGAGCCGCTCTCCACCGCGTCGAGCGGACAGGAGAGCCACCGGTCGGCCGCGGGGTCGGCAGCGTAGGCCTCCTGGAGAGCCATCGGATCGGCGGCGAATTCCTCCGCCACGTTGGCGGCCAGCACCAAAGCGCCCATAAGGTCGGCGCTCTGCTTTCCGGCGGCGTCGGCATCGGCGTTCAGATCCATGAGCACCGCCAGGGACCCGGCCAGGAACACGAGCAGCAGCAGGGCCTCCACGATGAAGGCAGCCCCGGGCCACACCCGGCGCTCGGCCCGGTGGCGGCCCACATATTCGTGATAGCGCTCCAGGCGCTCATCGCCGGCCGCTACGCCCCGGGCATGGGAGGCCACGGAGTAGTCGGCCATGGAGCGGCGAGCATTTCCCCGAGTCATCAGCGCTCACCTCCCCCGCTGCGCAGGGCCACCGCCGTGGCGCCGGCGTCGGTCTCGATGGTGAGCTGGCCGTCCTCGTAGGAGAACGAGAATACCGAGGAGTCCACGATGGCCGTGGCCTTTTGGGGGTCGTAGGGGGCATCGGCCAGGGCGTACTCCTCCATGATGGTGCCGTCGTAGCGGTACAGCCGCGTCTCGTACACGCCGCTGGGCAGCGTCTCGCGCAGCACAAGAGCCGGCCCCTGGAAGAGGCTGTGTGCATCTTCCTCGATGGCGGCTGCCTCAAAGCCGTCGGCCTCGGCCACTTCCACGGACACCGCGTCCTCGGTCACCCAGGCCCGGGCCACGGCGTCGATCTGGTCGTTGGCCCGCACGTCGTTGGCCAGCAGCGTGAGCGACAGGCGCTGGTTGTCGGCCGCGGCCCCCTCCTGATGCAGGACCCGGTACACGCCCGTGCCCACGAGAATGGCCATGAGCAGCGTGGCCACGAACAGCGCGAACAGAAGCCCCGTGAACACGCGGCCGAAATCGCGCTCCTGGCGACGGGGGTTGCCGCCGTAGGCCTTCGCGGTGCCCGGACCGTCGGCCCCGGGCATGCGGGCGGGGTTCCACGGGCTCATCGGGGCCTCACCTCCACGCTCGGCGGCTGGTTGGCGGCGAAGGCCTCGTAGGTGACCACGTAGTCGGCGTGGTTCACGATGAGCCCGTAATGGTCTTCCAGATAATCGAGGCTCGCAGGGTAGGCCCCTTCCACGGCGGCGCACTGCAGGGCGGATTCCATCACGGCGTTGCGCACCGACACGGCACTCTGGGCCGCCGTCTGGCCCTGAGCCGTATCCCAGGCGAACCACAGCACCGCGGCCAGCACGCAGGCCGCGATGACCGCCACCGTGCGCCGGGCGCGGTCCCTTCTCATCTGGGCTGTCTTCCCGTGGATCATGGGGCTATCCGATCGATCCCATGATGCCGATGAGGGGCATCATGACCGAGATGAGCGTGGCGCCTACCGCCACGGTGAGGAAGGCCGCCAGAGCTGGCTCGATATTGTCGATAGCGCCATCGATCTGCAGGATAGCGTCGTCGAAGAAGTTCGCCGACAGGCGATCCAGGGCCGCGTCCAAGGAGCCCGACCGCGTGCCGATGGTGAGCATGCGAGCGTGAATCTGTTCGAACACCTCGGCCTCGCTGATGGCCTGGGCCAGGGAACGAGGCTCGTCGCTGTCGATCATGAGGGCGTAGGCGCCGGCGGCCTTGCGCCTCAGACCAGCGTGCTCCACCACTTCCATGGCCTCCTTCATGGCCGTGTCGGTGTTCACGCCCGAAGCGGTGTAGGCGGCCAGGGCCGAGGCAAAGCGGGACACGGCCAGCTGCTCCATGGCTCCCTTCGTGGCGGGCACCCTCTCGAACAGGCTCATCACCGCCATGCGGCCGGCCTCGGAGCGACAGGCAATGACGCCGCCGAGGGCCACGATGGTGCAGGCCAGCGTCACGCCGAGGGCCACCCAGCCGATGGCCACCGACAGCCCCACGGCCCCCGAAGAGCCGTTGGTGAGCGAGCCGGCGATGGAGACGTACACGTCCTCGAACACCGGCAGGATGATGATGACCGTGAAGGCCAGGATGATGGACATGATGCACAGCAGCGCCGCCGGGTAGCCCACCGCCGAGCGGATCTTCGCGAACAGGCGGTCCTCCTCGTCATAGTAGACGCCCAGGGAGCGCAGCACTTCCTCGGTGCGGCCGGCGTTCTCGCCCACCCGCACCATGTCCACGGCATAGCGGGGGAAGGCCCCCGACGCCTCCATAGAGCGAGCCAGGGTCTCGCCTCCGTTCAGACTGCGGTACACCGTCGTGCAGGTGGCCTGCAGCGCGGTGTCGCCGATGTCCTCGGACAGCATCCCCACTGCCTCGTCGGTTTGGATGCCCGCCGCCAGCATCATGGCGACGCTCTCGCAGAAAAGGCTGATGCCCGCGCTGTCGAGTTTCGGTTTGGCCATGTCCTTTTGCCTCTCCCTAGTACGTGTAACGGTCGGTATAGCCGGTCCCGTCGCCGATGGTGCTGCTCGCGCCACTGGCGGCGAAGGTCAGATCCACCCGGGTCCAGCTGTTCGGTTGTATGCTCATTTCCACGCTCACCCATTCTCCGTCAATATATACCATGTTCCAAGCGTGATAGATGTCATCGGGGGCAACATAGCCCGTTATGAGCTGGCAGGGAATGCCGAGGGAGCGCAGCATGGCGGCCCCGAGCGAGGCGTAGTCGAAGCAGATGCCCGTACCCGCGGCCAAGGTGGCATCGGGATCGGGCACGTAGCCGGTGACCGAGGCCAGTTCGGCGGCCTTGTCATGGTCGTAGGAGATGTTGGCCACCACCCACTGGTAGATGTTGCGCACCACGTCGCCCTGGTTGGCAGCGCCGGCGGCCAGTTCGCGGGCCTTGGCCACTACCGCCGAGGACTCGTTGTAGTTCACGAACATATTGGGCACGAGGAAGGGGGCCTGCTCGCTGGAAAGCGACACGTCGGCCGTCGTGGCGAACAGCTCCACGTAGTTGTTGCCCGAAGTGTTCTGCATGACGCGGAAGCTGTAGGAGCCGTTGCCCATGTTGAGGGGCACCACGATGGGCGTGCCGTCGCTGGGCAGATCGTAGTTGTAGCTGGCCTCGCCCTTGGTCACCTGGAACTTGAGGCGGCTGTCGCTTTGGGCCGATGCCCCCACGTAGCCGTCGGCCGCCGCCGAAACGTCGATGGAACAGCCGTTGCCGGTCTCGGCGAAGTCGCCATGGAAGGCAGAGAGGGCCACTGAGCCCGGGGCCGTGAAGGCCGGACCCGCCGTAGTGCCCCCATCGCCCTCGGCCGCCGGCTCCGAAGCGCCCGGGGCCGCCGGCGTACCGCCGCCCCCGCCATCGCCGCCGGAACCGCAGCCGGCGAGGGCCGTCGCGCACAGCAGCAGCGCCGCCAGCACGGCGACCACCGAAGCGCTATGGCGACGCAGATGAGCCATGGCCCTACAGCCACTCCTTCAAGGTCTTCACCAGCAGCTCGATCTCCATGGGCTTGGACATGTGGGCGTTCATGCCCGCCGCGCGGGCCCGGGCCACATCATCGGCGAAGGCATCGGCCGTGAGGGCCACCACGGGAATGGTGCCCAGGTCCGGACGGGGGTCGATGGCCTCGCCGTCGGGGCCCTTGCCCTCGGCGGCGGCGCGGATGGCGCTCGCGGCCTGGTAACCGTTCATCACCGGCATCTGGATGTCCATGAACACCAGATCATAGTGGCCCGGCTCGGCATTCAGGAGCGTCTCCACCGCAATGCGGCCGTTCTCGGCGTGATCCACTTCCAAGCCAGTCATGCCCATGATATCCAGGGCGATGGCCGCGGCGATGGAGTTGTCCTCGGTCAGCAGCACCCGGTGCCCGCTGAAGTCGCTCTGCTGGAGCACCTCGTACTCGCTAGCCGGCTCGGTCTCCTCGGCCACGAGCAGCCCCTTCATCACATGGACGAGGCGGCTGCGGAACAGCGGCTTGGCAATGAAGGCGTCCACGCCCACGGCGCGCGCCTCCTGCTCCACGGCGGTCCAGTCGTAGGCCGACAGGATGATGATGGGCATGTCGTCGGCCACGATCTCGCGAATTTCCCGGGCGGCCTCGATGCCGCTCTTGCCGGGCATCTTCCAATCCAGGATGACGGCCACGTAGGCGCGGTCGCTTTCAGTGGCATCGCGCACGGCGGCCACGGCGTCTTCGCCGGACAGCACGAAGTCGGGCTCCATGCCGATGGTCTTCAGCACCTCGCAGGCGCTCTCGGCGGCCGACTCCTCGTCGTCGGCCACGAGCACCCGCAGCCCCTCCAGGGGCGTGAGGTCCTGATCATCGCCGTCGCGCAGCTTCATGTACACGGTCACGGTGAAGGTGGTGCCCTCGCCGAGTTTGCTCTTCACGTCGATGGTGCCGTTCATGAGGTTCACCACCGAGCGCACGATGGACATGCCCAGACCGGTGCCCTCCACCTTGGTAACGCGGGAATCGTTGGCCCGCGTGAAGGGCTCGAACACCGTCTTCACGAAGTCCTCGGACATGCCGCAGCCCGTATCGGAGAAGGTGAACTCGTAGCAGCCCGAACCCTTCACGCGGCTCGGCAGCTCCTTGATGTGCAGGCTCACGGTGCCCCCCTCGGGGGTGAACTTCACCGAGTTGCCCATGATGTTCACAAACACCTGCTGCAGGCGCATGGGATCGCCCACCACGTGCTCGTGGCGAATATCGGCGATCTCCACCTTGAGGTTCAGCTTCTTGTCGTTGATCTGCGGCGTCATGATGGACAGCAGGCTCTCCACGGTCTCGGGCAGATCGAAGTCCTCCTCGGACAGGCCCAAATTGCCGCTCTCGATCTTCGCCATATCGAGCACCTCATTGATGAGGCCGAGCAGATGCCGGCTCGAGGTGGTGATCTTCGTGAGGCAGTCCTTCACCCGCTCCGGGTCGTTCACGTACATGGAGGCAATGGCCGTCAGCCCCATGATGGAATTCATGGGCGTGCGGATATCGTGACTCATGGAGTTCAGGAAGTCGGTCTTGGCGCGACTGGCGCGCTCGGCCTCACGGAACGCATCCTCCAGGGCATTGTGGTTGGCAATCTCGCGCTCTTTCACGTCGGTGACGTCTTGCACCGACAGCAGCACGCTCGTTACCCGGCCGGCCGCATCGCGCTGCAGGGGCAGCATAGAGGCCTGATTCCAACGCGTCTCGCCCGTCTCCTGGTCCTTAAGGCGGTACTCGAAATGCAGGTAGGTCACGTCTTCGGTCAAATGCTCGCTGATGAACTCCGGCGTGAGCTCTTCCTTCATGCGGGCGGCCTCGCTGTCATCGCAGAAACGCGTCTGCCAATAGTAGCGGAACATGTGGTACTCACCGTTGCGGGGCAAGTCGTCGTTAATGCCCTCATCTTTCAGGTACTCGTAGGTGTTGTTCTTCAGATCGATCACAGCGAAACGCTGGAACAGGGCCAGCGACGAGTACACGATGCTCGTCACATGCTCGCTCTCGCTGATGAGCTTGCGGCGCTGGCGCATGGTCTGCACGAGCAGGAAGCCCGCCACCAGGGCCAACGCGCCACCCACCAAGGCTACCAGCATGAGGCCGGCCAGGTTAGCGCGGGCCTGCATGGCATCGGTGATAGAGGCGGGGAAGGTGCGCATGAGCATCCAGTCGTAGTTGGCCACCTGCATCACATAGGCTGTGCCAGAGCCAGAATCGCCCTGGTAGTTGAAGGTGACCGAGGTGCCGTTGCGGAAGGCCTCTTCCAGCTCGGTGCGCGAGATGTTGCCCGAGCCATCCCCTTCCAGGTACAGGTCGACGGCGTTGCGCACATTGTTGCTGTAGGTGGTGGAGGAATGGGCCACCACCGCGCCATCGCGCTCGACGAGGTAGGTGTTGGTCTGCTCGTCGAAGATGTAGGTGCGCAGGAACTCCTCCATGGAACCCTCGCGGTAGGCGCCGCTGATGACGCCGACTACCTCGCCCTGGAAGTACAGGGGCGTGTAGAAGATCACGGACAGATCGTCGTAGAACAGCGAATGATCGGTGGCGCACACCCCCGAGGCGCCCTCCATGCCCTGCAGGTAGTACTCGCGGTCGGAGGCGTCGCCCTCCTTCCCCGTGTTGTCGAAGGTTCGGCCGCTGGCCAGGGAGATGGTCGTGTAGTCGAACTTCGTGTAGTCGGCCAGCTGCTTGATGCTGTCGACGTCGATATCCTCCACGCTCTCAAGCGTGCTCTCGTACATGGAGGACAACAGTTTCACCTCGGTCTGCGAGTCGGTCATCCACTCGTTGATGCGTCGGGCCGATTGCTCCGTAGACCCCTGGAGGTACTTGGCGTTCTGCTCGGAGATACGCTCGTTGTTCATGGAGGTAAACAGGACGAATGCGGCAATGACCACGGCCAGGGCGGCCAGGATCACGATGATGCGCCCGCGTCTTACTTTGTTGTCAGTTCCAGTCATTCGTCTCAGTTCCTTTCGGAAGTCGTATCGCGGCTTCCTCGGCCTCGTGCCTCCACGGCCCCGCCGGCGCCGGCGCGGACCCTTGCGATACCCGCCCTACTTATATAATGGCGATGGAATCCACCACGAGGCTGTGGGCCGCGCGCACGGCCGGCAGCAGCTCGGGCACAGCGGCCAGGTTGGCGGGGGTGCCGGCGTCGTCCAAGCGCAGGGCGTCGGACAGAGCGCAGGAGGCCTCGTACAGCGGGGTAAAGCCCAAATCGCGGCTCACGCCCTTCAGGGTGTGGGCGCCGCGGTAGGCCTCGGGGAAATCACCGGCTTCCAGGGCATTCTCCAGCGTTTGCAGGGAGGTGTCCTGCAAGAAGATCTTCGCGAACTTCTCGATGCGCTCGTCGGTCAGCAATCGGCCGCGCACGGTTTCCAGATCGCCGCCCATGGCAGCATAGGCAATTTCCAAAGACATGATGTTCTCCTTTAACGTGACCCTCCCCAGCAGTCTACTGGTCTGAATCGTTTCTGTCTATGCCCGAAAGTGCCGTGCAGGGCTCATCGAGAGAGAACGCCCGCTCTTGGTCACTCAAATCGTCGTAGAAGACGTAGCCGCCACGACCATCGCGCTTCTTGTGGTAGAGGGCCACATCGGCGCGGCGGAACAGCTCGTCGTAGTCGCGCACGCCGCCATCGGTGGTGGCCACGCCCATGGACACCGACAGCGGGAAGCCCTCGAACTCCCCTTCCAAGGACCGATGGATGCGCTCCACGAGGGGACGCGGGTCCACCGAGCAGCCCATGCACAGCAGGAACTCATCGCCGCCCACGCGGGCCACCACGTCATCGCTGCGCACGCTGTCCCGCAGGCGGTCGGCGAAGTGCTGGAGCACCCGATCACCGAACTGATGGCCGTGGGCGTCGTTAGCCTGCTTGAAGAAGTCTAGGTCGCATACGATGAGCACGTGCCGATCATCATGGCGGTCGCACTCGCCTTCCGCGCCCAGGCGCTCGGTGATGACCTTGCGGGCAAACGCCCCGTTCACCACCTCGGTCAGAGGATCGTGGTAAGCCTTGAACTGCAGGTCGTGAAGCTCGGCCTGGCGGTCGTCGATATCGACGAACTTGCCGAGAGACCCCAGGTACGTGGGGGGATTCTCGTCGGACCACAAAGCCCGGGCAAGAACGTGGAGCCAGCGCGTTTCGCCGCCCACGGTGGCCTCCATCTCCATATCGATAAGGGGCTCTTCCGCCGTGGTCGCGCGCAGGCGATGGCACAGCTCTTGCAGGTTATCGGCGCCGAATACCCCGCAGAAGGCCTCGTCGCGATAGGGATCCATGATGATTTCCGGCAGCCCGAGTTTGCGGTCGCCCCAATCGGAAAGCACGATCATAGGGGGCTCGGCGGTATATTCGAACTGCACCTCGTTGCTCATGGAAGCGAAGAAGTGGTACTTCATGCGCTCGTAATCGAGCAGCTCCAGGGTGCGGCTCGAGGCCTCGGTCTCGCCGGCATCGCGGGCCGAATCCACCACGCGCAGGCTCTCCACGGAGATCTCCCGGCCCGTGACGCCGCGATTCAGGCGGCTCTCCAGGTCGTCGGCCACCGCTGTCAGGCATTCGAGGATCAGCGGGTTGAAGGCGCCGCATTCTCCGTCACGAATCATGCGCAGGGCCTCCTCGTGGCTGAAGGGCGGCTTGTACACGCGCTGGCTCGTGAGGGCGTCGTACACATCGGCCAAGGCCACCACCTGGGCCGATATGGGAATCTCATCGCCTACCAGGCCATCGGGATACCCGCGGCCGTCATAGCGCTCGTGGTGCCAGCGGCAAATCTCGCGAGCCAGCTTCACGAGCTTCTCATCCTTGTACAGCTCCAAATCGTCCAGCATGTCGCTGCCCACGGCGGAGTGGGTCTTCATGATGGCGAACTCCTCGTCGGTGAAGCGGCCCGGCTTGTTCAGCACCTCTTCGGGAATGGCGATCTTGCCGATGTCGTGCAGGGACGAGGCCATGGTGATGAGCGAGATATCCTCAGTCGTCAGCGGGTACTGGTCGGTCATGGCCGCGAGCTGGGTGAGAATCATCTCGGTCATGGCCTGCACATTCAGCACGTGCATGCCGCTCTCGCCGTTGCGGAACTCCACGATGTGGGACAGGATGTACACCATGAGGTTGTTGGACTTCTCGCGCTCATAGACCTGATCGGCCACCATACCCATGAGCGTGCGCTGCTTCTGGTACAGCATGAGGGTGTTCATGACGCGGCGGCGCACGATGTTCACGTCATAGGGGCGATTGATGAAGTCGGTCACACCCAGCTCGTAGGCCCGCTCGATGTAGGCGGCGTCGGACTCGGCGGACACCATGATGACCGGGATGTCCTTGATCCAGCCATTGCGGTTCATGACCTCCAGCACGTCGAAGCCGTTCATCTGGGGCATGACGTAATCAAGCAGCACGAGCGAGATGCCCGTGCCCTCCTTTTGCAGCGCGGCCACGGCCTGCTTGCCGTCCTCGGCCTCGATAATGCGATAGGCGTCGCCGATCATGTCGGCGAGCAGGGCTCGATTGAGCATCGAGTCATCGACGATGAGAATCGTCTGCTTGCTATGGTTCAAGCTCGTAGCGATGGTTAACTCCTTCCATCCCGGGCTTCGCGCTCGCGTGCTCTCGCATTCGAGCTCCCGCTTATCGATGGGGCGCTGGTGCGTCCCCGAGGGTTCAGGGGCGTCACCGGCCAATCCGCGGGAATCCCGCGGGCAGCTCGGCGAGGACGAGCACCCCCCCCCATGGCGTTTCAACGTCATAGCGCCTCTCCGCTCTCTTCGCTAGTAGCGGCTGTCGAAGATGCGCTTGGTCTTCTTCTCGGACCGCGGCAGCTCGCCGACGGCCACGCCCTTGGCCTCGGGAGTGCAGCCGAGCTTCGCCTTGAAGATGAGCGCAAGCTCCTCCTCGCAGCGGGTAAGCGCCTCGCCCGTGAGCGGCGTCTCGAACAGCACGGTGAGCACGTCGTGACCGTTCACAGCCTCGATCATCACCTGGTACTCGGAGCTGGTGCCGTCGGTGGCCTTGATGACCTCCTCCACCTGAGCCGGGAACATATTGCAGCCCTTCACCTTGAACATGTCGTCGGTGCGGCCCGTGAGCGTATCGATGCGCGGGTGGTGGCAGCCGCAGGGGCAGTCGCCGGGAATGATGCGCGTGAGGTCGTGGGTGCGGTAGCGAATGAGCGGGGCGCCTTGCTTGCGCAGGGTGGTGAGCACCAGCTCGCCCACCTCGCCGTCGGGCAGGTTCTCGCCGGTTTCCGGATCCACGATCTCGATGTAGACGAAATCGTCCCAGATGTGCATGCCGGCGTGGGCATCGCAGGAGATGCCGATGCCGGGGCCGTACACCTCGGTGAGGCCGTAGATGTCGTAGATCTCGATGCCCAGCTCGTTCTGGATGCGGTTGCGCATCTTCTCGCCCCAGCGCTCCGACCCGATGACGCCCTTCTTCAGGTGGATCTTGTCGCGCAGGCTGCGCTTGGAGATTTCCTCGGCCAAAAGCAGGGCGTAGGAGCTGGTGGCGGTGATGACCGTGGATTTCAGGTCCTGCATCATCTGGAGCTGCTTGTCGGTGTTGCCCGGACCCATGGGAATGGCCATGGCGCCCAAGCGCTCGGCCCCCAGCTGAAAACCGATGCCGGCGGTCCACAGGCCGTAGCCCGGGGTGATCTGGATGCGATCGAGGGGCGTGACGCCGGCCATCTCGTAGCAGCGGGCGAACTGGGTGGCCCAGTCGATGACGTCCTGCTGGGTGTAGGGGATGATGACGGGCGTGCCCGTGGTGCCAGACGAGCTGTGAATGCGCACCACTTCCTCGTCGGGCACGGCCTGCAGGCCCAGCGGATAGGCGGCCCGCAGGTCGTCCTTTTCGGAGAAGGGAAGCCTCTCGAAATCGGCCTGGGTGCGCACGGCAGCCACGTCGATTCCCTCGAATTTCTTTCCGTAGAACGGCGAGCGTTCCTTGATAGTGGCCAGCTCGCAGGTGATAAGATCGAGCTGCTCGGTCGTCATTTCCATGGGCGCGCGTCTCTCCTTGGGCACAGTTATCTTGAGTATGCCCCATTCTAACAAATTAGTAACAGATCGCACCAGGGAATCAAGACAATCACGCCGGCATGAACGACGAGGTGGCGAGCGGAAAGAACGAGAGGGGAACATCCCCGGGAATGCGCGCAGCGGCCGCCGGAGGGGAGGGCCCCGGCGGCCGCGGGAGAGAGGCGTCGGCTCGGCTATTCGAAGCTCGCCAGGAAGGGCTTCTCCTGGGCGAGATAGGGGGTGCACAAGTTGGGGTTGGCCACCCACTCGCCGCAAGCCGGCTCGAAGAACTTGTCGATGTAGAGGAAGTGGAACGGCGTGGACATGTACTTGCCCAAGAAGGTCATGGGCTCGTCGAAGTCGCACTCGTAGGCGTAGGCCCACTCATCGGTGCCGGAGCTTTCCACCACCGGGGCGAACTTGCAGTTGCGCAGGCCGGGCACATGGGCGCACATATCGTTCATGTGAGCCTCCATCTTCTCCACCATGGCCGGGTCGGCCCCTTCGCGAATGCTGAAGAACAGCACGCGATGGCAGGTGGATTTCTCCTTCTCCTGAAGGGTGAGGGTGCCCTCGCCAAAGGCGATGAACTCGCAGTTGGCCACCGACGGGCTGTCGTTCATAAGCGCCGTGAGCGCACCCCAGGCCTCGCCGCCCTTGGCCGCCTCGTAGGCGGCCTGGTCGGCAAAGCCCACTTCGCAGAAGAAGTTGCCGCCGGGCATGGGCGGCTCGAGCACCATGTCGGCCAGAAACACCGGGCTCACGGCCTCGGCCGCCGCCTTGGCGTCGGCCACGTACCGCTCGGCGTTGGCTCCCTCGGCGAGGGTCACCGAAAATACCGCATTAAACATTGTTGAGCACCTCCATGTAGCTTTCGGAAGCCGAATAGACGCGATCGTGGGAAACGAGACGGTCGCTCATGGCCGCCCACCACTGGACGTACTCGGGGTTGTAGCGCGTGCCGGAAGAGTAGGCCCAGGCCGCCTGCACGATATCGGCCATGGTCCACTCGATCTCGATGATGTTGCTGTCGGTGTCGAGCCACAGGGCCGGCGACACGGTGGCGCGCTTGAATGTCCAGCCCGCCCCCTCGATGAGCGGCTTCATGTTCGCCATGAAGTCATCCAGCACGGCCTTGCCGTCACCGGGCTTGGCCACGAGGCGGTCCACGATGTAGACGACGTTCTCCTCCCCGGTATCGGCCAGATTGGCCGCGGGCTCAGAGGCGGCCTCGGTCGTAGGCTCGGGCGCTTCGGGCGCCTCTTCCTTCGGCTCCGGTGCACCCGCCGTCTCGGTGGCGCATCCGGCCAGAAGGCCGAGGGAAGCCACCGTAGCGCAGGCTCCAGCGGCCACGAACGAGCGGCGCGAGAGCTGCGATGGGAGTTGTCTCATAGCATATCCCCTTTCTTGACAAAGAATCCTCCAACGGATAGGCTCGGCCCCAGGTTTTTCGCACTATCTTCTTCCACAAACATATTGCTGAGACCCAGGACCGAACCTACTGGAAGCATATCCAGCGGGCCGGAAAATGTCTGTCTCACGAAAGCGGGTACTTCGACGTTTTCCCTCGTCCAAAAGATATGATTTGCTGATTTCAAGGGAGGGAACGATGCAAATCAACCTACGGGCCCACGGGGTCAACCGCATGCAGGCGGCGAAAATCGCCCTGGCCGATGCCATCATCTGGCTATGGCTGCACCAAGCAAACTACGACAGCCTCTTCACCGCATCCTTCATCGAGCCGGCCATGCTGGCGCTGCCGAGCCTTGTGCTCAGCGGCGCCCTCGTCATTGGCATCACCTGGGCCCGATGGGATCGCATTCCCCGGGCACTGCGCGTGGGGACTGCCCTGGCAGCCGCGGCCGTGGGGCTTGGGCTCACCTTGCTGCCCCAGCTGCCCGCCGCCCCGGAGTTCGCCCATTCGGCCCTGGTTCTGGGCCTGGCCGTGCTCTGCGGTTTTGCGGCCCTGCTGCGCTTGGAAACCCTCGCGAAGTGCGATGATTTCTCCACCCTGTCTGTGGCGCTTTCGGGCTCATTGCTGCTGTTCTATCTGTTGAACCTGGTGCTCTTGCTCGTCCCCCGGCCCGTCTACGACTTCCTCGTCGTTATGGCGCCCCTGGCCATGCTCTTCGGCACGAACACGCCCGCGCCGTCCTGCAAGCGCCTCGGACCCCTGCCCAAAAAAGTGCGCCTGTCGCCCCCGAGCATCGCGCCCTGCCTGACCGGCGCCGCCACGGGCCTGGTGGTGGCCCTCGGCACGGTGTCCATGGCCACATCCCCCGGTCAGCTGTTTGCGCATCCCGCGCCCCTGTTTCTTATCTCCCAGCTGCTGTTCATCATGCTCGGCGTCGTAACCGCCTTCGGCATAGACCTGCGCAAGGCCAGCTATTTCGCCCTGCTGAACTTTAGCTGGGGCTTCGGTATCGTGGCGGGAACCCTTGTTCGCGACCAGCTCCCCCTGATCCCCGAGGCCTTTCTCGTAGACCTGTCGTCCTTCGTCTGCCTGCTGACCCTGGTGGGGTTCTTCGCCTTCTCGGGCGTGTGGATCAACACCTTGGGACGCACGGCCGACATGGGGCGGGAGGTGGCCCTGGAAGAGGTGGCGCAGGCAGCCGGGCTCACCAAGCGGGAGACCGAGGTGACGGCCCTCCTACTAGAGGGCCGCTCCCTGCGCATCGTGCAGCAGGAGCTGTTCATCTCCGAGGGCACGGCCCGCACCCACGCCAAGCGCATCTACGCGAAACTGGGCGTCCATTCCAAGCAGGAACTCATCGACTACTTCAAGCGCCACCTGCCGGAGAGGTAGGATTGCGCGAATCGGCCCCGCCGAGGCAGGGCCGATTCATAAGGAAGAGATCGGCGACGGAGGGAGGGGGGCCGCCGCCAACCTGCAACGAAAACGCTTAGGCGCTGAGGGCGTGGTTCACGGCCACCCAGCTCATGACGCCGCCGGAACCCAGGCTGATGCCGCCGTGCACGTAGGTGCCGCCGGACACGCCCGAGGAGCAGTTGCCCACGGCGTACAGGTGCTCGATGGGCTCGCCGGCCGTATTCACGACCTGGGCGTTCTCGTTAATGGTGAGACCGCCGGCGGTGCCGCACGTGCCCGGCACGTAGATGGCGCCGTAGAACGGGCCCGTGGCCAGGGGCGCGAGCACCGGGTTGGCCAGGTCGGTACGGCTGCCGGCCATAACGCCCGTGGTGTTAATGTCGAGATGCTTCTCGCCGCGATGGAACACCGGGTCTGTGCCCTTGACGGCGTTCTCGTTGAAGGCGGCAATCTCGGCGGTCAGACCGGCCGGATCGATGCCCAGCTTCTCGGCCAGCTCTTCCAGGGTGTCGGCCTTCACGAAGTGCGCGGGCACCTCGGCAGGATCGGTGGCCTCGCCGCCGTAGGTCTCGTCGAAGTAGCTGCCGTCGCCATCGCCCACGGCGCCCACGGTGTGGCCCGGCAGGGAATAGGTGGCCCAGCAGGCGGCGTCGCAGATGAAGTAGGCAGGAATGTTCACGTGGCCCGGCTCGCCAGTGTCATAGTAGGCGAAAGCCTGGTTGAACAGGTCGTAGGGGCCAGCCTCGTTGCCGATACGGCGGCCCTTCTTGTTCACGACCACCGCACCGGGCAGGCCGCGGTACATGGCCCAGTCGGTGCCGGCGATCTCCTGGGCGATGGTGCCCTCGGCAATGAGCGTAGCCGGGTCGTCGCCCGTGGTGAGGATGGCCGGAGCGCCCCAGCAGCGGTCCATGTAGGACACGTTGGCGCCGATAGCCATGCCCATGAGCTGGCCGTCACCGGTGTTGGTGGGCACGGCGTTGGTGGCCATGATCTTGAAGGGATGGTACTTCGCGCGCATCTCGTCGTTGTGGTCGAAGCCGCCCGTGGCCACGATGACAGCGTTGGCCTTGATGTTCTGGCCGCCGCACACGGCACCGGCCACGCCACCCTCGCCGTCGGCGATGAGCTGGGTGGCCTCGGTGTCCATGAGGATCTCGACGCCGTAGCCCTCCATCTTCGCCTTCATTTCCTCCCACATCTGGGCGGCGATCATGGGACCGTCGGCGTTGGTGGCACCGAGGCTGCCGCGGCCCATGGGAATCCAGCCCTCCATGGGCTCGTAGTAGTCACCGAACAGCGGCGAGGCCACGAACTTCCAGCCCATCTCTTCAGAGATCCAGTCGATGAAGTCGCTGCCGTTGTCGATGAAGGAGCCCAGGACAGCCTCGTCCACGCGGCCATCGGAGGCGTTCTTGAAGTACTTGACGATCTCCTCTTTGCTGTCGGAGATGCCCGCATCGGCGGTGGCATAGGTCAGGGGCACGGCCAAGCCGCCGCCCGAGGTGGCCGCGGTGCCGCCCCACATGGTGCCCTTCTCCACGAGGCACACCGAGCCCGCGCCCTTGGCCGCCGCCACGAGAGCTGCAAAGGCACCGGTGCCGGAGCCGAGGACGAGCACATCCACTTCCTTATCCCAGGCAATATCGCCGGTGCTGCTCAGCGCGGCCCCGCCATCGGTGCCCGCCGCCGGGGCGCAGCCGGCCAAGGCCGCAGCCCCGCCCAACGCCAGACTCGACAGCGCAGCGGTCTTCAGAAAGTCGCGGCGGCCCATTCCCTTGATGTCTCCCATGAAATTCCTCCTTTCGGCGAACCGGCGTCCCTGCCGATTCGGATACCCTTGCATCCTAGGGTCTCGGGGTAGCGCCGTCAGTCTCACGAAAGCGGTGATCTGCCCCCGAGTGCTCATCCGAAAGGTATGATTTTGAGAAAAGCCCCGTTCAGCACCTTCGTCAAAAAGAGTGAGGGCTCACGGCATCCTGTTGGCAATCAGAGTCGAAATGCTCGAGATGTGGCGTTTTACACGCGCCCTCTTGCAAACTGAGAGAAACAGGGCGTTCAGTAGTTGATAAACTAATGTGCTATACGCTATACTTACTAGTATCTTTACACTAGCTGATGGGATGATTGCCATGGCAACGGCAGCACTGGAAAAACCGAAGAAAGCGAAGGGCACTGGCAAGTCCCAAACCCAACGCAAGCCCGTGCCTAAGCGGGCGACCGCGAAGAAAAGCGCCCTCCGCGCAGGCACGCCCTCCCGGCCGAAAACCGTGCAGATGAACGTACGCATCGACGAGGCAACCAAAGAAGCCGGTGATGCCGCGTTCGCCCGCATCGGCCTTACTCCCAGCCAGGCGGTGCGCATGGTCTGGGAATTCGCCGCCCAGCACGTCAACGATCCCGAGGCATTACGCAGCCTCCTCGACAAGCTGAATAAAAACCAGGAGAATGGCAGCGCCTCTAGCGAGCAAACGCGCCGCGTTGAAGCCCTTCATGAGGGCTGGGCCCTTATCGATAATTTTCGCAAGGAACACGATCTGATTTGCACCGTGCCAGAAGATGACGACGAGAGAATGGCCTATTACGAACAACTACGCGAAGAGGCCCTGCAGGAACGCCTTGAGGAAAGAGGGCTGCTATGATGAGTTTGCCGTCCATCGTTCTTCTTGACACCAATGTATGGATCGATAGCTGCATTGGCACACGGAAAGGAAGCACCGCATCCCGCCAACTTCTCTGCGCATGCACGAGAAGAGAAATTCCGGTTTGCCTTTCTATCACATCCCTCAAGGACATTTATTATCAAGTGGGGGCAGAGCTCAAACGCGAGTACCGCGCCACAGGCGAGACGCTAACCGAAGCAGCGGCGCTGGCCATCGAAGAGGTGAGCTGGCAATCCATAATGAGCATAGTTGAGCAAGCAGCGATTGTGCCCGCCGACACCTCTGATGTAACCGTCGCGCGGTACTTCCACCAAGTCCATCGAGATTTTGAAGACGATCTCATCTTGGCAGCCGTAAAACGATCGAAGGCAGATTATCTCATCACAAGCGATAAGCAACTTCGCACCCACGCTCCCGTCGCCTCGCTCACGCCCTCCGATATGCTCACACTGCTGGAGGCGTTCGAGTAGGTGCTACCCGTAGGCCTCCACGGCGGTGTCGATAGCGGCGAGGTTCATGACCACGAACTGGGGCTTCACACAGGCTTGCACAGCCTCCTTCAGTTCGCCCACCGTCAGCGGCACGCGCCCTTGGGCCACGGCTACCGCGAGCAGCATCATGTTGAGCGCCTTGCGGCCGCCCGGACCCGCTTCGCGCACGAGGGCCTCGTCATCGACGGGCACGAACAGCGGCACGGGGTAGCCCTCCACGCCGGGAGCCTGGGCATCCTGACCGGCGGTCTGCGCCGTGCCTCGAGGTGCGCCGGGGACATCGTCCCCCGCTGCTTCCGCCGCCTGCGCAGGCCCTAGCCCGACAGCCGCTTCCGCCGCTTGCTCGCGCATAGCCTCAGCCTGTAGCGTATTCGCGAGAGCGGCTACCACGTCACCAGCGCGATAGGGCGCAGACGACAGGGCCGCGGTGACGGGCTGGATGGCCGTCGTGGCCGTCACGAGCACGCCGCCCGGTGCCAAGTACGGCAGCGCGCGGGCCGCCTCGCCCGGCTCCAAGGCGATGACCATATCGGCCGTGCCCGGCGTGATGAGCGGCGAGAACACCGCTTCCCCATTCGAGCCCATGCGCACGTGACTCGTCACGTTGCCGCCGCGCTGGGCCATGCCGATGGTCTCGGCCGTGCGCACCTGCCAGCCCTTCGATTGCGCCGCCTGGGCCAGCACCTTCGCGGCCAGCACCGTGCCCTGGCCGCCCACACCGGCCAACAGAATGTCGATCATCGGGCACCTCCTTCGTCCCGAACTGTTTCTTCAGACAACGGCAACCCCTCTAGAGGACCGGTCGGCCCATCGGAATGCACGGTAGCCGAGGCCACGGCCACGGCCTCTGCGGCGGCCAGCGCCTCACCGGGCGTGCGATTCGGCTCGCCCGCTAATTCCGTTTCCTGGAAATCGTTCACCTCATCGGCCAAAATACGGGGAATGGGGCCCGTTTGGAACGGATCGGGATTCGGAGCGTATGCCGCCGGCTCCGCTGGTGCCGCGCCGCCGAAGCCCACGGCCCCCTCGATGGCGCCGAAGGGGCACACCTGCACGCACAGGGCGCAGCCGTCGCACAGGCTGCCATCCACGAAAGCCTGGCCGCGCTCGCCCGACTTCGGACCGCGCAGCCCCTCGTCGAACCCGATGCCGGGGCAACCGATGGAGGTAATGCACTTCTTGCAGCCGGTGCACGCGTCGTCGTTGATGACCACGGGCGCATCGGGCTTCTTCAGCTGAATGCACGGAGCGCGGAAAATGATGGCCGAGGGCCCGTCGTAATCGATGGCCGCACGGGCCGCCGCCACGGACGTCTCCAGGCTGTGCGGGTTCGCGAACCCGATGTGCTGAACGCCCAAGCCGTGCAGCACCTCCTCGATCACAATGGGGCGCCGTTTCTCGCCCATGAGCGTAACGCCGGTGCCGGGATGCGGCTGACTGCCCGTCATGGCCGTGGTGGCGTTATCCAGAATGGCGAAGGTGACGTCATGGCCGTTGTACACGGCGTTCGCGATGCCCGTGAGCGCACTGGCGAAGAACGTGGAGTCGCCCACGAAGGCCACCGCCTTTTTCTGGGGCTCCACCACCGAGAAGCCCTGGGCCATGGTGATGCCGGCACCCATGCACAGGCAGGTGTCCACTGCATCCAGCGGCTGGGCGTTTCCCAGCGTGTAGCAGCCGATATCGCCGCAGAGCACCGATTCGCGCCCCTTGAGTGCCTGCTTCACGGCGTAGAAGCTGCCCCGGTGCGGACAGCCCGCGCACAGCACCGGCGGCCGCACCGGCAAGGGCCCGTCATAGCTGAGGGCGTTGGCGCCAATGGTGCGGGCCGCGAGGGCAGCGAGGGAGTCAGCCTCTTCAACCTCAGACGAGCAGCGCGAGGACGGAGGCACCTCCTCGCGCGCAGATTCCGCAGACTCGGAAAAAATGGGATACACTTCTGATCCTATTTTTTCCGAAAGCGAGGACTTGTTTGAGCACGTGGAGGTGCCTCCGTCCTCGTGCGGTGGAATGGGAAGGACAACCCGCGTCCGATCGAAGAACCGTCCCAGGCGGCCGGCGATGTTCTCGGCCGTGTTCTCGCCGCGGTCGTTGGCGGCACCGGTCAGCTTGCCGTGCACCCGCAGGGGCAAATGGCGCACGCCGGCCAGCTTCTGCATCTCCTCTTCCAGCACGGAATCGAGCTCTTCGAAGACGATCACATCGGTAAGCCCGTCCGCAAAAGCCGCGGCCGTTTCCCCGGGGAAGGGATAGGGCGTGCCCACGGCGAGGAAGCGGTAGCGGGGCACGGACATGCCCGCGCGGGCGGCCTGCCGCTCCAAAAGCGCCAGGGCCTCGCGGGCATAGGCCACCGACACGCCGCCGGCCAAAACGCCCACCGTCGGCGCCTCGACCGGCTCCAAAGCGGCCGTTGCGCCAGCCTCTTCCCCGACAGTAGGTTGAACGGCACCCGCCGCGACCGTCGCACCGCTTCCGCCCCCCTCGAACATCTCGTTGAAGGACGCCAGCGTGGGATCGTAGGCGTAATCCCAGGCAATCTGGGCCAGGCGGCGGTTGATCTCGCCGTGGCCCTCAAAGGCCCGCTTGGGGAAGATGACCCACTTCGGGTCTTTCTGAAAGCCCTCTGCGGGCAGGGGGCGGCCGTGGGTCTTATCGGCCACTTCGAAGAACGTGGACGCATGGTTGATGCGCGTGGTGGGACGCACGATAACCGGGGTATGGTAGCGCTCGGACAGGTCGAAGGCCGCCTGCATCATGGCGAAGCCCTGCTCGGGCGTGGCCGGATCGAGCACCGGCACCTTCGCGAAGGCTCCGAACCGGCGCGTGTCCTGCTCGGTCTGGGACGAGATGGGGCCCGGGTCGTCGGCCACGAACAGCACGCAGCCACCGCCCACGCCCACGTAGTTCAGGGACATAA
Source organism: Adlercreutzia sp. (assembly GCF_056795635.1). Lineage (NCBI taxonomy): Bacteria > Bacillati > Actinomycetota > Coriobacteriia > Eggerthellales > Eggerthellaceae > Adlercreutzia > Adlercreutzia sp. The sequence goes on along the minus strand of NZ_JBQIIT010000004.1, from coordinate 4,642 downwards.
GGGCGTCGGAGGCCACATTCAGGCCCACCTGCTTGCACGTGAACAGCACCCGCGCGCCGCAGTAGGACGCGCCCGCGAGCATTTCCAGGGCCGCCTTCTCGTTGGTGGACCATTCCACATGCACGTCCTGGGCCACACCGGCCCCGTGCAGCTTCGCCACGGTTTCCACCAGCTCGGACGATGGCGTGCCGGGGTATCCCGCCACCACGTTCACCCCGGCCTCCAGGGCCGCGTGGGCAAACGCCTCGTTCCCCATCAGAAGTTTCTTCGCCATAACCGCTCTCATTCCCTTTAGTGTCAGGCTACTCCAGTGCCAGAGCGCGCTGCGCCGCATAACTCGGGCTGCCCGTTTCCGTAGCGGGCCTTTTTGCGTAATAAACTCCGCGAAACAGACTCCATCATCTTAGCCTTACCCGGAAAGGACGCATTTCCGTTGTTTTTCGCCCCTATTCCGCCCCGAAGCGGCGCACCCGGATCTGTTTCGCGGAGTTTGCTGCGCAAAATCAGGCGCCTCAAAGGTTCGAAGTCCAATCAGGGGCGTTTACGCCTCGGCCATGGCCGCCTTCAGGTCGGCCACCTTCTGCAACATGGCCGGGTCGTTCGTGCCCATCATCTGCACGGCCAGGATAGCGGCGTTCTTCGCACCGTTGATGGCCACGCAGGCCACCGGCACGCCCGAGGGCATCTGCACCATGGACAGCAGGGAATCAAGGCCGCCCAGATCGCTCGTCTTCATGGGCACGGCGATGACCGGCAGCGGCGTGAAGGCGGCCACCACCCCACCCAGGTGCGCGGCCTTGCCAGCTGCCGCGATGATCACCTTGATGCCGCGGTCAACGGCGGTTTCGGCCCACTCGTGCACCACGGCCGGCTTGCGGTGGGCGCTCGCCACCTTCACCTCGTAGGGCACGCCCATGGCGTCCAGCTGGGCCATGCACGGCTCCATGGCCGGCATGTCCGATTCCGATCCCATAATGATACCCACCACGGGGGTTGCGTCCGCCATGCTCGCGTCCTTTCCTCGTTCGCCTGTGCGTCGCTGCCCATTATAAAACCGTCTCGTGGCAAATCGCCTACGAATGACCCCGTTGCCCCCTGGTCGGCCGTTGGTGACCTATGGTGGGGAAATCACCGATCAGAAGGAGGCCGACCATGGGCACCGAGACCTATCAGCAGCATGAGGAGCAGAAGGCGAAGCACGTCGAGGATCACATCGGCGACGAGGCGCGCACCGTGCGCGACCACGAGTACCGCGCCGACCACAGCGAGCATGAGATCATCGGCGACGAAATCGCCCACGAGAAGAAGGCCTGTCGCCGCCAGCAGGACGAGACCGACGCCGCCCTCACTGAAACCGCCGACACCATTCTGCGCGGGGAATAGGGGCGTTCAGACATTTCCCGAAAAAACTTCTTGCACAGGTGCCCTAAGTCGGGTATTATCTACTACGCTCTTTTGGTGATACCGAAACAGCACCTGCGGGCGTGGCGGAATTGGCAGACGCGTACGGTTCAGGTCCGTATGGGGGCAACCCCATGGAGGTTCAAGTCCTCTCGCCCGCACCACTTTGAAGCAAGCGCCCTCTTCGGAGGGCGTTTTTATTTGCTAAGCTCGATGCGTCAACGCCGATACGCAAAGGGGTGAGCCCATGTCCGCCGATAGCCTCGATGCCTTCCCCTACGAAATCAGCGCACAGCTCTCCAATGAAGCGATGCGCCGACATTACTGGGCCACGGCCATCGGGCTGCAGGCGGTAGACGGCCTGGAAGTTTCCCCCTATCTGCGCGAACTAGCGCGAGACTACGAACAAGGGCGCTGCACTTTGCAGGAGACAGGTGAGCTCATTCGCACCTACCACGCTGAGGGAGCGCACGATCGACGAGCCACAACCGAGGCCGACCTGGTCAGCCAGCGCATCGTCGAGATGTTGGAGGCCGGCAGCTTCACCTTTGCCCCCGACATGCTTCCCCTCATCCACCACACCCTGTTCCAAGACATGGATGCGGAAGTTTACCAACCCGGTCAATTCAAAACCGAACGGCTCGTAAAGCAGGAGGACATCCTCAACGGCGACAGCGTGCTGTACGCAGATCCAGCCATGATCCAGACATCGCTGGATTACCTATTCCGCGAAGAGGGTCGCGAGGGCTATAGCACGTCGCTTTCCGAGGCCGACATCGCGCGCTTGACGAAGTTCGTCGCGCTGCTGTGGCAGGTGCACCCCTTCGTGGAGGGGAACACCCGCACGGTGGCCGTGTTCTCGGAGCTCTATCTCGGCTCGCTCGGATTCGCAGTGGGCAACGAGCCCTTCCAAAAGCACGCACGCTACTACCGTGACGCCCTTGTGCGGGCCAACTACCGCAACAACGAGGCCGGCATCCCGCCCGAGCGCGGGCCTCTGGAGGCATTCTACGAAAACCTGCTGCTGGACACCGGGCATCAACTCAATCGCGAAGACCTCATCTGCCCCGAGCTCTTCGATAATCCCCAGCTCCTCAAGCACATCGACCCTTCGCGCGCGCTGAAAACGCATCCCTAAAGATCGAGCACGCCCTGCATGGGCGGCTCACTAAACTTGAAGCTTCTGTCCCTTGCATCCCCGGTGCCCCGGTGATCCGTGACTTTGTCGACGGCGGGATCGACGGAGCCGCACAGCATTGAGCTGGCGGGGTCGCAAAGCCGCATCGTGCGCGCAAGGCCCTCATGATCCGTGGTGGTAGCGTAGCAGTACTTGCATCCATTCAGGCAGGTGTTGGGCCAACCGATGTCGATGCTTTCGACGCAGCCACACTCCTTCCGCTGGGATTTGTCCTTGGGCATCTCCTCGTGGCGGGTCTTGAGGCGCGAGAGCCGACAGCGGCCGATCTTCTCAAAGATTCGCGAATCGACACAGCGCCCGCGGCCGATGCCCCACCGACTCAGATCGGCGGCCTCGGCGCAGGTGCCAAGCGCCATGCCATGCTCATGGGCCACGGAGGAAAGCCGTTCCGCCAGAATATTCTGCTGATCGGCCGTTACCCCGCTGGTGCCCACCGCGGCATAGGCGCTTCTTCCGCCGCAAGGGTACTCGTCGATAAAGCTCATGGTTACCCTCTCGGTAAAGCCGCTCAGTTCGGCCGCAAGGGCGCTGAAGGCCCGCAGCTGGTACTCGACCGGTTATTTCTCGCTGATAAGAATAGGATCGAAGCGCCATACGATACGATCGCTGCCAATTTCACGGGCGAGCGCCTTGAGCGTCTCGACCAAATCGCGCTTGGCGCGCAGGCCGCTTTCGATATCTTTGCCGTAGGGAGTCAGGGAAAACTGAAAGTAGAACGGGTAGGTGGAAAAGGCATCCAGCTTGTCGAGCATGGGCGCCGGATCTTTCGTCCAGAATACGATCCCGTCCACCACGCTCGGATCCAAACGGTAGCGGCTCACCTGCGTAGGGAACAGAGGGTTCCTCACGTCGACGAACCCTTCTTTCACGCGATTGACCATCCACGCGCTGTGGAATCGGGGGATGTCGGTCCTTCGGCTCGCGCTTATGATCAACGTGCCGCCCTTTCTTCTCTCAAGCGTCGCGGAATGCCTGTCGCCGCCGGGTCGAACGCCGCAAGGCAGCTGCCGCCGCTGGAGCGAGCGCGACTAGCCCGTCCGCCCGCCCCACACGGGTGGGTCTATTCCCCGCTTGTCCAGAACTGGCGCAGGATATCGTTGAAGCGGTCGGGGGCGTCCATATTGGCGCAGTGGCCGGCACCTTCCACGACGGCCACCGAGCTGTCGGGTTCGGCCGTGGCCCAGGTCTGCACGGCTTCAAGCTCCATGGGCAAGTCGCGCTCGCCGCAGCCGATGAGCAGCGGGTAGGGACGCGGGCGCGGCTCGTGCTTGCCCACCAGCTTGCCCAAGGCCGCCAGATGCCGCAGCGATCGCTTGGGGAAGCCCAGATTGAGCTCGTAGAACTCCTGTTGCGCCTGGTCGGTGTAGGCCGAAATGGCCTTGTTGGACTCGGCGAACCACCGTCCCGACACGAGGGCCTTGCCCACCATGGCCATCTGGGCGGCCCCATTGGCCTTAAGCAACTCGGAGTCGGGGCGCGTTATGTCGTAGGCGCCAAAGCAGGCCAGGGACGCCACCCGTTCCGGATAGGCGCAGGCGAAATCCTGGGCCAGCACGCCGCCGAGCGACACGCCCACCACGTGGGCCGCACGGGCACCCTCGGCCTCCAGGATGGCATTCAACCACGAGGCCATGGATTCGAGGCTATCACCGCGCCGTGCCTCAGTGGAGCCACCATGGCCGAGAATATCCACAGCGATGATGCTATAGCGTCCGCGGAAGGCCTCCACCTGGGCTCGGAACATCCGATGATCAACGAAGGCCGCGTGGAGCAGCAGCACCCACGGCGTTCCCTCTGTCTTGTCCACGTGATACACGATGGGCGTGCCCTCCAGCCGGCACCGCCGCATTCCCAGACCCATAGCGTTGTCTCCTCACATACTCAGCGCTCAAAGGGATTGACCACGTCGATGGCCAAATAATCGAAGTCCTTCACGTTGCGCGTTGCCAAAATGCAGTCGTTGCGCTTGCAGATGGCTGCGATCATCAGATCCTCTATGGTGGGCACTTTCCCCTGAGACAACGCCCGCTCATGAAGCTCGGC